>CAZVLY010000325.1:0-5017 GCA_964628175.1 uncultured Piscinibacter sp. | reverse complement strand
TGGTTGCGAGGGCAGGATTTGAACCTGCGACCTTTGGGTTATGAGCCCAACGAGCTACCAGACTGCTCCACCTCGCGACTGAGCCTGCAAGTATAGCACAGCCAGGAGTCGCGCCGGAGCATGCGTCCTGCGCACGCAACCATCAGCCCTGATCGGTGCCGGCCGACGGCACGCGCCGGTGCCGCACGACCATCAGCGGCGGGTAGTTCACGTGCAGCTTGCGGGCGTGGAATCGCTCGAGCCGCTCGATCTCCACGCGCACCCGCTCCGAGAAGCCCTTGCGCTGGCCGCGGCGGTCGTGCATCAGGTCCTCGAAGATCTGCTCGACCTTCGCCTTGTCGCCCCAGCTCTGAGCCAGGCGGTTGGCGATGCGCGGGTAGTAGCGGCACAGGTGCTTGGGGTGGATGGCCGACGGGATCTTGCGCAGCCACACGTGCGTCTGGCTCTGCAGCACTCGGTCCTGGTCGCGGGCCGGGCTGCGCACGCGTGTCCACTCCGCCGGATCGGCAGCGCGCGCCGGCTCGGTATTCGACAGGGGTTCAGACGCGTCGGTGACACTCATGGAATGCATTCTGCCGCCGGACTCGCGCCCATGCACGCCCCGCGCGGCACTCGTTCGCGCGGTCGCCGCCGACGAGCGTGACTTTTTTGCGCTGACCGCGATGCCTCACAGCGTCCCCACCTGGTAACCCACGCCGCGCACGGTCTGGATCAGATCGCCGCAGATCTTGCGCCGCAGGTGATGGATGTGCACCTCGATGGCATTGCTGCCGACGCTCTCGTTCCAGCCGTAGATCTCGGCCTCGAGCTGCTGGCGCGTCACGATGCGGTTCTGGCGCTGCAGCAGCGCCTCGAGCACGCGGAATTCCTTGGCCGTCAGCACGATCGTGTTGCCGTGCCACAGCACCGAATTGCTGGCCGGCAGGAGCGTCAGCGGCCCGAACGTCTGCTGGCTCTGCGCCGGCGCCGTCACCACCTGGCTGCGGCGCACGATGGCCTTGACGCGGGCGGACAGTTCCGCGAGGTCGTAGGGCTTGACGAGGTAGTCGTCGGCACCGAGGTCGAGCAGGTGGATGCGATGGTCGCGAAAACCCTGCGCCGTGGTGACGATCACCGGCGTGGCCACCTCTCGCGAACGCATGTTGACCAGGCAGTCGCGCCCGCTGAGTTCGGGCAGCCCCAGGTCGAGCAGCACGCAGTCGTACTCGAACTTGCCGGTCAGCTCGATCAGCTGATTCCCGTTGGTGACCCAGTCGACGGCATGCCCGTCCCGCATCATGTAGATGCAGGTGGCGCGGCCCAGCGCGGTGTCGTCTTCTGCCAGCAGCAAGCGCATCTCGGTTCGGACGCCGGGAATGGTGACAAGATGTATTAGACCAGCCGGCGCCCGGGACGCCACCGCCCAGGCCGGGGAGGCCCCACACGCCACCCTCCCCGCGCTTGCAGGGGAGCGAGGGTCGGCCCCCAGTGCAAGCGGGGATGCGTCCCCGTTGGGCCGCCCGGCGCCTTGCGCTTCAATCGGTCGCGATCATGCCCACCCTCCGCGCAGCGCGACGCGCGCTCCCCGCCTTCGTGCGCCAGTCCTCGGCGTTCGTGGCCGGTCTCGCCTGTGCGCTGGCGCAGGCGCAGATCTACACGGGCGAGGCGCAGGGCGGCAGCGTGGTGCTGAGCAACCATGCCTCGGGCGAAGCGCCCACCTTGCTGATCGCCGCCGAGGTGGCTCCGGCTTCGCCCCAGCCACCGGCTGCCGCCGCACCCGTGCCGAACAGGCCCGTCGCGGCCGCCCCCGCCGCGCCGCCGGCCATCGCACCGGTCATCCGCGAAGCCGCCCGGCGCCACGACGTCTCGGAGTCGCTGCTGACCGCCGTCATCGCCGTCGAGTCCGGCTTCGATCCGCGAGCGGTTTCGCCCAAGGGCGCGCGCGGCCTGATGCAATTGATGCCCGACACCGCACGGCGCTTCGGCGTGAAGGATGTCTTCGCGGTGCACGACAACCTGCATGGCGGCGCCGCCTACCTGCGCCAGCTCATCACGCTGTTCGACAACGACCTGTCGCTCGCCCTGGCCGCCTACAACGCCGGCGAAGGCGCGGTGATGCGCGCCGGACGCCGCATCCCGGCCTACCCTGAGACACGCGACTACGTCGCCAAGGTGCTGGCCCATGCCGCGCGCGCTGCGCCGGCCCGTGCGGCAAATCCCTGATCGGACAGACCCTCCCCCGCGCTTCAGGGGTTCCCCATCGCAGTAGGGTCCGCCGGACTTAAGCGCTGGTTAAGCCCTGCCCCAAGAATCGTTTTGCACAGGCAAGGCGGTCACGGCGACCGCCGCCTCGCAACACGAAGAGGTGCGGCGATGAGAGCTCGGGAGCAGGCATCGAAGGCGGCCATCGCGCGCGGCTTCACCTTGCTGGAACTGCTGGTGGTGATGGTCATCATCGGCCTGCTCGCGGGCATCGTGGCGCCGCAGTACTTCGCGCAGATCGGCAAGTCGAACGCGAAGGTCGCACGGGCACAGATCGAGTCCTTCGGCCAGGCGCTCGACCAGTACCGGCTCGACGTCGGCCAGTACCCCAGCTCCGAACAAGGCCTGCTGGCGCTGCGCACCGCACCGCAGCAGGTGGCGCGCTGGCAGGGCCCCTACCTGAAGCGCGACGTTCCCGACGATCCCTGGGGCCGCGCCTATGTCTACAAGCGCCCCGGGCAACACGGCGAGTACGACCTCGTCAGCCTGGGTTCCGACGGCCAGCCCGGCGGCGAGGGCGAGGCCGCGGACGTGGTGTCCTGGTAGCGCCATGCTCGAGTTTCCCACCGCTTCCGCACCGGTCGCTGCCGCGCCGACGGCGACGGCCGCGCACACCGCGGCCCGCGTCGACGAAGAGCAGTTCGCCCACGACCTGAGCCTGATGCTGCGCTCGGGCCTGAGCCTGATCGAGGCGCTGCGCACGCTGTCCGAGCAGGGTGCGGGCAGTGCCGCCGAACCGGTGCGCGCGGTGCTGCAGTCGCTGCAGCGCGGCGAGTCGCTGTCGCGCGCGATGCAGGCCACCGGCGCCTTCGGCGTGCCGCTGCTGGCCTGCGCCAGGGCCAGCGAGCTCACCGGCGACCTCGGCGACAGCCTGCAGCGCTTCGCCGCCAACGCCGCGCGCATCCGCGTGCTGCGCAGCCGGCTGGTGTCGGCCTGCGTCTACCCGGCGCTGCTGATCGGCGTGACCTTCGTCGTCGTGCTGTTCCTGCTCGTCTACGTGGTGCCGCGCTTCGCGCTGGTGCTGGACAACGCGGCGCAGGACATCGCGCCGCTGTCGCGCGCGCTGATCCACCTCGGCAAGGCGATGCACGAGGTGCAGCTGCCGATCTGGCTGACGCTGGCCGCGGCCGCGGGCACGCTGGCGTGGATGCTGTGGCGCCAGGCGCGCGCCGGCCAGCTCGCCGGCTGGGTGCTGCAGCAGACCGTGCGCCTGCCGTGGATGCGGCCCTACGTGCGCAGCTTCGGCCTGTCGCAGCTCGCGCGCAGCACAGCGATGCTGATCCGCTCCGGCGTGCCGGCGCTGAAGGCGCTGGCCATGTGCCGCGAACTGGTGGCGCAGTCCGACCAGCCGCGCCTGGACCGGGCGCTGGCCGCCGCCGCCACCGGCACGCCGCTGGCGCAGTCGCTGCACGACGCCGGCCTGCTCGACACGCTGGCCTGGCGCGTGCTGCGCGTGGCCGAGGAAACCGGCCAGCTGCACGCCGCGCTCGACCGCGTGGCCGACGTGCACGACGCGCTGCTCGAACGCGGCCTGGAGCGCCTGGGCCGGCTGATCGAGCCGATCCTGATGCTGGCCATCGGCGTGGTGGTCGGCGGCATCGTCGTGCTGATGTACGTGCCGATCTTCCAGATGGCCAGCAGCATCCGCTGACCCGAACGAGCGCCTCGCCATGAATCTCCCCGCCGACACCGACACCCGCAGCACGGCGCTGGACGGCGACGCCGCGCGCCACGCCAACGACATGGTGGCTCGCCTGGGACAGCGCTTCGCCGCCGCGCGCAAGCTGCTGCAGCACGAGCGGCCCGAGGTGCGCGACGTGGCGATGAAGCGCTGGCTCAGCGAAGGCAGCGGCCTGACCCTGGCCGACCTGACGCACTGGTCGCCCGCGCAGGCCGACCTCGAGACGGTGCCCTTCAGCCAGGGCCAGCAACGCCTGTGCGTGGTGCTGCGCGACGGCACGGCCATGCGCCACGTCGTGCTGGCCGATCCGTTCGACGCCGGCACGCGGCTGTGGCTGGAGTCGCGCATCCGCGCCGCCGGCCACCCGCCCACGGCCTGGTACGTGGCCGGCGCGAACGACGTCGCCGCGTTCTATGCACGGCTCGAGCGAGAGACGCGCGCGCTCGACGGCGCCGCGGGCCTGGCCAGCGGTGCCGAGGCCCAGGTCGACGAGGCGGCCGACGTGCTCAAGCTGTCGCTGGCCGGCATCGGCGCCGACGAGAGCCCGGTGGTGCGCTTCGTCAACGGCACGCTCTATGACGCGCTGAAGGCGCAGGCCAGCGACATCCACCTCGAATGCGCCGCCAAGGGCCTGGCGGTGAAGTACCGGCTCGACGGCGTGCTGCAGGCGGTGGCCCGCCCCGAGGGCCGCGACTTCGCCGACCGCGTGGTCTCGCGCATCAAGGTGCTCGCCGACCTGGACATCTCCGAGCGCCGCGTGCCACAGGACGGGCGCCTGAAGCTCAGCTACGGCGGCCGCGCGATCGACGTGCGCGTGTCGATCATGCCCAACCTGTACGGCGAGGACGCGGTGCTGCGCATCCTCGACCGCTACCAGCTCTCGGCCGACGAGACGCTGAACATCGAGCACCTCGGCTTTGACGCCGCCAACGCGCGCTTCATCCGCCGCCTCGGCGCCATGCCCTACGGCCTGCTGCTGGTCACCGGCCCCACCGGCAGCGGCAAGACGACCACGCTGTACGCCGTGCTGTCGGAGGTGAACACCGGGCAGGACAAGATCATCACCATCGAGGATCCGGTCGAGTACCAGCTGCC
>CAZVLY010000324.1:0-5032 GCA_964628175.1 uncultured Piscinibacter sp. | reverse complement strand
CCGCCAGCAGCAGTTGCACGGCCTTGCGGATCTGCCCGCCGTGGCCCTTGCGCACCGGGTTGTACGAGCGCATTTCCACCGTGGCCGGATAGTGGTACGGCGTCGTCTTGAGCGACACGTCCTTCGGGATGTCCACCACCACCGGGCCGGGGCGGCCGGTGCGGGCGATGTGGAAAGCCTTCTTGATCGTCATCGCCAGGTCGCGCACGTCCTTGACCAGGAAGTTGTGCTTGACGATCGGGCGCGTGATGCCGACGGTGTCGCATTCCTGGAAGGCGTCGAGACCGATCGCCGGCGTCGGCACCTGCCCGGTGATGATGACCATCGGGATCGAGTCCATGTAGGCCGTCGCGATGCCGGTCACGGCATTGGTGACGCCCGGTCCCGAGGTGACCAGCGCCACGCCGACATCGCCGGTGGCGCGCGCATAACCGTCGGCGGCGTGGATGGCGGCCTGCTCGTGGCGCACCAGCACATGCTCGATGGTGTTCTGCTTGTACAGCGCGTCGTAGATGTACAGCACGGCTCCGCCGGGGTAGCCCCAGAGGAACTTGACACCTTCGGCCTGCAGGCAGCGGACCAGGATTTCCGAACCGTTCGGCTCGGCGTGGGGGGGAGTTTGCGGTTGTGCCGAAGCGGCACGCTTGACTTCCGCGGCAGACATATCCATGTTGAACCTTTGTGATTTTCTCTAACGAAAAACCATCGGTGCACCTCTCCGCGTCCTCATGAGACGGGTGTGGTGCCTGCGCGATCAAAAAACGAGGCGTCCGGGTCGGACGTCCAGCCTCTGACCCAGCTGTTGTGCAAAGCAGCATTATGACACCTGTTTGCACATTGATCATTCGCGCGGCCGTCCCAATGCGGTGCGATGACATAATCCGCGCCGTCTCCCCGGGCCTCTTTCCGAGGCGCCCAGCCTTGGCATCCGACAAAGAACTCTCCGACTTCCTCAAGAGCGTCGAGAAGCGCGCCTTCAAGCGCGTCGCCTATGCCGTTCGAGATGACGATGCGGCCCTCGACATCGTCCAGGATTCGATGATCCGGCTGGCCGAGAAGTACATCGACCGTCCGCCAGCCGAACTGCCCCTGCTGTTCCAGCGCATCCTGTCCAACGCGACGATGGACTGGTTCCGCCGGCAGAAGGTGCGCAATGCGCATGTGCGGAACTTCTCGGATTTCGAAACCACCGACGAGGACGGAGACTTCAATATCCTGGAGAGGCTGGAGGCCCTGGACAGTTCCGCCGGCACCGAGAGCGCGGCGGACTCGGTGTCCCGGGCCCAGATCCTGCTGGTGATCGAGGCAGAGGTTTCGCAGTTGCCGGGCCGTCAACGGGAAGCCTTCACACTGCGTTACTGGGAGGAACTCGATGTCGCCGAAACCGCTCAGGTGATGGGTTGTTCGGAGGGAAGCGTCAAGACACACTGCTCCAGAGCCGTGCATGCCTTGGCCAAAGCCCTGCAGGCAAAGGGAATAGCACCGTGAAGAACTCGAACATTGCCGTTTATCCAACCGGACCAGACGCCCTGGAAGCCCGCTTCGCCTACCGGATCGCTGCCCGGTTGAACGAGCGCGCCGAGGCGCTGGACACCGACATCTCCGAGCGCCTGCGCTTTGCGCGCGAGAAGGCCATCGAGCGGGCCCAGGCGACCCGTTCCGCCGAAGCGGCGCACGTGGTGTCCGTCGGCTCGGCGGCCACGGCTGCCCTGGGGAGCGGCTGGTGGGTCAAACTGGCCTCGGCGCTTCCGCTGGTGGCGCTGGCCGCGGGTCTGCTGGTGATCCAGCACCTGCACAAGCAGGCGCAGATCTCGGTCGCTGCCGAAATCGATGCCGAACTGCTGGCCGACGACCTGCCCCCGTCCGCCTACAGCGACGCCGGGTTCGTCGAGTTCCTCAAGACCCCGCGAGACTGAGGGGGCGTCTTGACCCCTGCCTCCTACACGAGCGCACCGTCTCGGATCGCAGCCATCGCGGCGGCATTCGTGGTCTGTGCCGCGGCGCTGACTCCGTCGGTTCGAGCGCAGGTCGGCTCCGCCGGCAAGTCCTCGTCCGTGAGTGGCACAGCCGAGAGCGGCCCCCGCTGGCAGGAACTCTCCCCACCGCAACGCGCGGCTCTCAAGCCGCTGGAGCGCGACTGGTCGACCATCGACGAGCCGCACAAGCAGAAGTGGCTCGAGATCGCGGCGCGTTATCCAGCCTTGCCGCCCGCGGAACAGCAGCGCGTCTCGGCTCGCATGGCCGAGTGGGTCAAGCTGTCGCCGGCCCAGCGTGGTCAGGCGCGACTGAATTTCCAGGAAGTTCGCCAACTCACCAAGGAAGAACGCCAGGCCCGCTGGCAGGCCTACCAGGCCCTCACGCCCGAGCAGCGCAGCAAGCTGGCGGCCCGTGCAGCGCCGGTTGCGGCCATGAACGGCGCTCGCAGCAACGAGGCCTCCCGCAGAGCGGCACCTCCGCCGCGCGACGCGGTGCAGGCGAAGTCGAATCTGGTGCCGAACACTTCGTACGCTGCACCGCCCAGGGCGGTCGGCCCGACCGTGGTGCAGGCTCAGCCCGGCGCGACGACATCGCTGATCTCCAAGCGCCCCGCACCGCCGTCCCACCAGCAACCGGGGCTGCCGAAGATCGCCGCATCGCCGGGCTTCGTCGACAAGTCGACGCTGTTGCCTCAACGCGGGGCCCAGGGCGCGGCAGCAGCCGCGGCGCAAGCGCCGTCGACGACCTCAAAGCGGTGAGTCCGGCCACGACGGACGACGCGGCGCCGATCCAGGCGCCGGGCCTGTGGCGGCGCATGGCCTGTTTCCTCTACGAAGGCGTGCTGCTTTTCGGGGTGCTGATGATCTCGGGCTACCTCTTCTCCAGCCTCACGCAGCAGCGGCATGCCCTGGTCGGGAGACATGCGCTGCAAGCCTTCCTCTTCGTCGTGCTGGGCATCTACTTCGTGTGGTTCTGGTCGCGCGGCGGGCAGACCGTGGCCATGAAGGCCTGGCACATCCGGCTGGTCGACTCGCACGGCCAGCCTGTCACGCAGTTGCGCGCGCTGGCGCGCTACCTGCTCAGCTGGCTGTGGTTCGTGCCGGCACTGATCGCGCTGTGGCTGGGCGAACTCCACGGGGGCGCAGCGATCGGCGGCGTGCTGATCACCGGCGTGATCGGCTACGCGATGCTGGCCTTGTTGCATCCGCAACGGCAGTTCTGGCACGACGCCGCCTGCGGGACGCGCCTGATGCACTGGAAGGTGGCCGACCGGCGCTGATCACGAGGCAGAATCCGCCTCCATGACCAATCCGCACAAGGGCCGCACCGGCGTCGAGCGCATCGTTCGAGCCACCGGCTACTCGATCGAGGGCCTGGCAACGGCCTACCGCGGCGAGAGCGCCTTCCGCCAGGAAACCTGGCTCGCCGTTCTGATGCTGCCGGTGGCGTTCTGGCTGGGCCGCAACTGGGTCGAGGTAGCTCTTCTGGCCGGCTCGGTCATGCTGGTGCTCATCGTCGAACTGCTCAATTCGGGCATCGAGTCGGCGATCGACCGCGTCTCCTTCGAGATGCACGAGCTCTCCAAGCGCGCCAAAGACCTGGCCAGTGCCGCCGTCTTCCTGTCGCTGTTGCTGTGTGCCGGCATCTGGCTGGGCGCGGTGTGGCAGCGCTTCGGGGCGACCACATGACACTGCGCGTCTCGCTGTGCGTCTACTGCGGCTCGCGCCCGGGCAACGACGCCGCCTACGAGGCCGCCGCCGTCGCCGTGGGCACCGCCATCGGCCGCCGCGGCTGGCGGCTGGTCTATGGCGGCGGCCGCGCTGGGCTGATGGGTCGAGTGGCCGACGCCGCGCTGGCCGCCGGCGCGCCAGTGCTCGGCGTGATCCCGCGCTCGCTGATGGAACGGGAAGTCGGGCACCAAGGGCTGACCGAACTGCAGGTCGTCGAGACCATGCACGAGCGCAAACTGCTCATGGCGCAGCACAGCGATGCCTTCATCGCCCTGCCCGGCGGCATCGGCACCTTCGAGGAATTGTTCGAGGTGTGGACGTGGCGGCAGCTGGGCTACCACGACAAGCCGGTCGGCCTGCTCAACGTCGACGGCTACTACGACACCCTGCTGGGCTTCATGCACGAGACAGTCGCACGGGGCTTCGTGTCGGACGCGCAGCACGCGCTGCTGCAGGTCCACGCACAGGCCGACGCCCTGCTCGATGCGATCGCCCGGCTCACCCCGCTGGCCACGGCACCCGACGACTACCGGCGCATCTGAGCGCCGGGAACTGCTTCAGACGGCGTCTTCGTTCGTCTCGCCGGTGCGGATGCGCACCACCTGCTCGACGGCGGTGACGAAGATCTTGCCGTCGCCGATCTTGCCGGTCTTGGCCGCCTTGACGATCGCCTCGATGCAGCGGTCCACGTCGGCGTCCTTGACGACGACCTCGACCTTCACCTTGGGCAGGAAATCGACCACGTACTCGGCGCCGCGGTACAGCTCGGTGTGGCCCTTCTGCCGCCCGAAACCTTTCACCTCGGTGACGGTCAGGCCGGTCACGCCGACCTCGGCCAGCGCCTCGCGCACCTCTTCGAGCTTGAACGGTTTGACGACGGCGGTGATCTGCTTCATGGCCAGCTCCGAAAACGTTGCACTCGGCGTAGTTTAAGCGCGGAACTTCGACGTGATGGGGTATCGCCAGTCGCGGCCGAACGCGCGGTGCGTGATGCGGATGCCCACCGGGGCCTGCCGGCGCTTGTACTCGTTGACCTTGATGAGGCGCGTGACCCGCTCCACGTCCGCCGGGTCGAAGCCGGCCGCCACGATCTGCTCGATCGACTGGTCGTCCTCCATGTAGCGCTCGAGGATGGCGTCGAGCACCTCGTAGGGCGGCAGGCTGTCCTGGTCCTTCTGGTCTGGCCGCAGTTCGGCCGAGGGCGGCCGCGTGATGATGCGCTCGGGGATCACCTCGCGACCCTGCGCGTTCTTCCACACCGCCAGGCGGTAGACCAGGGTCTTGGCCACGTCCTTGATGACCGCGAAGCCGCCAGCCATGTCGCC
>CAZVLY010000323.1:0-5046 GCA_964628175.1 uncultured Piscinibacter sp. | reverse complement strand
CGCGCATCGTCGACCAGCAGGGTGCGCACCGAGCCGGTCCGCAGCACCGGCAGCGCATGGCGTAGCGCGATGCAGCGCCGGTAGTGGTCGAACAGGGCGGGGTCGAAGGCCACCGGCTGCGGCTGGGCACGCCAGCCGCCGGCGGGATCGGTCGCTTCCGCCTCGTACTGCAGCTCCGGCCAGACCATCGGCTTGCGGCAGCAAGGATCGTTGGCGCCCCACATGCCCGCCTCGTCGCCGTAGTAGACCATCGGCGCGCCGAGGTAGGTCATCTGGAACAGCACGAACAGGCGCTGCAGCGCGCGCGCGTGCTCGTCCGGGCGGCGCGTGTCGAGCCGCGGCGCACGCGAATCGCGCGGGTGGTAGGTCTCGTCGAAGGCACGGTAGTCGAGCCGGTCGCGGTTCAGCGCATGCGAGGCCAGCCGCGCCGTGTCGTGGCTGCCGAACAGGTTCTGCATCACCGGCGCGACGCAGGCCGGGTAGGCCTCGCGCAGTTCGCGCAGCAGTGCATCGAAGCGGCTGGCCGTGATGCGCGTCGTGTCGCGGAAGAAGAACTCGTCGCAGGCGAAGGCGAAGTTGTAGTTCATCACCGCATCGAACTCGTCGCCTTCGAGGAAGGGCACGTTGAAGGCGACGTCACGGATGTTCTCGGCCACCAGGTAGGCGTCGGGATTGATCGCCTTCACCGTGCGCCGCCAGTGTTTCCAGAAGCCGTGCGGCAGCCAGGGTGCGACATCGAGCCGCCAGCCGTCGATGCCGCGCGACGCGTCGCCGTCGGGCGCCATCCAGCGCCGCGTGACGGCCTCGACGTAGGCACGAGGGCCGGGGGCGAGGTCGTCGCCCGCCTGGCGGAACTCGGGCAGGGAGGCGTGGCCGCGCCAGCTTTCGTACTGGAAGCCGCCGGGCTCGTCGGCGAAGGAGCTCACCTTGAACCAGCCGGCGAAGCGCGAGGCGCGCTGCTTCTCGAGCAGGTCGCGGAACGCCCAGTGGCGCCGGCCGACGTGGTTGAACACGCCGTCGAGGATGATCCGCATGCCGCGTGCGTGCACGCCGTCTATCAGTTCGAGCAGTTGCCGATCGGCCGCCGTCCACACCCAGGTGGACGGATCGTCGCCGACTTCGTGCGCCATCAGCGCGCGGTCGCCTTCGGGGTCGGGGCCGAGGTGAATGTCGACATGGTGCAGCGTCGAGGCGTCGTACTTGTGGTGCGAGGGCGCGTCGAACACCGGGTTCAGGTAGATGGCGTTGACGCCCAGCTCCTGCAGGTAGGGCAGGCGCTGCAGGATGCCGCCGAGGGCGCCGCCGTAGCGGCGGTCGGCCAGGTTCGCCATCAGCGGCTTGCCCGAGGCCGCCTCCCAGGGCTGCAGCGCGTACCAGTC
This sequence comes from uncultured Piscinibacter sp., assembly GCA_964628175.1. Taxonomy (GTDB): domain Bacteria; phylum Pseudomonadota; class Gammaproteobacteria; order Burkholderiales; family Burkholderiaceae_C; genus Piscinibacter. The sequence continues at coordinate 3,667 of CAZVLY010000323.1, read as the reverse complement.
GCTCGTCCAGGGGTGTGGCCGCCAGCCTTCGGGCAGGGCGCCGCCATGCTGCGAGCCGTCGACGCTGGCCGGCGTGGGGTCGTCGCTGCGCTGGCCGTTGGCAAAACGCTCCGGCAGGATCTGGTACCAGACCGCATGCCGCGCCCACTCGGGCGTGAACGAATCCATCAGGGCCTCTTGTCGAGCACCAGGACGTCCGAATCGCGCTTCATCTGGAAGCGCGTCAGGAAGCTGTTGCCCAGCAGGATCACCTCCATGCCCGCGGGCACCACCACGGCGTCGACGTTGTAGACCGTCACGTCGCCCACGCGCACCTCGCCGAGCGAGACGCGGTGCGAGATGACCTGGCCGTTGGCGGTGTTGATCAGGCCGCGCTGTCCGCGCGAATAGTCCAGGCCGATGCGGCGGGCTTCGGCCTCGCCCATCGCGACGAAGGTCGCGCCGGTGTCGACGACGAAGCGCACCGCGCGCCCGTTGATGCTGCCGCTGGTGACGAAGTGCCCGCCCGGGCCGGCCGCCAGCACGATCTGCGTGCCGCCGCCGGCGCTGGCCGCGCCGCCGAGGTTGACCTGTGCGCCGCCGAGCTGCAGGGTCTGGCGCTTGCCGCCGACCTCGACCACCGTTTCGCTGCCGGTGACGCGGATCACCTTCACGCCCGAGACCGTGGCACCCACGGCGACCGTGCGCGGCGCGCCGTCGATCAGCAGCAGCGCCTTGTCGCCCAGGCTGCCGCTCATCGACACGCTCTGCGCCGCGGCCAGCACCGGCAGCAGCGCGATCGTCGCCGCCAGCAGGCCGCGCATGTTCAATCCCGGAAGTTGTTGAACGAGACCGGCGAGTCCGGCACCGTCTGGCGGATCAGCTGCATCGCCGCCTGCAGGTCGTCGCGCTTGGCGCCGGTGACGCGCACCGTGTCGCCCTGGATGGCGGCCTGCACCTTCATCTTGCTCTGCTTGATGGCGGTCTGGATCTTCTTCGCGGTCTCGGTGTCGACGCCGCTCTTCACGACGAGCAGCTGCTTGACCTTGTCGCCGCCGATCTTCTCGATCTTCGCGCTGCTGTCGATGAAGCGCACGTCGACGCTGCGCTTGGTCAGCTTGGCCACGAGGATGTCGCGCACCTGGGCGATCTGGAAGTCGCTGTCGGCGAACAGCGTGATCTCCTCGTCGCCGAGTTCCACGGCGGCCGAGGAGCCCTTGAAGTCGAATCGGGTGCCGATTTCCTTGGACGTCTGGTCCACGGCGTTGCGGACTTCCACGAGATTCGGCTCGATGACGGTGTCGAAGCTTGGCATGGTGTGATGGGGCCCCCGGGGTCGCTGCGCGATCCCGCCCCCCGCAGGGGGCTCGCGCCGGGCCGCGGAGCGGCATGGCGCGGGATTCATGGCCGATAGGTCAAAATTCTCGCATGCAAATCGAATCGGGCGTGAGCCTGAAGCCGTTCAATACGTTCGGATTGCCTGCGGTGGCGCAACAACTCGTGCGCATCGCGGGCGATGCCGACGTGCGCCGGGTGGTCGACCACCCCGAACTCGGCCGCGCGGCCAAGTTCATCCTCGGCGGCGGCAGCAACATCATCCTGACGCGCGACATGCCCCAGGTGGTGCTGAAGGTCGAGGTGCGCGGCATTCGCGTCGTCGAGGAACGCGCCGACGCCTGGATCGTCGAGGCCGGCGCCGGCGAGGCCTGGCACGAGCTGGTCGCCTGGACGCTGGCGCAGGGCCTGCCGGGACTGGAGAACCTCGCGCTGATCCCCGGCACCGTCGGCGCCGCGCCGGTGCAGAACATCGGCGCCTACGGGCTGGAGCTGAAGGACCGCTTCGAGTCGCTCGACGCGGTGGACCTGGTCACCGGGCGCAGCGTCACGCTCGGCGCCGAGATCTGCGCCTTCGGTTACCGCGACAGCGTGTTCAAGCATTCGCTGGCCGGCCGCACGCTGATCACCCGCGTGCGCTTCCGGCTGCCGCGGCCCTGGCAGCCGGTGCTGGGCTACCTGGACATCGAACGCAAGATGCGCGAGACCGGCGTGGCCGCACCCTCGGCGCAGCAGATCTTCGACTGGGTCTGCGCGATCCGCCGTGCGAAGCTGCCCGACCCGGCGGTGATCGGCAACGCCGGCAGCTTCTTCAAGAACCCGGTCGTCACGCCCGAGCAGTGCCGCGACATCATCGGCCGCGACCCGGAGATCGTGCACTACCCGATGCCCGACGGCACGGTGAAACTGGCCGCCGGCTGGATGATCGATGCCTGCGGCTGGAAGGGCAAATCGGTCGGCCAGGCGGCGGTCTACGAGCGCCAGGCGCTGGTGCTCGTCAACCGCGGCGGGGCCATCGGCGCCGAGGTGATGACCCTGGCCCGTGCCATCCAGGAAAGCGTCTACGGCCGCTTCGGCATCCGCCTCGAACCGGAGCCCGTGGTCGTCTGACCACAGCGTCACGAAACCGTCATCGTCCCGTCTCAAAGTCATCGTCAACAAGAAGAAGACGACAACAACAAGAAGGGAGATGACGATGAAGACGAGTGTGTCGAACCTGATCGTGGCGGGGCTGGCGACGGCGGCGCTGGTGCTCGCCTGGCTGGCCTGGCGCCGTGCCGCGGCACGGCGCGCGGTGCGCAGCCACCCGCTGCCGGCTTACCTGCGCGACAAGCTGCGTGCCCAGTATCCGCAGATCGACGAGCTCCAGGCGGCCGAGGTGGAGCGCGGCCTGCGCCAGTTCTTCCTCGCCAGCGCGATGGCCCGCGGGCGATTCGTGGCCATGCCCTCGAAGGTGGTGGACGCGATGTGGCACGAGTTCATCCTGCACACCCGCGCCTACGAGCGCTTCTGCCGCCAGGCCTTCGGCCGCATGCTGCATCACACGCCGGCCGAGGCGCTGGCGGACGACCCGAAGCGCGGCGACAAGAACTTCCAGGGGCTGCGCCGCGCCTGGGTCTGGAGCTGCCGCGACGAGGGCATCGACCCGCGCAAGCCGGACCGGCTGCCGACCCTGTTTGCGCTCGACGCGGCGCTGGCCATTGCCGGGGGCTACCGCTACGTCGCGGACTGCGCGCTGCTCGGTGCCGACCGCGGCGGCACGCACTGCGCGGCCGGCTTCGGCTGCGGTTCGTCGTGCGGATCGTCCTGCGGCGGGGATGGCGGAGGTGACGGCGGCGGAGGCTGCGGCGGCGGGGGCGACTGACACATCCTCCGCGTTCGAAAAGTCACGCGGTCACGCGAGCGCGGCGGCTTGCGGCCCGTAGCCGACGTACCTCCAATCGACTCTGGCGCTGATTAGCAGTCGTTCCTTCGCCATCTCCTATCCAGACCGCCGGCCGAATAAGATTGCAGCTCGGGCGGTGGCTCACCGGAGGGCACTCAGTGGATCGCCGAACAACGAGCCGCTCAGGGCCCGGTTAGCACCGCCCACCACGGTGCCTCGAAGAAGTACTCATCTCGCACGCCCCAGACGGCGAGGACATTGCCTTGAGCATCGACTGACGTGACGACTCTGTCGGGAACGTTCACCGCTCCCGACAGCGAACTCGCTAAGCCCCATGCGCCCGTGTGACTGTTGAACCGCGCTTGGAACGCATTGCGCAGACCGCTGCCACCGTCACGAGCCCATGTCGCCGTGGCGTTACCGGCGGCATCGACTACGAGATTCGGCGCCGACGGGTACGGGGTATAG
>CAZVLY010000322.1:0-5107 GCA_964628175.1 uncultured Piscinibacter sp. | reverse complement strand
GGTGGGCAGCTTCCTCACGCCGGTGCAGCGTGATCGGTATGCGCAGCTGCAGGCTGCGCGGGCAGCGGCTGCGCCAGGCGCCGCCGCCTCGGTGCCCGCCGCGCCCGCCGCATCGGCCCCGGCCCGCGCCGCCGCACCCAGGGCACCGGCCTCCGCGGTCGCGGGGGGCGGGCCGCTCGGCGAACTGCGCAATCGCCTGGCCGCCGAGCTGCAGCTCAGCCCCGAGCAGCTCGACAAGGTCGACGCGGTGATCGCCCAGGCGCGCCCGCGCTTCGCCGAACTGCGCGGCCTGCCCGAGGAAGAGCGGTCCAAGGCGCGCGAACGCATCCTTGCCGACATCCGTGCCCGCGTCGCCGAGCAGCTCGACGCCGGCCAGAAGGCGCGCTACCAGCAGATCGTCGCCGAGTCGGCCAGCCGCCAGCCCACGCGAGGCCGCATCTACCTGCTCGATGCGAAGGGCAAGCCGGTGGCCTACAACGTGCGCCTGGGCATCACCGACGGCGTGGCCACCGAGCTGATCGTCGCGCCCGGTTCGCCGAACGCCGGCGAGTTGCGCGAGGGCGCCACCGTGATCACCGGTGTCAATGCGCCGGGCAGCGCCGCACCGCGCAGCGGCACGCCCGGTCCGCGGCCCATGTTCTGAGGCGCGCCGCCATGGCACTCATCGAGGCCGACGGCCTGGTCAAGACCTACACGATGGGCGAGCAGACCGTGCACGCGCTGCGCGGCGTGTCGCTGCGCATCGAGGAGGGCGAGTTCGTCGCCGTGATGGGCGCCTCGGGCTCGGGCAAGAGCACGCTGATGAACATCCTCGGCTGCCTCGACCGGCCCACCGAGGGCATCTACCGCCTGGCCGGCGAGGAGGTCGAGGCGATGGAGGGCGACGCGCTCGCTTCGATCCGCAACCGCCGCATCGGCTTCGTGTTCCAGCAGTTCAACCTGCTGCCACGCACCAGTGCGCTGGAGAACGTCGAGCTGCCGATGGTCTATGCGGGCGTGAAGCCGGCCGAGCGGCGAACGCGGGCGCTGGAGGCGCTGTCGCGCGTCGGCCTCGGCGAGCGTGGCCAGCACACCCCGTCGGAGCTCTCCGGCGGCCAGCAGCAGCGCGTGGCGATCGCGCGGGCGCTGGTCAACCGGCCGCAGCTGATCCTGGCCGACGAACCCACCGGCGCGCTGGACTCGCAGACCTCGGAAGACATCATGCGGCTGCTCACGGCGCTGAACGAGCAGGGCATGACCATCGTGATCGTCACCCACGAACAGGACATCGCCGCCTGGGCGGCCCGGCGCATCGTGTTCCGCGACGGGTGCATCGTCGAGGACGTGCGCCAGCAGCCGGTGCGGCCCGCCGCGAAGGCCATGGCATGAACCTGCTCGCGGCGCTTCGCTCCGCCTGGCGCGCACTGACCACCAACCTGCTGCGCAGCATCCTGACGATGCTGGGCATCATCATCGGCGTGGGCGCCGTGATCACCATGATCGCGGTCGGCTCGGGCGCGCAGAAGCGCGTCGAGGAGCAGATCAAGGGCCTGGGCTCGAACATCATGCTGGTGCTGCCCGGCGCGGTGTCGCAAGGCGGCGTGAGGCTGGGCGCGCAGACCGGGCAGACGCTGACCGAGGAAGACGCCCGTGCCATCGCCGTCGACGTGCCCGAGGTGCAGGCGGCGGCGCCCTCGCTGCGCACCGGCGCGCAGGTGGTGGCCGGCAACGCCAACTGGAGCACGCAGGTGTTCGGCACCTGGACCGAGTACTTCGAGGTGCGCGACTGGCCGCTGGCCGAAGGCCGCGTGTTCGAGGCCGGCGAGATCGCCGGCTCCGGCAAGGTGGCGATCGTCGGCCAGACGGTGGCCGAGCAGCTGTTCGGCGGCGCCGACCCGATCGACCAGACCATCCGCGTCAAGAAGGTGCCGCTGACCATCGTCGGCGTGCTCGCGCGCAAGGGCCAGAACTCGGTCGGGCAGGATCAGGACGACGTCGTCATCGTGCCGCTGTCGACCTTCCGCAACCGCATCCAGGGCATGAGCGGCGGGCGCCTCAAGCGCATCGGCTCGGTGACGGTGAAGGTGCGCGAGGGCCTGAGCATGAAGTCGGCCGAAGACGGCATCCGCGACCTGCTGCGCCAGCGCCATCGCCTGCAGCCGGGACAGGACGACGACTTCAGCATCCGCAACCTCACCGAGATGCTCGCCGCGCAGGAGGAGTCCAGCCGCGTGATGACGCTGCTGCTCGCCGCGGTGGCCGGCGTGAGCCTGGTGGTGGGCGGCATCGGCATCATGAACATCATGCTGGTCAGCGTGACCGAGCGCACCCGCGAGATCGGCCTGCGCATGGCGGTGGGGGCCCGCTCGCGCGACATCCTCGGCCAGTTCCTCATCGAGGCGGTGACGCTGAGCCTGATCGGCGGCGCCATCGGCGTGGTGCTGGGCGCCCTCGCCACCTGGGGCGTGGGCACCTTCGCCGGCTGGCAGGTGGCGCTGAGCCCGGCGGCCATCGTGCTGGCGGTCGGTTTCTCGGCCGCGGTGGGCGTGTTCTTCGGCTACTACCCGGCGCGCCGCGCGGCTGCACTGCTGCCCATCCAGGCGCTGCGCTACGAGTAGCGCAGCGGTCGGCCGGTATCATCCGCGCCACCTCGGGATCCGGAGAGCCGTTTGGACGTCGCACTGTGGGTGGTACTGGCCAAGGCGGCCGTGATGGGTGTGGTGGAGGGGCTCACCGAGTTCCTGCCGATCTCGAGCACGGGGCATCTGATCCTCGCCGGCTCGCTGCTCGGCTTCACCGACGACAAGAGCAAGGTCTTCGACATCGCCATCCAGACCGGCGCCATCGTCGCGGTGATCATCGTCTACTGGCAGCGCCTGCGCGACACCGCGGCGGGCCTGGTGCAGGGCAGTGCGCAGGCGCGTCGCTTCACGCTCAACGTGGCCATCGCCTTCGCGCCGGCGGTGGTGCTCGGCCTGCTGTTCGGCAAGGCGATCAAGGCAAACCTGTTCACGCCCACGGTGGTGGCCAGCGCCTTCATCGTCGGCGGCTTCGTCATCCTGTGGGCCGAGCGGCGCACCGTTGCCGCGAGCATCCGCAGCGTCGACGACATGACGCCGCTGGACGCGCTCAAGGTGGGCCTGGTGCAGTGCCTGGCGATGATCCCCGGCACCAGCCGCAGTGGCGCCACCATCATTGGCGGCATGTTGCTGGGCCTGAGCCGCACGGCCGCCACCGACTTCAGCTTCTACCTGGCCATCCCGACGCTGGTGGGCGCCGGCGCGTACAGCCTCTACAAGGAGCGCGCGCTGCTGTCGATGGCCGACCTGCCGATGTTCGGCGTCGGGCTGCTGTTCTCGTTCATCTCGGCGTGGATCTGCGTGCGCTGGCTGCTGCGCTACATCGCCAGCCACACCTTCACGCCCTTCGCCTGGTACCGCATCGCCTTCGGCATCCTCGTGCTGGTCACCGCGCAGATGGGCTGGGTCACCTGGGCGGACTGAGCGGGCGCGCCGCTCAGCGGCGCTCGTACACCAGGTCCCACACGCCGTGGCCGAGTTTCAGGCCGCGGTTCTCGAACTTGGTCAGCGGCCGGTAGTCGGGCCGCGGCGCATAGCCGTCGAAGCGGTTGCGCAGCAGGGGTTCGGCCGACAGCACCTCCAGCATCTGCTCGGCATAGGGCTGCCAGTCGGTGGCGCAATGCAGGTAGCCGCGCGGGGCCAGCCGGCTGGCCAGCAGCGCCGCGAAGGGCGCCTGGATCAGCCGGCGCTTGTGGTGCCGCTTCTTGTGCCACGGGTCGGGGAAGAATACGTGCACCCCGGCCAGCGAGTCGGGCGCCAGCATCTGCTCGAACACCTCGACCGCATCATGCTGCAGGATGCGCAGGTTGCTCAGGCCGCGTTCGTCGATGCGCTGCAGCAACGCGCCGACGCCGGGCGGGTGCACCTCGATGCCGATGAAGTCGGTCTCGGGCCGGGCCTGCGCGATCTGCGCCGTGGCGTCGCCCATGCCGAAGCCGATCTCGACGACGAGCGGCGCTGCCCGGCCGAAGACCGCGCCGAAGTCGGTCGGCCCAGGTTCGAAGCGCAGCACATAACGCGGCGCCAGCTCCGCCAGCGCCCGCACCTGGCCCGTGCCCATGCGCCCGGCCCGCACGACGTAGCTGCGGATGGCGGCACGTCGGCCGGGCGATTCGGGGGGCGGGGCGGTCATCGGCGGGCCGGCGAAAGGGCGAGGGCGCGGATTGTGCCCGATGCCGCGGCCCGCCGAACGGGCCGGCCTGCGCGCCCGCCGCAACGCCCTTACCAGCCCCAGCGAAGCCCGATGGAGAACAGCTGGACGTTCGCCTTGTCCTGGTCGGTGTACTTCACGCGGGAGAAGTCCGCTTCGGCCGTGAGCGTCACATTGGGCGTCAGGCTGTACCCGCATCCGACGCCGTAGTACGGGAACGTGCCGGTGAACGAGTCGGAGGCACTCAGGCCGTTCAGCGACACCGAGGTCTTGCCCTTGTTCTGCATGATGCCCAGGCGGCCCAGGCAAGACCAGGCTGCCAGCGGCACGTGGTAGGCCACGCCGACGCCGAAGCCGCTGGCCTTGACGTCCAGCGTGCCGGTGCCGAGGTCGGGGTCGGTGGCGCTGGCCTGGGCCTTGCCCCAGTCGACGTAGACGAGTTCCCCGGCCAGGTTCGACCCGAACTTCATGCCGCCGTAGAGCTTCCAGCCGGTGTCGGTCTTGTCGCAGGTGTCTGCGCCGGTGCAATCGATGTTGATCTTCGAAGGGCCGGCTCCGACACCGACGTAGCCCTGCGAGTAGGCCGCGGACGACGCGAACAACGCAGCGACGGCGGCAAGTCTGATCAGGCGTGTCTTCATGGCAATCCTCATTGCGTGTCGAGAATGAAGGAGGTCTCGGCTCCCTCCGCGCTGCATCCCGTTTGCGGGAGGCGACGAGTCATCTTTGGGCCGCGGCGGTTCCGTCCGATTGCGTACACGCAACGGCACGGCGCAGGGTGTGGCGAGACGGCCACGAAGCGGCCTCGGGATGGCGAGGAATTACCGGCCTGGGCCGCACGCTAGAATTCGCGGGCGAGGCGGGTGTAGTTCAATGGTAGAACGGCAGCTTCCCAAGC
>CAZVLY010000321.1:0-5117 GCA_964628175.1 uncultured Piscinibacter sp. | reverse complement strand
GCGGAACGATGATGATGTCTCCCGGCAGCACCGGTGCGTTGGCGGAAATGTCGCCACGCTTGAGCAAGTCCTTCAGTCGCAAGCTGTACTGCTTGCCCTTCTCCGAGCCGCGGACGAGCACCGCCGCGTTGCCGTCGGCGTAGTCGGTCAGCCCACCTGCCTGGATCATCACGTCGAGAACCGTCATCTCTTGACGGAAGGGCACGGCCTGCGGCCTGGCCGCCTCGCCGACGATCCGAATCTGCTCGCTGTAGACGCCCTGGAAGCCGCTGACGATGACCGTGACGGACGGGTCACGCAACAGCTTGGCCAGGCCCTTTTCGAGTTCCCGCGCGACTTCACTGGGGTTCTTGCCGGCGGCCATGACGTCGTCGATCAGCGGCATGGAGATGCGGCCGTCCGGACGCACGGTGACCGTGGTGGACAGCTCGGGATTTCGCCAGACGGTGATGGCCAGCACGTCCAGCGGACCCACCTTGTAACGGTGCTCGACGGACGGCACCGAAGACGGCGCGGGTGCATAACCACTGTTGCTGGCACATCCGGACAGGCCGACCAGCCCGGCCACGATGGCCAGACCGGCCCACAGCTTGGCGAAAGCCACCGAAAAGTTCATTCCCATGTCCAGTCCTTCGATACCGTTGGTTCAAGCGTGACGAACTCTCCCACACCCCCACCCCGGAAGCGCGTTCGAGTTCCAGCCAATTGTTACTAGTTTAGGTCGAATCGGCTCGACCGCCGGCCGATCTGCCCCCCTAGGGCGCAGCCGCAGCGGAGCTGTCCGACTTGCTACTGACCTTCGCCGAAGAGCACCACGCTCACCGTCTCGATCAGGATCACGATATCGAGCAGCAGGGAGTTGTTCTTGATGTAGTACAGGTCGAACTGATGCTTGCGGCGCGCGTCTTCGACCGACGCCCCATAGCAGTAGCGCACCTGCGCCCAACCGGTGACGCCCGGCTTGACGGTATGGCGCAGGTCGTAGAAAGCGACCTTGCTCTGCAGTTCCTTGACGAAGCTGGGCCGCTCCGGCCGCGGACCGACGATGCTCATCTCTCCCTTGAGCACGCTGAACAATTGCGGCAGCTCGTCGATCCGCGCCTTGCGGATGATGCGGCCGACACGCGTCACTCGGGCATCGTTCTTGGTCGCCCAACGCGCCACGCCATCGCGCTCGGCATCGGTGCACATGCTGCGGAACTTCAGGCACATGAAGCTGCGGCCGCCCAGGCCCACGCGCTCCTGCCTGTAGATCAACGGCCCGCGGCTGTCGAGCTTGATTGCCACTGCTGCGACGATCATCACCGGCAGTGCGAGCACCAGCAGAAGCGAGGAGGTCACGATGTCGAAGCCGCGCTTGAGCGCCTGGCGAACACGTCCCTGCACGAATCCCGGTCCGTAGACGAGCCAGCTGGCCTTCAGGCTGTCCAGCGGAACTTCGGCATGGGTGCGCTCATAGAAGCCGGCGAGGTCCATGACGGGGATGCCCATGGAACGGCAGATGACCAGCTGATCCATCGGCATCGCACCGCCTCGCTGTTCGCGCGTCGCCACGATGATCGAGTCGATCTCGAGGTCGCGGGCCAACTGCTCGAGCGGCACGCGCGCGTCCAGCAGCAGCTTGCCGTCGATGCTCTGGTCCGGCGCCATGGCAGGAGTCGGGTAGAAACCGATGACTTTGCCACTCACGCGCGAGCTGCGGCGCAGGTCGTTGGCCACCGAGACGGCTTCCGGGCCGGTGCCCACGATCAGCACTCGGCTGGATCCCTGGGCTGTACGCACCAGCATGATCGTGCCGCGGACCACGAAGATCGCGACGATCAGGTTGAGCACGGAATAGCCGACCAGCCGGCTCGGATGACCATCGAAGCCGACCTCTTTGAGCACCAGGTAGGTCAGGTAGCCACCGATGCTCATCGCCAACAGCAGGCGCGCAAGCTGGGACGCGAAGGAGAGGCCGGCCTGGCGATACAGGCCCAGGAAAGACTGAAGCATCGACATGCAAACGGCGAAGCCCAGCGCTGCGAGCATGACCGAGGGGTTGGCGAGTGTCCGGCCGAACTCGCTCATCGGCACCGCGCTGATCGTCCACGCCGCCATCAGCACGGCGAGGAACCCAAGCAATGCGTCCATCCCGGCGTCGAGAAGGACTGCGGCGTATGCACGGTGATGAAAGGCGCGGAACATTCTGTCTCCTGTGCCGCAGCAGCGATGGCCGCGTGGTCGCAATGTGAACTGCCGCCTCAGCCGGGGCTCGGTCAGACGGCCAGCCAGAATCGGATCGCGAGGGCCACCGGCAACTTCCCTGGCACCCTTCAACTTGTGACGAATTATGTTTGGCACCCAGTCCGCCGCAACCCTCCATGCGGGGGGCCCCCCCACAGTCAAACCGTCATGGCGATGTGCTTTGGCAGGTGACGCGGCGTGCGGAAGTGCACACTCTCGATCACCCCCCCCAAGAACGCACCCCCATGTCCGTGAGGCGGCCAGGGGCGGTCGCTCTGGCAGAATCCGCGCCCGCATGAACTGGCAATCGACGATGCTCAAGCGCAAAGCATGGATCCTCTTGTTGGCTGGGGCCGTGGCACTGGCCCTCGCCACCTGGCTGACGCCGAAAGTGCTCAGGCGGCTCGACATGCAGGGCCTGCGGCCGGTCACCGTGGCGAAGGGACTGGAACACCCCTGGGCCCTCGCCTTCCTGCCGGATGGCCGGATGCTCGTGACCGAAAGGCCCGGCCGGATGCGCATCGTCAGGCCCGACGGCGACATGAGCGGGCCGCTGGCAGGGCTCCTGCCTGTGGCCTCGGGCGACGAGGGCGGGCTGCTGGACGTCGTGCTCGACCCGGAATTCGCGGCGAACCAGACGATCTACTGGACGTTCTCCGAGCCGTCGGATGCCTCCGCGCGCACGCGCAGCACGGCAGTGGCCCGGGGACGATTGGTCGACGACAGGATCGTCGATGCCCGCGTGATCTTCAGACAGCCCGTCAAGTCGGAAGACGGCTCGCACTTCGGCTCTCGCCTGGTTTTTGGGCGGGACGGCAGCCTGTTCGTTGGCCTGGGCGACCGTGGCGCACGACAGGATGCCCAGGACGTCGGTTCGGCGCATGGAAAGATCCTGCGCATGGACGCACAGGGCAACGCGCTACCCGACAACCCGTTGGCAACGACCCCGGGCGCGCTGAAGCAGATCTGGTCCTGGGGACATCGCAACGTTCAGGGGCTGGCCTTCCATCCGGAGACCGGTGAGCTCTGGGCCACCGAGCATGGACCCCAGGGAGGTGACGAGTTGAACGTCATCGAGCGCGGGAAGAACTATGGCTGGCCGACCATCACCTTCGGAACGGAGTACGCGGACAGCGCAAGGATCGGCGAGGGCACGGCCAAACCGGGCATGGAGCAGCCCGTCACGTGGTGGGGTCCGATCTCCAATGCGCCCAGCGGGATGGTTTTCCTGACCAGCGACCGCTACCCGGGCTGGAAGGGCCAGATGTTCATCGGAAACCTGCGCGGGCAGGCCCTGCTGCGAATCAAGCTCGAAGGTCACCGGGTGGTCGAACAGCAGCGCCTGGTGACCGGGCTGCTGGAGAGGATTCGCGATGTTCGACAGGGCCCCGACGGATGGCTCTACGTTGTGACCAACAGCCCCGATGGCCGAATCATCCGCATCGAGCGCTGAGCCGCGCTAGATCCCGGCGCGAACGTAGCCGCGGAACGTCTTCTTGAACCAGACCAGAGCCCAGGCCAGCGGGTACTTGAGCGCATCGACCCAGGGCCGCTCTCCCGGCGCGCGAGGCTCCACACCCAATCTGCGCAGCAATCGGTTCAGGATGTGCAGGTGTGCCGCGCGGCGGGTGACGTCGGTGTAGAAGACGACGCCGATGCTGATCGACACACCGTCACCGGGCTTCGTCCAGTACGGATCGCTGCGCGTCATGTGCGGCGACGTGCTCGGGAAGTACACGCCATCGCCCGGCCCCACATCGAACTCGTGGCTGCGTTCGCGAAAGCCTTCCTGCAGCCGGACATGGTCCAGGCTGGCATTGACGATGAAGGTTTCCCTGTCGACCGTAGGCACCACGTGCGTGTCGGTCGGCTCCCAGACGTTCATGACCTTGCGGCCCTTGATCTGCAGCCAGAAATTGTTCTCGCGATCGATGTGAAACGGCGTGACCGAGGGCGGTGCAGACACGAAGATGAAGCCGCCGATACTGAACATGCCGGGCTCCTGCGGTTCGACCAGCGGCCGCAAGCCGGCCGCAATCTCTTCGAGCAAGGCGCGATAAGGCGGATGGGTCTCGACGTTGTACAGCGCCACCCAGGAACCAGGCTCCTCGATGTGCGAGAAGACTTCATCGATGCCACGTCCGCCCGGATCCACCGCACCGTGCTCGAACGGCGCATTCTGCCGGGCTCCCGGCATGATGAAGCGGCATTGCTTCGTGCTGTACAGGACCTTGGCCAGCTTGGCCAACTCCGGCAGCTGGAACAACGGGTGATCCTCGAAGCTGTGCCGAATGGCTCGCACCTGCGCGGTCGAGAAACTGCCCGGGTCATCCACCGTGATTTCGAAGCGCCGAGTCGGTCGCGATCCGGCAGACGACGACTCCGTCGTCGGCAAACGTGCTGAGAGATCGGGGGTGAGTTCCATGGCCTGCAGCGCTGAAGGAGCAAGCCCAGTATAGAAGTGGCCCTCTGCCGCGACAGCCCTGCAATCGAGGGCTGCGCCCGGTCGAAAGTCTCATGCCGCAAAGCACAAGGGCACCCGAAGGTGCCCTTGCTGAAACCATCGCGCGAAGGTCATTGCCGACCGACAGAGGATGGCGGAGTGGACGGGGCTCGAACCCGCGACCCCCGGCGTGACAGGCCGGTATTCTAACCAACTGAACTACCACTCCGCGTGGCCGGCAACTTCAGGATTGCTCCTCAAGCGCTGCCGAAACTTGGCGTCCCCTAGGGGATTCGAACCCCTGTTACAACCGTGAAAGGGTCGTGTCCTAGGCCTCTAGACGAAGGGGACTTGAACTCCTTCGACTCAAAACCGCGCTGTGCACACCGTGGCAACTTTGGTGGAGGTAAGCGGGATCGAACCGCTGACCTCTTGCATGCCATGCAAG
>CAZVLY010000320.1:0-5138 GCA_964628175.1 uncultured Piscinibacter sp. | reverse complement strand
TCGGCTGCATCCAGCACCTGGGCGCCGGCACGAGCACGCCGGTGCGCCACTGGGTGGAAGTGCTGGACGAGGCGCTAGGCTGAGCGGCCCGGATCCAGCCCCACGCGCACGCGCAGGCCGCGGCCGCCCTCGCGCGGCTCGATCGTGACGGCCAGGCCATGCAGGGCCGCGATGCGCTGCACGATCGACAGGCCCAGGCCGCTGCCGATTTCGTCGTTCCCGTCGGGGCGGTGGAACCGTTCGCCCAGGCGCGCGAGCTGATCCTCGCCGATCGGCTCGGCGTCGTTCTCGACCTCGAGATGCGCTTCGCCGAAACGCAGCTGCACGGCCGTGCCGGCCGTCGCATAGCGCACCGCGTTGTCGAGCAGATTGCGCAGCAGCACGGTGAGCAGGGCCTCGTCGCCCTGCAAGGGCAGCGGTGCGCGCCCCTCGGGCAACGGCCAGTCGCACGACAGCTCGATGCGGCGGCGCTCGGCCAGCGGCAGGCAGTCGCTCATCGCCTGTTCGACGACGCGCGGCCAGTCCACCGGCTGCCGCGCCGGCAGCTCGCCGCCGGCCTCCAGGCGCGACAGCATCAGCATCTGCGTGACCAGCCGGTCCAGGCGCTCCAGGCCCTGGCCGAGCCGCGCCTCCGCCTCGCTGCGCGCCGGGCCGGGCGTGGCGCCGCGCAGCACGTCCCACTGCGCACGCAGGGCGGCCAGCGGCGTGCGCAGTTCGTGCGCGGCATCGGCGGTGAAACGCCGCTCGCGGGCCAGCGTCGCTTCGATGCGCGTGAACAGGCCGTTCATCGCGTGCACCAGCGGCCGCAGCTCGGCCGCGGTGGCCGCTTCGCCAAGCGGCTTCAGGTCGTCGGCGCCGCGGGCGCGCAGCTCGCCGCTGAGCGCGTGCAGCGGCGCGACGGCGCGCTTGACCGCCCAGGTCATCGCCAGCAGCAGCACCGGCAGCATCAGCACCCAGGGCAGCACCTGGCCGAGCGTGATGTTGCGCGTGAGCTCGTCGCGCTCGTGGGCCTTCTGCCCGGCGGCGACCAGCCAGTCGCCGCCGGCCGGGTGCAGGTAGTAGATGCGCCAGGCCGCGCCGTCGACACGCGTGTCGACGAAGCCGTTCGACTCGGGGCGGTAGGGCAGGCGCACGCCCTCGCGGTCGGACCACAGCAGGTGGCCGTCGCGCGCCCAGGCGGCGATGGCCAGCTCGCGCAGGTCGGCTTCGCCGCGGTCGCCGTCGGTGGCCGCCGGCCCGCTGGCCGTCGTGGGGGAGACGACCAGCGAGGCCTGCCGCGCCAGGCGGATCAGTTCGGTGTCGTAGAGCTCGTCGACCTCGTGCCGGGCCAGCCGCAGCGACACCACCAGCGCGATCAGCCAGACCAGCGGCGCGGCGATCAGCAGGAACAGCAGCAGCCTGCGCTGAAGGCTCACGGGGAATCCTCCGCGCCCTCGGCCGGCCCGAGCGCATAACCCACGCCACGCACCGTGCGGATGACGTCGCGGGCGAGCTTGCGGCGCAGGTGGTGCACGTGCACCTCGAGCGTGTTGCTCTCCAGCGATTCGCCCCAGTCGTAGAGCTTCTCCTGCAGCTGCGCCTTCGACAGGATGCGGTTCGGGTGCGCCATCAGCGCCTCGAGCAGCGCGAGCTCGCGCGCCGTCAGCTCCACCGGCGTGCCGTTCCACTGCACGCTGCGGCCCGCCGGGTCGTAGGCCAGCGCGCCGTGGCGCCAGACGCTCTCGGCGCGGCCGCGGCTGCGCCGCGCCAGCGCGCGCAGCCGCGCGGCCAGTTCGTCCAGCGTGATCGGCTTGACCAGGTAGTCGTCGGCCCCGGCGTCCAGCCCGGCGATGCGGTCCTGCACGCCGTCGCGGGCGGTGAGGATCAGCACCGGCATCGTGCGGCCCTCGCCGCGCCACTGGCGCAGCCAGCGCATGCCGTCGCCGCCGGGCAGGCCGAGGTCGAGCACCACCGCGTCGTAGGGCACGTCGGTGAGCGCGGCGTGGGCGCGTGTGCCGTCGCGGAACCAGTCGACCACGTGCTGGCGCTGGCGCAGCCCGGCGGCCAGGGCCTCGCCGAGCAGCGGGTCGTCCTCGACGACGAGCACGCGCATCAGGCTTCGGCAGCGATCTGCCGCAGGGCCTGCTCGAAGACCTCGGGCGGTTGCCCGCCCGCGATCAGGTGCCGGTCATTGATGATCACCGCCGGCACCGAGTGGATGCCCGCGTCGAGGTAGAGGCGTTCACGCTCGCGCACCGCGTCGGCGTATTCCGCCGAGTCGATCACCTCGGCGGCGCGCCCGGCGTCCAGCCCGGCCTGCGTGGCACAGGCCAGCAGCACCTCGCGCGCGCCCGGGTTCTCGCCATCGGTGAAGTGGGCGCGCAACAGCGCATGCTTGAGCGCACGCTGCTGCGCGTCGGAGCCTTCCTCGGCGGCCCAGTGCAGCAAGCGGTGGGCGTCGAAGGTGTTGTAGGTGCGGCTGCGCCGGTCCATGCGGAACTCGAAGCCCACCGCGGCGCCGCGCAGGGCGATGTTCTGCTGGTTCTGCGCCACCTGCTCGGCGCTCATGCCGTACTTCTTCGACAGGTAGGGCACGACCTCGGCGCCCTCGGGCCCCATGTCGGGGTGCAGCTCGAAGGGCTGGAAGTGCAGCTGCACGGCGACCTCGCCCTCCAGCCGCGACAGCGCGATCTCCAGCGCGCTCAGGCCGATGGCGCACCAGGGGCAGACGATGTCCGAGACGAAGTCGATCTTCAGGGTGGGGGCGGCGGTGTTCATGGCGCCAGTCTATCGGGATGGCCTGACGTGGGCACGGCGCTTGCAGTCCAGACGCGTGACCGCATCGACACGCACCACAACGGAGACACCACCATGTACCGCCGCACGCTCCTGGCCGCCGTTGCCGCCGCCTTTTTGCTGACCTTCGGCGAGGCGCGCGCGCAAGCCGCACTCGACGAGGTCATGGCGAAGAAGCTCATCACCATCGCCATCCCGACCGACTTCCCGCCCTACGGCTTCGTCGGCACCGACCTGAAGCCGCAGGGCCTGGACATCGACATGGCCAACCTGATCGCCGCGAAGCTCGGCGTGAAGGTCGAGCTGGTGCCGGTGACCAGCGCCAACCGCATCCCCTATCTGCAGACGAAGAAGGCCGATCTCGTCATCTCCACGCTGGGCAAGAACCCGGAGCGCGAGAAGGTGATCGACTTCACCGCCGCCTACTCGCCCTTCTTCCAGGCGGTGTTCGCGGCCAAGGGCGTGGCCATCAAGGGCGCGGCGGACCTGGCCGGCAAGAGCGTGGGCGTGACGCGCGGCGCCATCGAGGACATGGAGCTCAGCAAGATCGTGCCGGCCAGCGCCGACGTGAAGCGCTTCGAGGACAACAACGCCACCGTGTCGGCCTTCGTCTCCGGCCAGGTGCAGGCCATCGCCACCGGCGCCTCGGTGGCCGGCAACCTGATGGCGCGCAACCCGCAGCTCGGCACCGAGTTCAAGTTCGTTCTGAAGGACTCGCCCAACTTCATCGGCGTGGCCAAGGGCGAGGACAAGCTGCGCCTCAAGGTCAACGAGATCATCGCGGCGGCCAAGGCCAGCGGCGAGATCGACAAGATGGCCGTGAAGTGGCTGGGCCGCCCGGCCGGCGAACTGCCCAACTGAGCGCGATCCGATCGTGGTCAGCCTCGACTTCGGCGCGGTGCTCGCCGAGTGGCCGCAGCTGCTGCGCGGCGCGGCCTTCACGCTCGGGCTGACCGCGGTGTCGGCGCTGCTCGGCGTCGGCCTGGGCGTGGCCTGCGGCTGGGCGCGCGCCTGGGGGCCGGGGTGGCTGCGCGCGGCGGTCGGCGTGTACGTCGAGCTGATCCGCAACACGCCCTTCATCGTGCAGCTGTTCTTCATCTTCTTCGGGCTGCCCAGCCTGGGGGTGAAGCTGAACCCGGAGAGCGCCTCGGTGATCGCGATGGTGGTCAACCTGGGCGCCTACGCCGCCGAGATCGCGCGCGCCGGCATCGAGGGCACGCCGCGCGGGCAGATCGAGGCGGCGCGCAGCCTGGCGATGACCGAGGCGCAGGTGTTCCTGCGTGTCGTGCTGCCGCCGGCGCTGGCGCGCGTGTGGCCGGCGATGACCAGCCAGATCGTCATCGTCATGCTCGGCTCGGCGGTGTGCGGGCAGATCGCCGCGCAGGAGCTGAGCTACTTCGCCAACCTGATCCAGAGCCGCAACTTCCGCGCCTTCGAGTCCTTCATCGTCGCCACGGCGATCTACCTCGCGCTGTCGGTGCTGCTGCGCCAGACGCTGAACTGGCTCGGCCCGAAGTGGATCTTCGGCCGCGTGCCGCAAAGCCACTGACATGGTCGACTTCAGCCTCTGGGACATCTTCCGCAACCTGCTGATGGCGGCGCGCTGGACGGTGGGGCTGTCGCTGGTCGCCTTCGTCGGCGGCGGCGTGGTCGCGCTGGGCCTGCTGCTCGCGCGGCTGGCGAAGCTGCGCGGCGCGCAGACCGGCGTGGCGGCCTACGTGCAGCTGTTCCAGGGCACGCCGCTGCTGATGCAGCTGTTCCTCGCCTACTTCGGCCTCGCGCTGTTCGGCATCAACGTGCCGGCCTGGCTGGCGGCGGCGCTGGCGCTGACGCTGTACACCAGCGCCTTCCTGACCGAGATCTGGCGCGGCTGCGTCAACGCCGTGCCCAAGGGCCAGTGGGAGGCAGCGGCCAGCCTGGCCATGAGCTTTTCCGAGACGATGCGCCACGTCGTCGGCCCGCAGGCGCTGCGCATCGCGCTGCCGCCGACGGTGGGCTTTCTCGTGCAGGTGATCAAGGGCACGGCGCTGGCCTCGGTGATCGGCTTCATCGAGCTGACCAAGGCCGGCACCATGATCACCAACGCCACCTTCCGCCCCTTCACCGTCTACGCCTGCGTGGCGCTGATGTACTTCCTGCTGTGCTGGCCGATCTCGGCCTGGAGCCGGCGACTCGAGAGGAGCTTCAAGCGTGAGCGCTGAACCTGAACAACCCATCGTCAAGGTCAGCGCGCTGCGCAAGCGCTTCGGCGACAACGAGGTGCTCAAGGGCATCGACCTCGCCGTTCAGCGCGGCGAGGTGATCGCCATCATCGGCAAGAGCGGCTCGGGCAAGAGCACGCTGCTGCGCTGCATCAACGGGCT
>CAZVLY010000319.1:3056-5172 GCA_964628175.1 uncultured Piscinibacter sp. | reverse complement strand
GCGAGGTGGTCGATGTCGTCGAGGCCGGGCAGTCGGCCGGCATCGTGCTCGACCGCCAGATCGACGTGTCGCGCGGCGACTGGATCGGCACGCCCAGGACCATCCATGCGGCGCAGCGCTTCTCGGCCACGTTGGCCTGGCTCGACACCGAGCCCGCCGTCATCGGCCGCAAATACTGGGTGCGCCACGGCAACCGGTGGGTGCAGGCACGCATCACCGCGATCGAGAGCCGGCTGGACATCCACTCGCTGGAGGCGATCGACGCGCATGAGCTCGCCGTCAACGAGATCGGCCACGTGATCGTCGAGACACAGCAGCCGCTGCCGGTGGAGAGCTACGAGACCAACCGCATCGGCGGCGCGCTGATCGTCGTCGATCCGGCAAGCAACCGCACCAGCGGGGCGTTGCTGGTCAAGGCGCCGGCCTGAGCATGGGCAGCGTCGCCTTCATCGGCGCCGGCCCCGGCGCGGCGGACCTGATCACGCTGCGCGGCGCGCGCCGCCTGTCGCAGGCCGACGTGGTGCTGTTCGACGCCCTCACCGACCCGGCGCTGCGGGAGCTGGCGCCACGCGCCAAGTGGGTGAACGTGGGCAAGCGCGGCTTTGCGGACAGCACCGGCCAGGCGACCATCAATGCGCTGCTCGTGCGCCACGCGCGCGAATCGGGGCTGGTCGTACGGCTCAAGGGCGGTGACCCGAGCGTGTTCGGCCGGCTCGAAGAGGAACTCGAGGCCCTGGCACAGGCCGGCATCGCCTGCGAAGTGATCCCCGGCGTCACCGCCGCGCTGGCCGCGGCGGCGCACACGCAGCGGCCCCTGACGCGCCGCGGCCACGGCCGCAGCGTGAGCCTGAGCACCGCGATGACACGTGAAGGTTCGCTGCGCGGCGGCCACAGCGCCGACACCGAAGTCTTCTACATGGCCGGCAAGCAGCTCGCGGCGCTGTCGCGCCGATTGCTCGAGGCCGGCTGGCCCGCCGACACGGCGGCCAGCGTGGTGTCTCGTGCCGGCTGGCCCGATGTTGTGCACAGCAGCCACTCGCTTGCCACGCTGGGCCAGGCCACGGTGCTGCATGCGGGGCGGCCGACGGTGGTGACGGTGGGCGCTGGCGCCCTGGCGCTTGCGGCGGTGTCGTTTCAAGGGACAGAATCCCCTGCCCTTGAGGCCGGTCAAGAGCAAGAGGAAACCCTGAGACCCTAAAATCACGGGTCTTCCGGCGTCCTGTCGCCCCCAAACATCAAGAGTCGCATCACATGACCCACGTCGTTCTCGAATCCTGCATCCGCTGCAAGTACACCGATTGCGTGGACGTGTGCCCGGTCGACTGCTTCCGCGAAGGCCCGAATTTCCTGACGATCGACCCCGACGAGTGCATCGACTGCGCCGTGTGCATCCCCGAATGCCCGGTCAATGCCATCGTCCCTGAGGAAGACGTGCCGGGCAACCAGCAGCACATGATCCAGCTGAATGCCGATCTGGCGAAGAACTGGCCGAGCATCACCAAGCGCAAGGCCCCGCTGCCCGACGCCGACGAGTGGAAAGACCGCACCGGCAAGCTCGGCGAACTGAAGAAGTAAACCCCAACGGCGGCCCTGGCGGCCCGCGCAGAACATGGAACCGAAGTTGAACGACGAAGTGGCTCGCACCGCCGGTGCGCACGAGGGCCCGATCGAGACCGATGCGGTGATCGTCGGGGCCGGCCCGGTGGGCCTGTTCCAGGTGTTCGAGCTCGGGCTGCTCGAGATCAAGGCGCACATCATCGACTCGCTCGCCTACCCGGGCGGCCAGTGCATCGAGCTGTACCCCGACAAGCCGATCTACGACATTCCGGCCGTGCCGGTGTGCACCGGCAAGGAGCTCACCGACAACCTGCTCAAGCAGATCGAGCCCTTCGGCGCCACCTTCCACCTGGGCCAGGAAGTCACCGTCGTGCAGAAGCAGGAAGACGGCCGCTTCTACGTCGAGACGGCCAAGGGCACGCGCTTCCTGAGCAAGACCATCTTCATCGCCGGCGGCGTGGGTTCGTTCCAGCCGCGCACGCTGAAGGTCGACGGCCTGGACGCGTACGACGACAAGCAGGTCTTCTACCGCGTCAAGAGCCCGTCGCAGTTCGCGGGC
>CAZVLY010000319.1:0-3046 GCA_964628175.1 uncultured Piscinibacter sp. | reverse complement strand
TCCGAGCCGCGCCGGCCAGCGTGGCCAAGATGCGCGAGCTGTGCGAGGCCTACGAGATGCAGTTCATCGTCGGCCAGGCGACCGGCCTCGAAGAGCGCGACGGCCGGCTCACGGGCATCAAGATCACCGGTGGCGACGGCGTGACCCGCGTGGTGCCGCTGGACATGCTGCTGGTGTTCTTCGGCCTGTCGCCCAAGCTCGGCCCGATCGCCGAGTGGGGCCTGAACATCGAGCGCAAGCAGATCGTCGTCGACACCGAGAAGTTCGAGACGAGCACGCCGGGCATCTTCGCGGTGGGCGACGTGAACACCTACCCGGGCAAGAAGAAGCTGATCCTGTCGGGCTTCCACGAGGCGGCGCTGGCAGCCTTCGCGGCGGCGCCGTACATCTTCCCGGACAAGCGCATCCATCTGCAGTACACCACCACCAGTCCGAAGCTGCACAAGGTGCTGGGCGTGGAGACGCCGAACTTCGATTGACGGCTGTCGGCAGGACGCCGATGCCTATCGGCAAGTCGGATGGCGGGGCCCGCGATGCGGGCCCCTTCTCTTTTGGGCTGATAATTCACTCGCGGCGCCGAGTTGTGCGCCGCATCCGCTAGGGGTGTTGGCCCGTTCGCTTGCGAACGGGCCGACTGAGAGAGTCCCTTCGAACCTGATTGAGGTAATCCTCGCGCAGGGAAGCATGGTCGAAGCGCCGCGGTCTGCGGCTGCGCCGACCCGGCCGACCTGCCATCGATCGTCAAGGATCCACGATGGCAAACATTCACCGCACACCCACCCACCTTCGCTGCCGAACGCCCCTCGCGCTGGCACTCGGCCTGGCCCTCCAGACTGGCTGGGCGCAGACCGCGACCACCGACACCCAGCTGGCGCCCGTGCTCGTGCTCGGCCGCTCCACGCCGGTCGCCACGGCCGCCGGCTGGGGCGACGTGCCGCTGTCGCTCGCGCCGCTGCAGGCCAGCGTGTTCGGTGCCGAGCAGTTGAAGGACCGCGGCGTGCAGCGCCTGTCCGACCTCACGGCTGTCGACGCCGCGGTGAGCGACGCCTACAACACCGAGGGCTACTGGGACTACCTGACGGTGCGCGGCTTCGTCATCGACAACCGCTTCAACTACCGGCGCGACGGCCTGCCGATCAACGCCGAGACCTCGATCCCGCTGGACAACAAGGCGCAGATCGAGGTGCTCAAGGGCACCAGCGGGCTGCAGGCCGGCACCAGCGCGCCGGGGGGCCTGGTGAACTACGTGGTCAAGCGCCCGCTGGCCGACCCGCTTCGCCGTGCCTCGCTCGAGTGGCGTGAGGCTGGCAGCGTGACCGCCGCGGTCGACCTGAGCCAGCGCTTCGGCGCGGCCGACGCCTTCGGCGTGCGCGTCAACGCCGCTGCAGCGCATCTCGATCCGAAGGTGCGCGACGCGAGAGGGCATCGCAGCCTGCTCGCCGTGGCCGGTGACTGGCGCATCGGTGCCGACACGCAGATCGAGGCCGAGTTCGAGACCAGCCGCCGCTCGCAGCCCAGCGTGCCGGGCTTCAGCCTGCTCGGCGACAGCGTTCCGGCGCCGGTGGACCCGCGCATCAACCTGAACAACCAGGCCTGGGCCCAGCCGGTCGTGCTCGATGGCGACACCGCCTCGCTGCGCTGGCGTCAGAAGCTGGCCAGCGGCTGGCAGTTCACCGCGCATGCCGCGACGCAGCGCCTGCGCAGCGACGACCGCATCGCGTTCCCTTTCGGCTGCTTCGACCCCGAACCGGCGCCAGACGGCACCTACTATGCCGACCGCTACTGCCCGAACGGCAACTTCGACCTCTACGACTTTCGCAGCGAGAACGAACGCCGCCGCACCGACGCGCTCGACCTGTCGCTGCAGGGCAAGGTGCGCACCGGCGCGATCGACCATGCACTGAGCGCGGGCGTGCTGCAAAGCCGCGTGCGCAATCGCTTCGGTTCGCAGACCTTCGCGTTCAGCGGCACCGGCAACGTCGACGGCAGCATCCGCGACCTGCCCGCCAACTCGGCGCCCAACGACGAGAACACCAATCGCGACGAACGCAGCACCGAACTGAGCCTGCGCGATGCGATCACGTTCGACGAGCGCAGCACGCTGTGGCTCGGCCTGCGCCACACGCGGCTGCACCGCGAAAGCGTGCGCACGGACGGTTCGAGACCGACCGACTACGCGCAATCGTTCACCACGCCCTTCATCGCGGCCAGCTATGCCTTCGCGCCGCAGCAGATCGCCTACGCGAGTTGGAGCCGCGGCATCGAGTCCGAGGTGGCGCCAAACCGCAGCCGCTACGTCAACGCCGGCCAGCCATTGCCGGCGCTGAAGAGCCGGCAGGCCGAGTTCGGCCTGAAGGGCAGCGACGCCCTGACGGAGTGGTCGGTCGCCCTGTTCGACATCCGCCGGCCGCTGTTCGCCGACCTCGGCGCCTGCGATGTCGACAACTCCTGCGTGCGCCAAGCCGATGGCGAGCAGCGCCATCGTGGCGTCGAGGCCAACGTGGCCGCGCGGCTCGAGGCGTGGACGCTGCGCGCCGGCGCGCAGTGGTTGAGCGCGCGGGTACGGGGCACGTCCGATCCGGCCGGGAGCGGCAAGGAGCCGACCAACGTGCCGGCGCGCACGCTGAAGCTGCAGGCCGACTACCGCGTCGCCGCGCTGCCCGGCCTGTCGCTGCAGGGCGGCGTGGTCGCCGAGAGCCGGCGCATGGCCCTGCCCGACAACAGCGCGCAGATCCCCGGCTACGCCCGCTCCGACCTGGGCGCACGCTACGAAACCCGCGTGGGCACGCGCAACGTGGTCTGGCGGGCCGGCATCGACAACCTGGCCGACCGCCGAGCCTGGCGCGAATCGCCCTACCAGTTCGGACATGCGTACTTGTTCCCACTGGCGCCACGCACCCTGCGCCTGTCAGTGCAGGCCGACCTCTAGGCCGGTTTCAAAGCTGGCTATAATGCGAGGCTGTTCCTCGATAGCTCAGTCGGTAGAGCGCCGGACTGTTAATCCGTAGGTCCCTGGTTCGAGCCCAGGTCGGGGAGCCAAGAAAGC
>CAZVLY010000318.1:0-5221 GCA_964628175.1 uncultured Piscinibacter sp. | reverse complement strand
CTGCTCGTCTGCGTGTCGTACAGGCGCCGGTTCGGGTACTTCTTGAGCACGCGCATGTCCGCATCCTCGCGCACGCCTTCGGCGCCAGCGGCGTCCGGCGGTGATTTGGCGATGCGTCGAGTGGCGGCCATGCAGGATGCTCCATCAGACCCAGGGGTCGGGTCGAAGGCATTCTAGTGACCCGCCAAACCGGGCCCCGAAGGGGTTTTCCCGCCGGACGCTCCGCGCGGCTGCGCCGGCATCTGCCGGGGCTCCGACGAGCCGGCGCCCAGGGTGTCATCGATCAATGACGCGCCGTCCGACATCAGGAAGTCGCGGAACGCCTGCGCGACCGGCGCGAGCCGCTTGCCGCGGTGGTGCACGACGTACCAGTTCAGCAGCAAGGGGAAGCCCTGCACGTCGAGGATGCACAGGCTGCCCGCCTGCAGCTCGCGGGCGATGGTGTGGGCCGACAGGAAACTGATGCCCATGCCGGCCATCACCGCCTGCTTGATCGTCTCGGTGCTCTTGATCTCGAGCGTGATGTGCAGCTGGGCGAGATGGACGCCGAAGCCCTGCTCCATCGCGTGCCAGGTATCCGAGCCCTTCTCGCGCACGACGAAGGCCTCGCGCATCAGGGTGCCCATCGGGATGTCGCGCTGGCCCGCCAGCGAGTGGCCGGGGGCGGCGACGATCGCGTAGGGGTGCAGCGCGAACGGCAGGTTCACGGTGTCCAGCTCGATCGGCGGCCGCACCATGATGGCCAGGTCGGTCAGGTTCTGCTCGATGTGGGCTAGCAGTTCCTCGCGGTTGTGCACCGTGAAGTTGAAGCTGACGCCGGGGTGCCGGCCGGCGAACTCGACCAGCAGGCGCGGGAAGAAGTAGTCGCCGGCGCTGATCACGCCGACGTTGAGGCGGCCGCCGCCGATGCCCTTGAACTGCGCCATCGCGGCCTCGGCCGCCTCGAACTGCGCCAGGATCGCCCGGCCGATCTGCAGCAGTTCGGCGCCGGCCGCGGTCAGGTGGATGCGTTTGCCGAACTGCTCGAACAGGGCCAGGCCGGCGTGGTCTTCCAGCTTCTTGATCTGCGTCGAGACAGCCGGCTGCGTCAGGTGCAGTTCCTCGGCGGCGCGCGAGAAGCTGAGCAGACGCGCCACGCTCTCGAACACCTTGAGCTGGCGCAACGTGGCATGCCTCATGCCGTCGCAGGCGCCGACAAGCGCAGCTGGCCGCCGTGCTCCGCCATCGAACGCGACAGCAGCTTGACCAGCGAATAGACGGTGTCGATGCGCGGCGTGTCGGTGCCGGTCAGACGGGCCAGCTCGACGACGGCACCGACCAGCGCATCGATCTCCGGCGCGCGGCCGGCCTCGACGTCCTGCAGCATCGAGGTCTTGTGCTTGCCGACCTTCTCGGCGCCCGCGATGCGCTTGTCCAGCGAGACGCGGAACTCGATGCCCAGCTTGTTCGCCACCGCCCGCGCCTCCTGCATCATGCCGGCCGCCAGCTCGCGGCTCAGCGGGTACTGGCAGATGTCGACCAGCGTGGCGTGCGCGAGGCTGCTGATCGGGTTGAAGGTCAGGTTGCCCCACAGCTTGAGCCAGATCTCGGCGCGGATGTCGGCCAGCACCGGCGCCTTGAACCCCGCACGTTCGAAACACGCGCTGATGCGCTGCGCCCGCTCGCTGAGGCTACCGTCGAGTTCGCCGAGCGGGAATCGTTCGCCTTCGATGTGCTGCACGACGCCCGGCGCGATCAGCTCGGAGGCCGGGTAGACGACGCAGCCGAGCACCCGCTCAGGCGGGATCCAGCGGGCGATCGCGCCGCCCGGATCGACGCTGTGCACCGTCCGCCCCTCGAAGGGCCCGCCGTGGCGGTGGAAGTACCAGAAGGGGATGCCGTTCTGCATCGTCACCACCACGGTGTGCGGGCCGAACAGCTTCGGCAGCTCGCGCGCCACGGCATCGACCTGGTGCGCCTTCACGGCCAGGATGACCAGGTCCTGCTCGCCCACCTGAGCGTAGTCGTCGCTGGCGCGCACCGTCGTCGCCGTCTGCTGGCGGCCGTCGTTCGCGATCAGCCGGAAACCATGGCGCCGGATCGCCTCGAGGTTCGCGCCCCGGACCATGAAGCTGACGTCCTCGCCGGCCAGCGCGAGCCTGGCGCCGACGTAGCCGCCGATCGCCCCCGCACCGATGACTGCCACTCTCATCGACTTCTCCAGAAGTGAAAACGGTGCGCGCTACTCGAACGGGTTGCCCAGGCGGCCGATGCCGTCGATCTGGACCTCCACCCGGCTGCCCGGCTTCATCGAGCCCACGCCGAGCGAGGTGCCGCACAGGATCACGTCGCCCGGGAACAGCGTCATGTCGCGCGAGATCAAGCTGACCAGCCGTTCCACCGGAAAGCGCATGTCGCTGAGCGGGTAGTCCTGCCGCAGCACGCCGTCGAGCAGCGTGCGCACGCGCAGCGTCTCCGGAACGAGGCCGCTGGCGATCACCGGGCCGAGCGGGCAGAAGGTGTCGAAGCCCTTGGCGCGCACCCACTGCGGGAAAGACGGGTCGCGGTGCAGGATGTCCGTGAGCGTGACGTCGTTGGCGCAGGTGTAGCCGAAGACGTGCTCGTGGGCCCGCTCGGGCGGCACATCGCGGCAGGTCCGGCCGATCACGATGCCCAGCTCGCCTTCGTAGACCACCTTGCCGCCGCAGGCCGGCTGGCGGATCGCCTGCTCCGGGCCGATGCAGGCGTTCGAGGCCTTGATGAAGTACAGCGGCTCGGCCGGCGCGGCCAGCCCGAGCTTCTCGCCCAGCGCGTGGAAGTTGTTCCACAGCCCGAGCACCTTGCCGGGGGCCACCGGCATCAGCAGGCGGGCTGCGGCCAGCGGGATCACGGCCTCGGTCGGCTCGCTGGCGCCGAACATGTCGCCGGTGCAGACCTGGATCAGGTCGCCGTGCAGCGTGCCGAAGCCGCGGTGGCCGCGATGTTCGAACCTCACCCAGCGTGCTGCCATGGCGGTCCCCTAGGCGGCGCACGGCGCCGGCCCGCGGGCGGGCCGGCCCGTCAGGCGCCGATCTCGCCGGCCTGGATCGCCGCCCAGTTGATGTTCGTCGCCGCCGCGCTTCGCGTCGCCTTGCGTGCCTCGATGGCTGCGACAAGGAACTCCGCGTCGTAGGCTCGCAGCAGGTGCGGCTGCGCACTCTCGAGGTAGACACGCACGCGGTCCGAGGCCTGCTGGCAGCGCTGCACCAGCGCGCTGTAGGTCTGCGCATCCCAGTGCCAGCGCAGGCCCAGTTCGTAGAAGGCGCCGTTGTAGGCGTTGCGCTCGGTCTCTTCGTGCGCGCAGTGGCGTGGGGTGGCATTCGACATGTCCGGCTCCTCGGGTGGGGCCCCGGGCGCCGCCGCCGCTGCCGCGACTCGCGCACGCCGTCAAGGCATGCCGGGAATCTAGGTGGACAGGTCGATCAACGACAGTCAAAAGAAGTTGAGCAAACCATAACCTGGCGTGGATGGATCGCGGCGCGCGGCTCATCGCACTTCGGGCCCGAAATGCGCGGCGAGGCTGTCGACCGTGTTCGCGGCCATGCGCACGCGGCCGCCGGCCGAGGGCAGGCCCTGCAGCCGTTGCGCGAGCTCGGCCAGCAGCGCCGGCGACCACTGCGGCCGCTCGATCAGCGCCTCGATGCGCGACGCGGCCACGCGCAGTTCGTCGTCGCCGCGCGCCTGGCGCACGAAGGCCCGCAGCAGCTCGCGCGCCACGTCGACAGCGCTGTCGCGGTCGGACAGCACGGCCACGCCGCCGCCATCGAGCGACACGCCTGCCTGGCCCGCCGGCAGGAGGCGGCCCGCGTCGCTGCCGCCACGCACGAAGGCATACAGGCGCTGCCCGCTCGGCAGGCCGCCGGCATGCCCATCGATCAGCTGCGCGGCGCCGATGCCCGCGGGCGCGCGCTTCAACCCCGGCTCGCGCACGCGGCCGGTCACCGCGTACCAGCGCTGGCCGCTGCCGCCCTTCTCGCAGAGCTCGCGCACCCAGTGCAGGGTCTCCGCCTCCAATTCAAGCGTCGGCTGCAGGCTCGGCCCGGCACGCTGCAGGCGGATCGGTGTCAGGCCGCCGATCGGCATCTCCTGCTGCAGCGTGTCGAGCTCCTGCTCGAGCGTCTCGCGGCAGGCGCGATGGACCTCGTCGATCTCGACGAAGGCCTCGCCGAGGCCGGCGGCCCAGCAGGCGATCAACAGCCCTTCGACGAAACGATGCGGGTCGGACTCGATGAGCCAGCGGTCCCGCGTGTCGCCGGGCCCGCTGTCGCCCACGCGCACGAGCGCCCGGCGTGCGCCTGGCATGGCATTCACGGCGCGCCATTTGGCTGCGGCCGCCGCGGGCTCACCGGCGAAGTCATGCAGGCCGGCGGCTTCGAGGGCCTTCAGAACGGATGGCGCGGCAAGCCGGCCGGCCAGGCAGTGCTGCAGCAGGCGGTAGCCTTCGGCACCGCGGTAATGTTCGTAGTCGACGAAGTCGGGCGTGGTCATCGGCACCGCAGAAGGGTTCATGGAAGCTCCAGGTCAGCGCAGCGATCGGCACTGCAGCGGGCTCTGCGCATGGCGCCCGCCCTCGGAACACTCAGATCACGCGTTCTTCCCGCATCGCGGCGACCTGGTCCTTGCTGTAGCCCAGCTGCGCGAGCACCTCGTCGGTGTGCTCGCCCAGCAGTGGCGAGCGGGTGACCTCGGTCGGGCTGTCCGACAGCTTGATCGGGTTGCCTACCGTGAGGTACTTGCCGCGCACCGGGTGGTCCACCTCGACGATGGTGCCGCTCTCGCGCAGCGCTGGCTCGTGCGCGATCTCCTGCATCGACAGGATCGGCCCGCAGGGAATGTCGTACTGGTTGAGGATCTCCATCGCCTCGAACTTGGTCTTCGTCATCGTCCACTTCTCGATGCGCGCGAAGATCGGCTTGAGGTGCAGCAGGCGCGCTTCCGGCGTGGCGTAGGCGTCGTCGGCGATCCAGCCCTCTTCGCCGATCACCTTGCACACGGCCGGCCACACGGCCGCCTGGGTGATGAAATAGATATAGGCATTGGGGTCGGTTTCCCAGCCCTTGCACTTGAGGATGGAGCCGGGCTGACCGCCGCCGGACGCATTGCCGGCGCGCGGCACGGCTTCGCCGAACTTGCCGTCCGGGTATTGCGGGTACTCGTGCATGGTGTGGGTGCGGTCCAGCCGTTGCTGGTCGCGCAGCTTGAC
>CAZVLY010000317.1:0-5249 GCA_964628175.1 uncultured Piscinibacter sp. | reverse complement strand
AGAATTCGCGGGCGAGGCGGGTGTAGTTCAATGGTAGAACGGCAGCTTCCCAAGCTTCATACGAGGGTTCGATTCCCTTCACCCGCTCCAATACTCACGCGAAGGGCCCTGTCGGGCCCTTCGTCGCATCGGAGGCTGGCCCAACGTGAGCTTCGAACTCCTGCGCATCCTCGTCCCCGAGGCGCTCGCCGAGCCCGTGCAGGCGGCGCTGTCGATCTCGACCGCGGCACCCTTCGAGGTGGTGGTGCGCGGCGGTGAAGCGCCCTTCGACGCCGCCGCTTTCGATGCGGTGCTGCTCGGGTGCCCGGCCAGCGAGGCCGACCTGCCCGCTCATTCGGCGGCCACCGCGCTGGTGATGGTCTGCGAAGGCGAGGTGGCGGCACCCGCGCTGCTCGACTGGGTGCGCCAGGGCGCTGCCGACGTCGTCACGCCGCACGACCTGCGCTCGCCCGGCTTCGGCGCGCGGCTGCGCGTGGCCGTCGAGCGGCGGCGCACCGATCGCCAGGCGCGACAGGCCTACGCCACCGACCTGGCCACCGGCCTGCCGCACCGCCAGCAGCTCGTCGAGCACATGAGCCACCTGATCGCGCTGCGCGAGCGGCAGCCGGCCCCGATGGCGGTGCTGGTGCTGCGCATCGAAGGGGTCGAGATCGCCGGCGCGCGGCTCGGCCGCGAGGCGGCCAACGTGTTGCGCCGCAAGATCGCCGTGCGGCTGCGCGCCGGCGTGCGCGCCAGCGACGTCGTGGCAGCGCTCGGCGACGACTGCTACGCCGTGCTGCTGGCGGCGCTGCTCGCGCCGGGCGACGCCGCGCACGTGGGCGCCAAGCTGCTCACCGCGCTGCGCGCGCCGTTCCAGATCGCCGGCCAGGAGGTGGTGGTCGCCACCGCGCTGGGCATCGCGCTGCACCTGCAGGACGGCGCCCAGCCCGAGGCGCTGCTGGCGCGCGCCAGCGCGCTGGCCGCCTCGGCGCACGCCGAAGGCCGCCACAGCGCCGCGGCGGCCAACGACGGCTGATTCCGGCCCGTCCTACTTCAGGATGTCGCCGAGGCAGAGGTACTTGATCTCGACGTAGTCGTCAATGCCGTGGTGCGAACCTTCGCGCCCGAGGCCCGACTGCTTGACGCCGCCGAAGGGCACCTCGGCCGTCGAGATCAGCCCCGTGTTGACGCCCACCATGCCGTACTCCAGCGCCTCGCCGACGCGGAAGATGCGGCCGATGTCGCGGCTGTAGAAGTAGCTGGCCAGGCCGAACTCGGTGTTGTTGGCCATCGCGATGGCCTCGGCCTCGGTCTTGAAGCGGAACACCGGCGCCACCGGACCGAAGGTCTCTTCCTTCGCGCACAGCATGTCGCCGGTGACGTTGGCCAGCACGGTCGGCGTGTAGAAGCGCTCGCCGATCTTCGTTCCGCCGACCACCACCGTCGCGCCCTTGCTCACCGCATCGGCGACGTGGCGCTCGACCTTGCCGATGGCCTGGTCGTCGATCAGCGGGCCCTGGTTGACGCCGGCCTCGAAGCCGTTGCCCACCTTGATGCCCCTGGCCTTCTCGGCCAGCCTGGCGACGAAGGTGTCGTAAACCTTGTCCTGCACGTACAGGCGGTTGGCGCAGACGCAGGTCTGGCCGGCGTTGCGGTACTTGCTGACCATGGCGCCCTCGACGGCGCTGTCGATGTCGGCGTCGTCGAAGACGATGAAGGGGGCGTTGCCGCCGAGCTCCAGGCTGAGCTTCTTGATCGTCGGCGCACATTGCGCGGCGAGGATGCGGCCGACCTCGGTGGAGCCGGTGAAGGACAGGTGGCGCACGATGTCGCTGGCGCACAGCACCTTGCCGACCTGGATCGAGTTGTTGCCGTCGGCCGTGATCACGTTGAGCACGCCGGCCGGCATGCCGGCACGCTGCGCCAGCTCGGCCACGGCGAGTGCCGACAGCGGCGTCTGCTCGGCCGGCTTGATCACCACCGGGCAGCCGGCCGCGAGCGCCGGGGCGACCTTGCGCGTGATCATCGCGATCGGGAAGTTCCACGGCGTGATCGCCGCGCACACGCCCATCGCCTGCTTGATGACGAGGTAGCGCTTGTTGTTGTCGGTGGTCGGCACCGTCTCGCCGTAGACGCGGCGGGCCTCTTCGGCGAACCACTCGATGAAGCTGGCGCCGTAGCCGACCTCGCCCTTGGCCTCGGCCAGCGGCTTGCCCTGCTCGGCGGTCATGATGCGCGCCAGGTCGTCGGCATGCTGGTGCAGCAGGTGGAACCACTTCATCAGGATCGCGCCGCGTTCCTTCGCGGTCTTCGCGCGCCACGCCGGCCAGGCGGCGTTCGCGGCCTGCAGCGCGGCTTCGGTCTCGACGGCGCCGAGGTTGGCCACGTCGGCGAGCTTGCCGCCGGTGGCGGGGTCGTTCACCGCGAAGCGGGCGCTGCCGGCGATCCATTCGCCGTTGATCAGCGCGCCGGTCTTCAGCAGGGTGGGGTCGGCCAGCGTGGCCAGCGGCGAGGTCTTCATGTCCATGGTCGCGTCTCCGGGGTGCAGCCCACCACTTTACTGCGGCGGCGAAGCCCCCCGGGGAGCGCCCGGTAAAATGCGCCGCATGAAAGCCTCCGAAATCCGTTCCCGGTTCCTCAAGTACTTCGAGTCCAAGGGCCACGCCATCGTCGCCTCGAGCCCGGTGGTGCCGGGTGACGACCCGACGCTGCTGTTCACCAACGCCGGGATGAACCAGTTCAAGGATGTGTTCCTCGGCTTCGACAAGCGCCCCTACAACCGCGCGACGACCTCGCAGAAGTGCATCCGCGCCGGCGGCAAGCACAACGACCTCGAGAACGTGGGCTACACCGCGCGGCACCACACCTTCTTCGAGATGCTGGGCAACTTCAGCTTCGGCGACTACTTCAAGCACGACGCCATCCAGTTCGCCTGGCAGCTCCTGACCGAAGAGTTCAAGCTGCCCAAGGAGAAGCTCTGGGTCACCGTCTACGCCGAGGACGACGAGGCCTACGAGATCTGGAACAAGACGGTCGGCGTGCCGGCCGAGCGCATCGTGCGCATCGGCGACAACAAGGGCGCGCGCTACGCCTCGGACAATTTCTGGATGATGGGCGACATCGGTCCCTGCGGCCCGTGCTCGGAAATCTTCTACGACCACGGCGCGCACATTCCCGGCGGCCCGCCCGGCTCGCCCGAGGAAGACGGCGACCGCTTCATCGAAATCTGGAACCTCGTGTTCATGCAGTTCAACCGCGAGGTCAAGGACGGCCCGATGTTGCCGCTGCCGAAGCCGTCGATCGACACCGGCATGGGCATTGAGCGCCTTGCCGCGATCCTGCAGCACGTGCATTCGAACTACGAAATTGACCTCTTCGTCGCGCTGATCAACGCCGCCTCGCGTGAAACCGGCTGCGCCGATCTTGCCAACCCGTCGCTGCGCGTGATCGCGGATCACATCCGCGCCTGCTCGTTCCTGATCACCGACGGCGTGATCCCGAGCAACGAAGGCCGCGGTTACGTCCTGCGCCGCATCATCCGCCGGGCGCTGCGTCATGGTTACAAACTCGGCCAAACCAAGCCGTTCTTCCACAAGCTGGTCGCCGAGCTTGACGTGCAGATGGGCGAGGCCTACCCCGAGCTGCGGGCCGCGAAAGATCGCGTCGCCGAGACGCTACAGGCAGAAGAGGTTCGCTTTGGCGAAACGCTGACCCACGGCATGGCCATTCTTGAAAAGGAACTTGCCGGCGGCGCGAAAACGCTCGACGGCGCGATCGCCTTCCAGCTTTACGATACCTATGGTTTCCCGCTCGACCT
Source organism: uncultured Piscinibacter sp. (assembly GCA_964628175.1). Lineage (GTDB taxonomy): Bacteria > Pseudomonadota > Gammaproteobacteria > Burkholderiales > Burkholderiaceae_C > Piscinibacter. The sequence continues at coordinate 1,453 of CAZVLY010000317.1, read as the reverse complement.
GACCGCTGACGTCTGCCGCGAACGCGGTGTGACCGTGGACGAGGCCGGGTTTGAAACCGCGATGGAGAAACAGCGCACCACCGCGCGCGCCGCCGGCAAATTCAAGGCCGACGCCGTGCTCGCCTACGACGGCCCGAAAACCGCCTTCCGTGGCTACGAATCGTTGTCGGAAGAGGCGCACGTCGTTGCGCTGTACAAGGACGGCGCGCCGGTCGAGGCGCTGGTCACGGGCGACCGCGGCATCGTCGTGCTCGACCGTACGCCGTTCTACGCCGAGTCCGGCGGCCAGGTCGGTGATCGTGGTGAGCTCACGCGCTCCGGCGTTTGCCTGACGCTGTTCACGGTGGAAGACACGCAGAAAGTACAGCCCGACGTGTTCGGCCATCACGGCATCGTGCAGAACGGCGAGCTGCGCATCGGCTCAATGGTCGCGGCACAGGTGGACTTCGACGCCCGCGCCCGCACCGTGCGCAACCACTCGGTCACGCACCTCATGCACAAGGCGCTGCGCGAAGTGCTCGGCGCGCACGTCGCACAAAAAGGCTCGCTCGTCGACGCCGAAAAGACACGCTTCGACTTCGCGCACAACGCACCGATGACCGACGCCCAGATCCGCGAAGTAGAAGCCAAAGTCAACGCTGAAATCGTCACCAATACGGCCACGCACGCCGAGGTGATGCCGATTGAAAAGGCGAAAACGTCGGGCGCCGTGATGCTGTTCGGTGAAAAATACGGCGACGAAGTGCGCGTACTCGAAATCGGCAGCAGCAAGGTATTCTGCTGCGGTACCCACGTCACGCGCACCGGCGACATCGGCTTCTTCAAGATCATTTCCGAAGGCGGCGTCGCGGCCGGCGTGCGTCGCGTCGAAGCCGTCACCGGCCTTAATGCGATGGCGTTTGTGCAGGCGCTCGACGCGCGCATGGCCGACGTTGCCGGCGCGCTGAAAATCCCGCAAACCGAAGTCACGACCAAGATCGCGCAGATTCAGGACCACGTCAAGGCGCTCGAAAAAGAACTCGGCGCACTCAAGAGCAAGCTCGCCGCCGCAGCCGGCGGTGACCTCATGAGCAAGGTCGTCGAAAAAGACGGCGTGAAATTCCTCTCCGCCGAAATCGAAGGCGCAGATGCCAAAGCGCTGCGCGAAATGGTCGATCAGCTCAAGAACAAACTGGGTTCGGGCGTAGTGCTGCTCGGCAGCAAATCACCGGATGGCAAGGTGGCCTTGTGTGCGGGCGTAACGGCCGATCTGGTTGGCAAGTTCAAGGCAGGTGAGATTGTTGGCAAGGCTGCCGCCATCGTCGGTGGCAAAGGTGGTGGGCGGCCGGATATGGCTATGGCGGGTGGAACGGATTCGGCGAAGTTGGGGGAGGCTTTTGCATCGCTTCTAGGGTGTCTGGAATGGCTACGCCGGACGACGGGAACCCGGATGCGAGCATCCGGGCTAAGGTTG
>CAZVLY010000316.1:0-5274 GCA_964628175.1 uncultured Piscinibacter sp. | reverse complement strand
GGCTTGGGCATGAAGGTCGCCGTCTTGCCGTACGCGGCCGCGACGTTCGCGATCACGTATTTCTGCAGCTGCAGCCAGTCGGCGCGCTGCACCAGCGTGCTGAACTTGGTGCCGATTTCCATCTGGCCGGCGTTCGCCACCTCGTGGTGGTGCACTTCGACGGGGATGCCCAGCGATTCGAGGATCAGGCACATCTCCGAGCGCAGGTCCTGGCCGGCGTCGATCGGGGGCACGGGGAAGTAGCCGCCCTTGACCGACGGACGATAGCCGTTGTTGCCGTGCTCGTAGTCCTTGCCGGTGTTCCAGGCGGCCTCTTCGGCTTCGATCTTGACGAAGCAGCCGGACATGTCGACCTGCCAGCGCACGCTGTCGAAGATGAAGAACTCGGGCTCGGGGCCGAAGTAGGCCGCGTCGCCCAGGCCGCTGGCCTTCATGTAGGCCTCTGCGCGGCGGGCCAGCGAGCGCGGGTCGCGCTCGTAGGGCTTGCCGTCGGTCGGGTCGATGACGTCGCAGGTCAGCAGCAGCGTCGGCTCTTCGAAGAACGGGTCGATGTTGGCGGTGTTCGGGTCGGGCATGAGCGTCATGTCCGAGGCCTCGATGCCCTTCCAGCCGGCGATCGAGGAACCGTCGAAGGCGTGACCCGAGGTGAACTTGTCTTCGTCGAAAGCGGAGACAGGCACGGACACGTGCTGCTCCTTGCCGCGGGTGTCGGTGAAGCGGAAGTCGACGAACTTGACTTCGTTCTCCTTCACCATCTTCATCACGTCGGCGACGGTCTTGGCCATCAAAGATCTCCTGGCAGGCTGCTTGTGGGATTGGTCGGGATTCAGGGCGTCAGCCCCGCGGGGCGGGCCCGTGGGGGCCCAAAAAGCGCACAGGAATGTAGCAGAAACCATGCCCGCGACCGCCACGCCCCGGCCTGTGCGGCCGAGCCAGCCCACGCGGCGCGCCCCTGACCCTTGCTTCGTCCTGGTGCACGCTTGCGCACCATTATCGTGCGCTCATTTGGTGACTCAACGCACCAACTCGGGGCCCAACGTCGCGCCGTGGGTGGCCAGGCCGCCCATCATCATCTCGTAGGCTGCGTCGATGGAAGCCGGCTCGCCCTTCACGCCGAGCTCGATGTGCTTGCCCCATTGCGGATGGTCGACGCTGGGCAGGCTGAACACCTTGATGCCGGGGAAGCGCGCCTCGATGTCTTCCATCAGCGGGGTCAGCGTGGCCTCCATGGCGCCGAACACGATCACCGACTTCTCGCGCAGGCCGAGCTGGCGCCGCTGCTGCGCGAAATGGTGGTCGAGCACCCATTCGATCATCGGCCAGGCCATCACCGGGAAGCCGGGCACGAAGAACACGCCGCCCTCGCCCGTCGGGGCGTGCAGGCTGAAACCGGCGATCTTGTTGTAGGGGTTGGGGATGATGCGCGCGCCTTCCGGGAACACGCCCATGTTCAGCCGGTGCACGTTGTCGTCGCGGTCGGGCTCGTACGGCAGGCCCTGCTCGGCCGCGACGTCGCGCATGCGTTCGAGGATCAGCTCACGCGCCTGCGGGTGCAGCGCCAGCGGCACGCCGAGTGCGCGGCCGGCGCACTGCCGCGTGTGGTCATCCGGAGTGGCACCGATGCCGCCGCAGGAGAACACCACGTCGCCGCGCCTCGCCGCCGCGAAGGCATCGCGCAGGTCGGCGGTGATGCGCTCCGGATCGTCGCCGACGTAGCGTGCCCACGAGAGCGAGAGGCCGCGTGCGGCGAGCAGCTCGATGACCTTGGGCAGGTGCTTGTCCTCGCGCTTGCCCGAGAGGATCTCGTCCCCGATGATGATGAGGCCGAAGTTCATGGCGGTGGCAGCAGTTCGAAGGTGGGATCGGCTGAAACGGGCGCAGGCACGGGCGGCGGCGCGACCACCCGCTCGGCACGCAGTGCCTCCAGCGCCGACAGCGTGAAGTGCGCGAACCACAGCGCGGCGAAGGCGAACACCAGCGTGTAGATCCAGATCGCCACCGGCACCAGCACCGGCGCGAGCGCCACGAACATCACGCCCGAGGCCCACACCAGCCCCGGCGCGGCGCCGAGGTAGCCGGTCAGCACGCCCATCGCGAGCAGCGCGGGGCGGTGGCGACGCACGATCTCCAGCCGTTCGTCGCGGCTGGCGTGTTCGGACAGCACGTCGTAGACCAGCACCCGGTAGGTGAGCCAGCCCCAGATCAGCGGCGGGATCACCAGCACCAGCGGCGGCACCAGCCACAGCGGCACCGAGACCACCAGCGCGAGCAGCGCCACCAGCGTGGCCAGCAGCGAGCCCAGCGCACCCATCCACATCGAGCCGCCGCGCTTGCGCTCGAGCGAGGCGAAACGGCGCTCGGCCACGAGGTGCAGCATCGACGGCGTCATCAGGAGGGCCACGCACAGCAGCGCGACGATGACGATCACCGGCGTGGCCAGGAACACCACGATCAGCGGTGCCAGCGCGGACTTCAGGCCGCTCATGCCGAAGCGCTCGAGCCACTCGAACAGCGTGGTGACGAGCGACCAGTCCGCCAGCATGCCGTTGACGGCATCGATGGCCGCGTCCCAGAACAGGTAGCCCAGCCCGAGCGAGGCCACCACCATCAGCACCAGCGGCAGCACCGACAGCGCGATGACGCGCGGGTGCAGGCAGTAGGCCGCCGCGCGCCAGAAGGAGTCGAGCAGGAGCTTCATGCAGCCGCCGCCCGCGGCCTCAACGCAGGTTGCCGGTGTGGCCGAGCGAGTAGCGGCCCGGTTGCGGCCAGACGGTCAGGCCGTGCGGCTCGGCGCCCACCTTGACCTGCTTCACCTCGCCGGTGCCGGTGTCGAAGCGGTAGATCACGTCGTCGTAGCGCGCGGCGAGCCACAGGTACTTGCCGTCGGCGCTGACGTTGCCCATGTCGGGGCTGCCGCCGCCGGGCACGGCCCAGCGTGCGACGACCTTCTCGCTGACGAAGTCGATCACCGTCACGCCGCCATTGCCCAGCCGCGCGCCGTGGATCTTGTGCGAACCGCGATTCGCCACGTACAGGCTCCTGCCATCGCGGCTCGGGTACAGGCCGTGGGCGCCCAGGCCGGTCTGGATGAAGCCGACCTGCTTGAACGACTCGCCGTCGACGATGTGCACGCCGTCGGCATGCATGTCGGCGATGTAGAAGCGCTTGCCGTCCGGCGAGATGCGGATGTCCTGCGGCATGCCCTTGTCGACCGTGCAGACCTCGCTCTCCCCGGGCTCCCACACCTGGCCGGCTTGCGTGCGCGGCGCGCCGGGCTTCTCCTTGAAGCGCGTGCTCGGCATCTGCAGCTTCAGATAGCCCAGCACCTTGCGCTCGGCGAGGTCGATCTTCGCGATGGTGCCGGAGAACTCGCAGGTGAAGATCGCGAAGCGGCCGTCGATCGAGAAGTCGGCGTGGTTGATGCCGGGGCAGCCGGGCACGTCGATCGAGTACTGCATTGCCATGGTCTTCGGGTCGCGGAAGTCCAGGCGCTTGCGTGCCTCGGCGACCACGATGGCCGACTTGCCGTCGGGCGTGGCGTACATGTTGTACGGGTCGTCCACCATCACCGCCTTGCCGGGTTTGCCGGTCTTCGGATCGATGGGTGTGAGGCTGCCGTCGGTGCGACCTTCGGCGTTGTTGGTCACCCACAGCGTGCGCAGGTCCCACGAGGGCACGATGTGCTGAGGCCCGATGCCGACCTTGAAGCGGTCGACCACCTTCAGCGCGGCCGGATCGACGACATAGACGTCGCCCGAACGCAGATTCGGCACGTAGATGCGCTGCAGATCGTCCTTGACCGCCGAGCTCATCTTCTCGGCGGCCGTCTCGCTGTAGACGTTCTTCGGGTTGGGCACGGGCGGCATGCCGGGAACGGTGTTCACCGCGGGCGGCGCAGCGGGTGCACTGGCTGCCGGGGCCGCGCCTTGCGCCTGAACGGCCATCCAGGCGCCGGCGCCGGCCAGCGCCGTGACCGCCAGGCTCGCGGCCTGAAGACGGCGGAAACGCGATTGCTTGTTTGCCATGGGAAAACTCAATGTGATGAAGATCGTCACCCGCGATTGTCAACGAGTCCGGGTGCGCTCCCGGATGGCCGACACGGTCGCTTCGACGATTCGCTCGACGCCGATCCGTCCCAGCGCCACCGTGGCGCGTCGCGGATCGCCCGAGACGCCGGGCCGCTCGGCCGGCGTGGAGGCACGGCCCAGCCACTGCGGCCGCACCAGCGATTCATCGGCCGCCAGCGCCAGGGCGGTGTCGGCCAGGCCCGCATGCGTGCCGATCTCGTCGGCCTTGAAGCCGCGAGCCGCGAGCAGTTCGGCGTGGCCCTGCTGCGACGCGCGGTAGTACTCGCCAATCGCGTGTACGCGGCAGGGCGTGCCACCGGCACCGGCCCACTCGCGGTTCAGCTTCGCGGCCACGCGCTCCTCGCTCTTCTGGTAGCCGCCATGGTCACCGAGGAAAATGACCTCGCGAAAGCCGTGGCGCCGGAAGCTGCGCGCCGCGCCCTCCAGCACCGCCTCGAAGGCCGGCTCCGGGATCGAGATGGTGCCGGCGTAGCGCATGTGCGCCGCCGGCGGGTCGATGCTGCCTTCGGGCACGTAGGCCATCACCGGCGCGACCAGGGCGTTGCCCAGCTCGCGCGCGATCAGTTCGGCGAACACCCGCACACGCACGTTGTGCTTGCCCAGCACCATGTGCGGCCCGTTCTGCTCGGTGCCGCCCAGCGGCACGAGGATGGTGGTGGCGCCTGCCGCGACGCGCTCGCGCAGCTCCGTGGAGGTCAGGGCCTCGAGCTGCACGAGATCGGTCGCCGGTGCCGCCCACGCCAGCACCGGCGCCAGGCACAGCACGGCCAGCAGGCCGCGCCGCACCGGCGCGACACAGAACTTACTCATCGTCTCCGCCGAGCACGCCGCCAAGCAGGCCGCCCGCGCCGAATCCGCCGAGCACCGAGCCCTCTTCGCGGCTGCCGCCGCGCTGCGGCGCCGCCGCGAAGACGCGCGAGGCCAGGCGCGAGAACGGCAGGCTCTGCAGCCACACGGTGCCGGGGCCGCTGACCTTGGCGAAGAACAGGCCTTCGCCGCCGAACAGTGCTGTCTTGATCTTGCCCACGTACTGGATCTCGAAGCTCACGTTGGGCGTCATCGCCACCAGGCAGCCGGTGTCGACGAGCAGGGTCTGGCCCGGCTGCAGCTCGCGGCGCACGACGGTGCCGCCGGCATGCACGAAGGCCAGGCCGTCGCCTTCGAGCTTCTGCATGATGAAGCCCTC
>CAZVLY010000315.1:0-5283 GCA_964628175.1 uncultured Piscinibacter sp. | reverse complement strand
TGGACGTCGGTGACCGCTGGCAGTCGCTGGCGGACCGCTGGGCGCCGCATGCCGGTGCCGGCAACTACGCCTTCAACGACCTGCACGCCATGATCGCCTTCGCGAGCGCGGGGCGAAGCGAGCTCGCCGAGCAGCTGCGCGAGCGGCAGCGCGCCGTGCTCGGCGGCGAGGGCGACAACCGTGCCTTCACGGCCGAGGTGGGCGAGGCGGCGACACGCGCCGTGCAGGCCTTCGTGGCGGGCGACTTTCCGACGACCGTGACGCTGCTGCGGCCGATCCGCTCGACTGCGCACCGCTTCGGCGGCAGCCACGCCCAGCGTGACCTGATCGACCTGACGCTGGTCGAGGCTTCGCTGCGCGGTGGTGACCGCGCCCTCGCGGCGGCACTGGCGGCCGAGCGGGCTGCCTTGCGGCCGAAGAGCGCGCTGGCTCGGCGCTCCGTCGAGCGAGCCGAAGCGTGACCGATGCTGGCGTGTCCCGTCTCGAGCGACGCAGCTGCGCGCTTCTGGCGGCGCTCCTGCTGACAGCGGGCCTCGCCGCCGCGTGCACGGACGGTCCTGGCCTGCACAGCGCAGACGCGGCAACGCGCGGCGGCACCGACAGCTCGGAAGTCGCAGAAGCCTTGTGCAAGCCGCGAGCCCCCTGTTAGGGCGTTCGCCTGGCGTGTCGATCGGCATGCCTCGTCACTTGCAGCCCTTGCGGTCATGGCCGCCCGGAAGGCTCGTCGGCGACAATGCGGTGACGCGCTCGCGCAAGCGTCGATCACTGCACCACGGACCCCGTCAGCTCCAAACGCTCGGCCATGCATCTACCCAGGCTTGATTCCTCTCTCAGATCGCGCAGCGTCTGCGTGGCAGCGCCGCAGCCGCAAGACCGGGCCATCCGGGGTCGCTCGTGACGTCCGACGGCATCGCCCCCCCCGAGGAGAAGCGGGGCTTGGAGACGCATACGCCGATGATGCAGCAGTACCTGCGCATCAAGGCCGAGTTCCCCGAGACGCTCGTCTTCTACCGGATGGGCGATTTCTACGAGCTGTTCTTCGAGGACGCACGCAAGGCCAACCGCCTGCTCGACATCACGCTGACCAGCCGGGGCCAGAGCGCCGGCGAACCGGTGGTGATGGCCGGCGTGCCGGTGCACTCGGTGGAGAGCTACCTCGCCAAGCTGATCCGCATGGGCGAGGCGGTGGCGATCTGCGAGCAGGTGGGCGACGTCGCCACGGCCAAGGGCCCGGTCGAGCGCAAGGTGGTGCGCGTGGTCACGCCGGGCACGGTGACCGACACCGAGCTGCTGGCCGACAAGGCCGACTCGGTGCTGCTCGCGGTGGCGCGCCAGGGCACGACTTTCGGCCTCGCCTGGCTGTCGCTGACGCAGGGCGAGCTGGGCCTGACCGAATGCAGCGAGCGCGAACTCGGCACCTGGCTGGCGCGCCTGTCGGCCAGCGAGGTGCTGATCGACCGCGATCACGGCAGCGCCACGCTGGCGCAGTCGCGCGTGCCGCTGACGGCGCGGCCGGCCTGGCAGTTCGATGCGGCGCTGGGCACGCGCAAGCTGTGCGAGCAGCTGCGGGTGGCCAACCTGGCCGGCTTCAACGCCCAGGACCTCGTGGCGGCGCAGGCGGCGGCCGCCGCGCTGCTGGCCTTCGCCGAGCACACCCAGGGCCAGTCGCTCGCCCATGTGCGCACACTGACCGTGCGCCGCGCCAGCGAGCTGCTCGAGCTGCCGCCGACCACGCACCGCAACCTCGAGCTCACGCAGACGCTGCGCGGGGAAGACGCCCCCACCCTGCTCTCGCTGCTGGACACCTGCCGCACCGGCATGGGCAGCCGGGCGCTGCGACAGTGGCTGACGCAACCGCTGCGCGAGCGCCGCGTCGCCGGCCAGCGGCACGACGCCATCGAGGCGCTGCTGCACACCGAGCTCGACGCGCTGCGCGAGGCGCTGCGCGGCGTCAGCGACGTCGAGCGCACCACCGCGCGCATCGCGCTGCGCCAGGTGCGCCCGCGCGAGCTGGCCGGCCTGCGCGCCACGCTGCACGGCCTGCCCACGCTGCTGGCGCGCGTGCCGCACGGCGCCAGCGCGCTGCTCGACATGCTCTGGGAAGCGATGCACCCACCGCAGGAGATCGCCGACCTGCTCGTCATGGCGATCGCCGATGAGCCGGCGGTGCTGCTGCGCGACGGCGGCGTGATCGCGCCGGGCTTCGACGCCACGCTCGACGAGCTGCGCGGCATCGGCGCCAACTGCGACGCCTTCCTGCTCGACCTGGAAGCGCGCGAACGCGCCCGCACCGGCATCGCCAACCTGCGCGTGCAGTTCAACAAGGTGCACGGCTTCTACATCGAGGTCACGCAGGGCCAGCTCGACAAGGTGCCCGGCGACTACCTGCGCCGCCAGACGCTGAAGAACGCCGAGCGTTTCATCACGCCGGAGCTCAAGAGCTTCGAGGACAAGGCGCTGTCGGCGCAGGACCGTGCGCTGGCCCGCGAGAAGCTGCTCTACGACCAGGTGCTCGACCAGCTGCAGACCCACCTGGATCCGCTGACCGCGCTGGCCCGCGGCCTGGCCGGGCTGGACGCGCTGGCCGCGCTGGCCGAACGCGCACGCACGCTCGGCTGGTGCCGGCCCGCCTTCGTGCGTGAACCCTGCATCGACATCGAGGCCGGCCGCCACCCCGTCGTCGAGGCGCGGCTGGCCGAAACCGGCGCCGGCGCCTTCATGTCCAACGACTGCCGGCTCGACGCGAACCGGCGCATGCTCGTCATCACCGGGCCGAACATGGGCGGCAAGAGCACCTTCATGCGCCAGGTGGCGCTGATCACGCTGCTCGCCGCGATGGGATCCTTCGTGCCGGCCAAGGCCTGCCGGCTCGGGCCGATCGACGCCATCCACACGCGCATCGGCGCGGCCGACGACCTGGCCAACGCGCAGTCGACCTTCATGCTGGAAATGACCGAGGCCGCGGCCATCGTGCACGGCGCCACCGAGCAGTCGCTGGTGCTGATGGACGAGATCGGCCGCGGCACCTCCACCTTCGACGGCCTGGCGCTGGCCGGCGCCATCGCCACGCAGCTGCACGACCGCAACCGCTCCTTCACGCTGTTCGCCACGCACTACTTCGAGCTCACGGAGTTCCCGGTCAAGCACGAGCGCGCGCTGAACGTCCACGTGTCGGCGGTGGAGAGCGGCGACGACATCGTCTTCCTGCACGACATCCAGGTCGGCCCGGCCAGCCGCAGCTACGGCGTGCAGGTGGCGCGGCTGGCGGGCATGCCGGCCGCGCTGATCCGCCAGGCGCGCGCCACGCTGGAGGCGCTGGAAACGCAGCAGCGCTCGCACGATTCGCAGTTCGATCTCTTCGAGGCACCGCCGCCGCCGCCCATCCAGGTGCTCAGCGAAGTCGAGGAAACTCTCGCCGAGATCGACCCCGACAACCTGACCCCGAAGGAAGCGCTCGATGCGCTTTACCGCCTGAAGGCCCTCCAGAAGGAATCCCCATGACGTATTGCGTGGGCATCAAGCTCGATGCCGGCCTCGTGTTCCTGTCCGACTCGCGCACCAACGCGGGCCTGGACCAGATCAGCACCTACCGCAAGATGATGGTCTACGAGAAGGCCGACGACCGCTTCATGGTGATGCTGTCGGCGGGCAACCTGTCGATCAGCCAGTCGGTGCGCGAGATCCTGCAGGTCGAGAAGATCGACAACCCGGGCGGCGAGCCGATCACCATCTGGAACGCCGCCAGCATGTTCGACGCCGTGCGCGTGCTGGGCAGCGCGGTGCGCCGCGTCTATGAACAGGACGGCCCCTCGCTGAAGCAGTCGGGCATCGACTTCAATGCCTCGATGATCTTCGGCGGCCAGATCAAGGGCGAGGCGATGCGCCTGTTCCTCGTCTACTCGGCGGGCAACTTCATCGAGGCGACGCGCGAGACCTGCTACTTCCAGATCGGCGAGTCGAAGTACGGCAAGCCGGTGCTCGACCGCATGATCACGCCGGCCACGCCGCTGGACGAAGCCGCCAAGTGCGCGCTGGTGTCGATGGACTCGACGCTGAAGTCCAACCTGTCGGTGGGCCTGCCGCTGGACCTGCTGGTCTACGAGGCGCACCGCTACCAGAGCGACAAGCTGGTGTGCATCGACGAGCACAACCCGTACTTCCACATGATCCGCAGCAGCTGGGGCCAGAAGCTGCGCCAGGTGTTCGAATCGATCGACGATCCGCACTGGAACGGCGGCACCACGGCACATCCGCTTTGCGTCACCTCGGCGCGCTACGAGCCGATGCGCAAGATCACCCACGCCGGCGAGAAGATCGTTTGAAGAAGCAGAAGAAGGCGCCGATCGTCTTCAGCCACGCGAACGGCTTCCCGGCCGGCACCTACCGCGTGCTGTTCGATCAGTGGCGCAAGGCCGGACACGCGGTCCACGCGGTGGAGAAGTTCGGCCACGACCCGGCCTGGCCGGTGAGCAGCAACTGGCCCAGGCTGCGCGACCAGCTGATCCACTTCATCGAACGTGAAGTCGGCGGCCCGGCGATCCTGGTCGGCCACTCGCTCGGCGGCCTGCTGAGCCTGCTGGCGGCCTGCAAGCGGCCCGATCTGGCCAGCGCGCTGATCCTGCTCGACTCGCCGATCATCACCGGCTGGCGGGCGCACAGCCTGCAGGTGGCCAAGGCCACCGGGCTGGTCAAGCGCGTCTCGCCGGGGCGGGTGTCGCAGACGCGGCGGCACGAATGGCCCTCGCGCGACGCCGTGCGCGCACATTTCGCCGCCAAGGCGGTGTTCGCACGCTGGGATCCGCGCGTGCTCGAGGACTACGTGCAGTCCGGCTTCGAGGAACAGGGCGGCCAGACCGTGCTGGCCTTCCGCCGCGACATCGAGACGCGCATCTACAACACCCTGCCCCACCACCTGGGCGCGCTTCTCAAGCGCCATCCGCCGGCCTGCCCGGTGAGCTTCATCGCCGGCACGCAATCCGCCGAGATGCGCCAGGGCGGGGTGGCCGCGACGCGGGCGCTGGTGGGCGAGCGCCTGTACTGGATCGAGGGCACGCACCTGTACCCGATGCAGCACCCGAGGCAGACCGCCGAGTTGGTACTCAAGGCCATCGCCGCCGGCGGCTGAGCGCGGCCGCCTGCTGCTGCCTTGTGGTGTCTACGTAGTGCAAGCTACGTACGACAAGCGCGTGCCTTCGGCGCACGATGCCGGCCTGTTCGTTGCCAGGCCAGGAGACGCCCCATGGAGACCACCGCACCCCGCCCCTTCTACCGGTCGCTGTACTT
>CAZVLY010000314.1:0-5285 GCA_964628175.1 uncultured Piscinibacter sp. | reverse complement strand
ATACGAGCTCCCCGACCCGCTAGAAGAGTTGGATCGACGATTTCAGTATCGCGGTCGTGCTGTGTTCGTGTGGGTCACGGCCGTTGGATTCGATCAGTTCCTCTGGACGTGTTTGATCGACGACCGTCAGGTGCTCACGTCGCGACACGCTCCATTCTTGAACGCGTCGTCGGCTGTCCTTGCTGGAACTGCGCATGCCAAGGCTCAGGTCGACCGCCTCATTGACAGAGGCATAGCCATGGACGCCTACTGAGTCTTCGGGGTCTGAGCTGCAGGATCCGCTGGCGGGGTGCGGCGTCTCGATATCCTTCTGATGACGCCGAGCAACGGCTTGGCCGACTTGGTGTCAGAGCCGCCGGGCCTGGCCCTGACTGGATCTGGCGGTTCGCGACATTGGCCGCCCTTTGTTGGCGACGTGGGCGGTGGTTTGACGCCATTGGAGGTCGACGGGAAGCTCCGGGCGCAGGCCGCGAAGAACCGACCAGGGACGGTAGCCGCTACTCAAGGTGGCGTCCAACGAAAAGGCCGCTCGGGCAAGTAGCTTCATCAGCCCCGCGAGCCAGGCGCTGGTTGGACATCGCGTCCGCAGTCAGCAAGCCAGGGGGCGACAGTGTTGGCGGGGATCTCACGAGGCCTCCGCCATTGGCGAAGGTTCGCATTACTTGTTGGGCGCGCTTGAAAGAGGTCGGCAGGACTTCGCATGCCTCAGCCAACGGGCTTGCGGCCGGCCTCCCACTGCTGCTTGTTTCACAGCCCGTCGATTGCGTCGCCAAGTTGACATAAACATTAGCGGTGCTCCTTGACATCACAAGTCAAAGCCAAGCGGGCGTGCGTCGCGTAGATCGGCACCATGGGCAGCAGCATTCGCGCAGCCATGCGGTGCTCGCAGTACGGCCGCTCCCGATCCTCGAGGATCTCGAAAAGCCGCCTCGCGTCCGCGGATTCCGGATTCAGCCACTCGTCGATGTGGCCTGGCTTGATCGGCACGATGCATCGATCGTGGCCCGCTGCCGCAACCTCTGCCGGCGGTTCGTCGGTTGTCGCCGCAACCGACAACAGGTCTGACACGCCCTGTCCGGACCACTTCGACCACAGGAATGCGATCAGCATGTCCTGAGTCGGCCGCGGCTTAAACTCGTGCACCAGGTTCTCGACTTCCTCGCCCGGCGCGAGTTCGCGGCCCTTGGCATTGGGCCGGTTCACGTTCTTGTGGAACGCATTGACGACGATGGGTCCGTGCGTGTGGCCGAACTGGCCCTCCCAGAAGCCCTGCAGTTTGTCGCACCGGGCGTTGTAGGTGCCCGGATACTTGACGTCGTAGAACGCGGGCTTGCATGCTGGCCTGTAGCCGTAGCGCACGGGCTTGATGGCGCGCATGCCGTCCTCCCAGATCATCACCGGCACGTACCAGCCGGGGGAAATGCGGCTGTCCCGATCGCGCAGATCCGTGCGTTTCAGGTCGGCATGCCGTCCCATCAACTGCTTGGCCTTGGCAGTGGTGATGCGCTGATCGTCCTGCGTCTTCTTTGTCGGCTTGGTCTGCAGGATGCATTTGGCGTCGGCCATTGACGACTGCAGGTCTGGGAGGCGGCGGGGCCGCTTGCTGCGCCGCGACCGCTGAGGGATGCGCCGGTCGACGAGAGGAAAAGCTCGAAATGCCCGCTGCGCCAGAAAGTGAGGTCGCCTGAGACAACGCGGCCATCTGGCTGACGCTGCGTCGGCATCCGCTGGCCGTCCGACTCCCACCCGGCATTTCGATCGACCTAGAGCTGAGGCCCGGGCATTGGTTGATCAGGATCCTGAGTGCCATTCAGTGAGCCTTCGCGGAAGCCGTGTGGACGCTGCGCAGCCGCCCGGCCATGCGTCGCCCGGCATGCACGTTCAGCCCCATCAGTACGAGGTTGGCTGCACCGGCGACCAGTTCGATGGCTTGCACCACGTAAAAGGCGATGTCGAACGAGCCGGCAGCGGCCCACCGGTTGAGCACGATCGCGCACGGCACCAGCACAAGCAGCCCGTTGGCGACGATGAACAGCATGCGCCTCTTCTTGGCGTCGACCAGCTGGCCTTTGCGTTGCCGGGCGAGAAACATGCCGCTGCCGCCTGCGCCTGCCATCAGCGGAACCATGATCCAAAGGCCCGGCGTGACGATGAGCGACTTCAGCTGCGCCACCGCGGCGCGCGATCCGAACAGTTCGCTGAGGATGGTGGACAGGAAGAAGGTGGCGATGCAAAGAGGGGCGAGGAGCCCCGCGATGAGATGGGCACGTTTGGGCATGGCGATCCCCGCGGCAGTTCGCGAATCAAGCCGCGCAGAGATTGGGCACGGCCACCTTGGCGAAGAGGTGCGGCTGTGCCACCGCACTCGGCGGATAGGCGGCCAGCGCGCTGACGAAGTCCGGGTGCGTGAACGCCACGCGGAAGCAGTCCACCGACTCCCACACGGCATAGTTCATGAACATGTGGCTGCCGCCGATGGCGCGGTGAAGCTGCGTTGACAGGAAGCCGGGCTGCTGCTTCATCCAGTTGGCATCCTTCTCCCACGCGGACATCAGCATCGGGATGTCGGCCTCGGCCACGGTGAACAGGTTCACCAGGACAACCGGGGCGGCCTGGCTCTGCAGTTGCTGGTCGATGGGGCACGCTGGGTCGAGCGGGCGAATGTTGAGCATGGTGTCTCTCTGAGGTGTAGTTGGTGCGTGCACTGTAGGAAGCCCGCCGTGGCGCGCATAGCCCGAGGGCCGAGACACACTGTTTGGTGATCGCCGACAATCGTGGGTCGCCCGACCGGAGTTGCTCGATGGACCGATTCGATGCCATGCGCGCGTTCGTGCAGGTCGTGGAAAGCGGGAGCTACACGAAGGCCGCCCTCCAGCTGAACCTGCACAAGGCCACCGTCAGCCAGCAGATCCAGCAGCTCGAAGACAAGCTCGGGGCGCGGCTGCTCACGCGCACGACCCGATCGGTCACGCCGACGGAAGAGGGAACTGCGTACTACAAGCATGCCTGCGCCATCCTGCAACAGGTGGACGAGGTGGAGTCGCAACTGCGCAAGGGCACCAGCGCACCGTCTGGGCACCTGCGCATCAACGTGCCCGTGGCCATGGGCCGGCTGGTCTTTGCGCCGGAGATTCGCGGCTTTCTCGAGCGCTACCCCAAGATCACGATCGAACTGGGGTGCAGCGATCGGGCCGTCGACCTGGTGCAGGAAGGGCTCGACTGCGCGCTGCGTGGCGGCCCATTGCCGGACTCGCGGCTGTCAGCCCGCCGCGTCGGCGATCTCCGCTTTGCGCTGTGTGCCGCACCGCGGTACATCGAGCAGCACGGACTGCCCAGCACGCCCGAGGATCTTGCCCGCCACCATCAGGTCGGGTATGTGCTCGCGTCCACCGGCAAAGTCCGCCCGGTGAACTTGACACGCGAGGGCCGAAAGGTCGCGTTCGATGTGCCTGCCCGCTTTCAGACCACCGACAGCGCAGCCGCCTTGAGTGCCGGACTGGACGGGTTGGGCCTCGTCGTGCTGGCCGAATTCGTGGCCAGCCACCATCTGGCCAGCGGGTCCCTGGTCCGCGTCCTGCCCGGCTGGCAATGCCCGTCCCTTCCGCTGCACCTGGTGACACCCACCGCCCGCAAGCGCGCCGCGCGTGTGCAAGCCTTCATGGACTGGGCACATGCCTTGCTGCTTCGGCGCCTGGGTCCGCACATGGACACCCACTGAATGTCGATCTGCGATCGCGACGGAAAGCGCCCTGGAAGGCTGTTCCGTCGCAGGGGTCACAGCGATTTCAGGTATTCGGTCAAATCGATGACTTGTTGCTCCGACAAGCCCAGCGCGCGCTTGCCGTTGTAGGCACGCACAACGTCCATCAAGGTCGCGGCAGACCCGTCGTGGAAGTACGGCGCGTGCTGCCACACACCCTTCAGTGGCGAGGTGCGGTACTGCTTCGTGGCGGACCGCGATGCATAGCTCGGCGATTCCGGCTCGGCCATCGAGTCGCTGGCGGGGTGCAGCCGCGTGTTGGCATCCGTGAAGAGCGCGCCACTGTGGCAGGTCGCGCAGGTGCCGACGCCGTCGAACACCAGCTTGCCACGCGCAGCGGCCGCGGCATCGAAACTGCCGGCCGGCGCCGCCGGCGCACCCAGCGACAGCTGGTACGCCTGCAAGGCCGGCAGCTTGCTCGACACGCGGTCTTCGGTGCCGTTGGTGAGATTCAGGTTCAGGCGTGGTTCCACCACCGAACCCAGCCCGCCCATCTCGGCCACCGCCACGTAGCGGTTCCAGTAGGCCAGCTCGTTGCCGTCACCGGTGAAAGTCACGCTGTGCAGTCCCGCTAGGCCGTAAGCGGGCGGAATCACGACCGGCTTGCTCAGCCCGTCGATGTTCTGTCGCGGATCGAACTTGCCGTTGCCCCAGGCGTTGAACATCTGCTTGGCCGCTGCGTCGAGCACCGGCGACAACGCGATGATGGCGCCCGGGTTCAGGTCACGGTTGGGCCAGCCGTCCAGGCGCTTGCCAATGCCGGGCGCGAAGGAGTCGTCCACGGTCGAGTGGCAGAGCGCGCAGGTGATGCCGACGCGCTTGAGCACGTCCTGGCCGTTCACCGGCTCGACGCTGGCCTTGAGGCCGACCACCGCATCGAGCTTGAGCAGCGCGATCGTGGTGGCCGGTTTCGTCAGGTCGATCGAGCCGTTGCGGATGCCGTTCACTACCGCGGCAGGCAGCGCATCGGCATCGACCTTCAGCCCGACCGACAGCGCGGTCACCGGATCGACCGCGGCGCTGATCACCTCGTGCATGCGCAGCGCATCGGTCCACTTGGCTTCGTCGCCGAAGGTCTCGTAGCGGAAGACCTGGCGGCCCTGCTCGACCAGCGCGGCCTGGTCGGCGGCCCCGTCGTCGGAGGATCCGCCGCACGCGGTCGCCAGGATGGCGGTGGCGGTGCACATGCCCAGCAAGGGCATGGCGCGCAGCGCCGAGCGACGCTGCGATGGCGCCGTTCGGCGGGCGCGGAGTCCGTGGGTCGTGAAGGGCTGTGATGTGTTCATGGCGTGGTCCTTGGCCTGTGGAGGAGGTCGGCCCCGCCATCGACATGGCGACATGCGCGGGGGTGCCTGGTCCTTGGATGCCGGCAGGCGGCCAAACGTGACAAACCGACCGTGTGGCTAGCGGCCCTGCAGTGCGCGCACGCGTGTCTTCAGCTCGGGCAGCACGTCCGCCTCGAACCAGGGGTTTCGCTGGAGCCATCCGTTGTTGCGCGGGCTCGGGTGCGGCAGGGGCAGCACCC
>CAZVLY010000313.1:0-5342 GCA_964628175.1 uncultured Piscinibacter sp. | reverse complement strand
GCAGGCCGGCGGCAGGGCCGTCTTCCTTCAGAGCACCCTGCGGCCGAGCACGCCCGCGACGCGCCGCAGCAGCCACTTCGGCGTCACGCCGGCGGCCAGCGCCGTCGCGCGGTTGATGGCGCCGGGCACCGTGATCACCTCGCCGGCGAGGCAGGCCCGGTAACCCTCGGCGGCCACCGCCTCGACGTCGCCGACCAGGAATCCCGGCAGCTCGGCCAGCTTGCCGTTGCGCGCCGTCGCGCGGCCGAGCATCGCGGTGGCGGTGATGCCGGGGCACAGGGCGGTGACGCCGATGCCGCTGTCGCGCAGTTCCTCGGCGAGCGACTCGGTCAGCGACAGCACATAGGCCTTGGTCGCCGCATAGGTCGCCAGCCCCGGCACCGGCTGGAAGGCGGCGATCGAGGCGACGTTGAGGATGCGCCCGCGGCCGGCGCGCAGCATCGCCGGCAGGAAGGCGGCGAGCATCGCGGTCAGCGCCGAGACGTTGAGGTCGATCTGCTCCTGGTGGCGCGCGGCGGCCACCTTGACGAAGGCGCCCTGTTCGAGCACCCCGGCGTTGTTGACCAGCACGTCGATGCGCCGGCGCTTGCGCCGCAGTGCCGCAGCCAGTGCCTGCGCCGCGCCGGGCTTGGCCAGGTCGGCCGGCATGACGTCGACCCGGATGCCATGGGCTGCCTGCAGCGCTTGCGCCAAGTTGCGCAGCCGGGCCTCGCCGCGGGCCACCAGCACGAGGTGGTGGCCATCGCGTGCGAAGCAGCCGGCCAGCGCCTGGCCGATGCCGGACGAGGCGCCGGTGATCAGCGCGGTCAGCGGGGCGGGGGGCGGCGGGCTGGGCATGGTCATGGACGCCGCGAAGGCGAATCGATTCTGCGCCCGCAGGCTCGCGGCGGCGCAGCGCGGAAGTGATCTGGCGCAATGTCCCGGTGCGGCGCGGCGGTATGAAGCAATGCGGTGGCCACGCGGTGCGTGCGGCCCGATGAAGGGATCGACCTGCGATGAAGTCCTTGAGCGGCGTGGACGGTGGCTTCCTCCACCTGGAGACGAAGGAGACGCCGATGCACGTGGCGTCGCTGCATCTGTTCGACCTGCCTGCCGGCTACACCGGCGACTTCCATGCCGATGTGCGGCGGCTGATGCGGCGGCGCCTGGGCGTCGCACCGGTGCTCACGCGCAAGCTCGCGCCCATGCCGCTGCAGTTCGCCAACCCCGTGTGGGTCGAGGAGGACGAGTTCGAGTGGGACTACCACGTCCAGCACATCACGCTGCCGGCCCCCGGCACGCAGGCGCAGCTGGAAGACCTGGCCGGCCGGCTGCACGCCGAGCTGCTCGATCGCAGCCGCCCGCTGTGGCGCATGGCGGTGATCGACGGGCTGCAGTCGGGCCAGGTGGCCTACTACTTCCAGGTCCATCACGCGGTGCTCGACGGCCAGGCCGGCGTGCGGCTGTCGCAGGCGCTGTTCGACCTGACGCCACGGCCGCGTGCCATCCCGCGCGGTCCGGCGCACCCCGCCGAGCATCCGGGCCTGGTCGAACTCGCCGCCGCCGCGCTCAAGCACGATGCCGGCCAGTACATCAAGCTGCTGCGCCACCTGCCCGACGTGCTGAAGACGCTCGCCGGCCTGGTCGGCGCGCCGTCCGCGGCACCGGGCGCCGGCGCCGGGCAGAACTTCTCGTTCGGCCCGCGGACGCCGCTGAACGGGCCGATCACCGGCGAGCGCGGCTTCGCCGGCACCAGCCTGCCGCTGGACACGCTGAAGGCGCTGGCGCACGCGCACGAGGCCAAGCTCAACGACATCGTGCTGGCGCTGTGCGGCGGCGCGTTGCGCCGCTACCTGGCGCGGCACGGCGGCCTGCCGCGCAAGCCGCTGATCGCGACCATGCCGATCTCCTTGCGCGACGCCGGCAATGCCGACTACACCACGCAGGCCACGCTGAGCCTGGTGAACCTGCACACCGACATCGCCGATCCGGTGAAGCGCCTGCGCGCCATCCGCGACGCGGCTGGCGCGATGAAGGCGCTGGCCCGCCGCGCCCGCGGCGTCATCCCGACCGACTTCCCGTCGATCGGCACGCCGTGGCTGCTGCAGGCGCTGGCGGCGCTGTACGGGCGCTCGGGCATCACCCGGGCGGTGCCGCCGATCGCCAACGTCGTGATCTCCAACGTGCCCGGCCCGCAGGTGCCGCTGTACGCGGCGGGGGCGCGCATGACGGACTACTGGCCGCTGTCCATCGTCGAGCACGGCGTCGGCCTGAACATCACGGTGATGAGCTACGCCGGTACGATGGGCTTCGGCTTCACCACCGCGCGCTGTGCCGTGCCGGACGCCCGCGAACTGTCGGCGGGGCTGCACGCGGCGCTGGACGAACTTCTGGCGCGCAGCCCGCACTCGAGCCGATCGTGAACGACTTCGATCCTTCCGGAAACCACCCATGCGCCAGCTGAGCGGACACGACGCGAGCTTCCTCTACGCGGACACCGTCCACGCCAACGCCAACGTCACCTTCGTCCAGATCTACGACCAGAGCACCGCGCCCGGCGGCAAGCTGCGCTTCAAGACCATCCTCGCGCACATCCAGGGCCGCCTGCACCGCTCGCCGATCTTCCGCAGCAAGCTGCTGCGCGTGCCGCTGGAGCTCGACGAGCCCTACTGGGTCGAGGACGAGTTCTTCGACCTCGAGTACCACGTGCGCCACATCGCCCTGCCCGAGCCGGGCGACTGGCGGCAGTTCTGCATCCAGGCCTCGCGCATCCACGCCCGCGCGCTCGACCTGAACCGGCCGCTGTGGGAGATCTACGTGATCGAGGGGCTGGACAGCATCGCCGAGCTGCCGCCGGGCAGCTTCGCGCTGCTGACCAAGATCCACCACGCGGCGATCGACGTGGAGAGCCGCAACGAGTTCGTCGAGGTGCTGCACGACAGCACCCGTCGCCCGCCGAAGCCCGAGCCGGCCGAGCCGTGGTTTCCGGATCGCGCGCCCGGGCCGGTGTCGCTGCTGTGCCGCGCCGCGCTGCACCTGATGGTGGCGCCGCACCGCCTGATGCGGCCGTTCGCGCGCGCCACGCCGGCGGCACTGGCCTTCGCGCGCGACCTGTGGCACCCCGAGATGCACATCGGGGCGACGCGCTTCAACGCGGTGGTCTCGCCGCACCGCGTGTTCGACACGCGGCGCTTCCTGCGCGAGGAGTTCGACAGCATCCGCGGCCTGGTTGACGGCGCCAGCCTCAACGACGCCGTGCTGGCGGTGTGTGCCGGCGGCCTGCGCCTCTACCTCGATGGCCACGCCGAGCTGCCGCGCTCCGAGCTGAGCGCCCTCGTGCCGCTGGGCATCGGCGAGGACCAGGCGAACTCGGCACCGCCGCGGCGCATCGGCTTCGGCACCCACCTCGACGACGCGGTCGAGCGGCTGGCCTGGATCCACGCGCAGACCGCGGCACCGGCGCCGGCCGCCGTGCCGGCGCTGACGCCGCCGAGCTGCACCATCACCCATGTGCCCGGACCGCCGGCGCCGGCCTACCTGCACGGGGCGCGCATGAGCTACTTCTCGGCCATCCTGCCGATCGCCGACGGCATGGGCCTGGTGTTCGCCGTGAGCTGCTACGACGGCCGCATCGTCGTCTCGCCCACCTCCTGCCGCGAGCTGATGCCCGACCCGCAGCGGTTCACGCAATGCGTGCGCGACAGCTTCCAGGAGTACCTGGCGCGGGCCCGCGCGGCGCCGCGGGGACGCCTCAGATCGGCACGCGCTCGTGGGTGAGCCAGCGGTAGGCCTGGCCCATCGGCCCGTCCGGCTCGAAGCGCCGCCACGCCCCTTCCGGCTGCGACAGCCGGTCGGCGACGATCCACAGCACCATGGCGTTGAAGCCCAGGCCGACGTGGCTGCCGGGCACGCGGATGTTCTCGCGCAGTGCCGGGTCGCCCTCGATGGTGGCCTCCTGCGGCGGCACCACGCCGTCGCTGAGCGAGTACAGGCAGCTCAGCGGCATCGTCAGCGCCTTGCGTTCGCGCAGCTGGCGGGCGCGCGGCTGCATCGCATGGGCGGCCGTGCCCATCGGGTGGGCGATCAGCCGGTACATCGCCTTCACGAAGGGCGGTGAGGCGCTGCCTTCCGGGTCGACGCTGATCGGGCTGCCCAGCGTGACGACGCTGCGCACGCACTCGCTCACCTGGTGCGCGCCGTACAGCGCGAACACGCCGCCCAGGCTCCAGCCGACCAGGCTGACCTTGCGGCCGGTCTTGTGGTGCAGGAAGCGGATCTTCTGCTCCAGCGCGGTGGCGTGCCTGGCATGGAAGCCGACGTTGCGGCCCAGGCCCCAGGTCTCGACCGCATAGCCGCGGTTGCGCAGGAACAGCTCCAGCGCGATCAGCGACACCTCGCTGCCCATGAAGCCGGGCAGCAGCAGCACCGGATGGCCGTCGCCCTGCGGCGCGGTGGCGAGCACCGGGATCGACCAGGGCAGCACCGCCAGCTCGAGCAGCGCGCGCAGCTCCAGCGCGGAGAACGCGGTCCGGGGGCGGCCGGTGTGGGGATGTCGGGTGGCCATGTCGGTGATTCTGCGGCCGTGAGCCAGGCCGGCCTGAGGCGCATTGAACGGCAGGGCTGCCGATCCGGTGTTGAGCCGTCTCAAGGAGGCCGGCGCCGCCGGCGGACGGGGCTGCCTACGCCACCTTGCGTATTGGCCGGACGTGACGGCGCACCTAACCTGCGCCTGTCCCACAACCCCGAACCCCAAGCCAGGAGTCCGTACACCATGAATCTGTCCCGCCGCTTCGCCGCGAAATCGCTCACCGCGCTGGCCGCTGCCGCCTGCACGATGGGCTTCGCCACCATTGCCCAGGCCCAGGCCACCATCAAGGTCGGCGTGCTGCACTCGCTGTCGGGCACGATGGCCATTTCCGAGACGGTGCTCAAGGACGTCGCCCTGATGGCGATCGACGAGATCAACGCCAAGGGCGGCGTGCTGGGCAAGAAGCTCGAGCCGGTGGTCGTCGACCCCGCCTCCAACTGGCCGCTGTTCGCCGAGAAGGCCAAGCAGCTGATCGACCAGGACAAGGTCGCCGTCACCTTCGGCTGCTGGACCAGCGTGAGCCGCAAGTCGGTGCTGCCGGTGTTCGAGGAGAAGAACGCGCTGCTGTTCTACCCCGTGCAGTACGAAGGTGAAGAGCTGTCGAAGAACGTGTTCTACACCGGCGCCGCGCCGAACCAGCAGGCCATCCCCGCCGTCGAGTACCTGATGAGCAAGGACGGCGGCTCCGCCAAGCGCTTCGTGCTGCTGGGCACCGATTACGTCTACCCGCGCACGACCAACAAGATCCTGCGCGCCTTCCTGAAGGCCAAGGGCG
>CAZVLY010000312.1:0-5374 GCA_964628175.1 uncultured Piscinibacter sp. | reverse complement strand
CGGTCGAAGGCGAGCCAGCCGCCCGCCGCGGCGATGGCCTCGTGAATGCGCCGGCGCAGGGCCGCCGATACACTGTCGCCCTCGTTGTGTTGCATCGCCGCATTGTAGGAAGCCATGCCGTCCCGCCCCGTCGTGCTCGTCACCGGCGCCGCCCGTCGCATTGGGCGGGCCATCGCGCTCGACCTGGCGGCGCACGGCTTCGAAGTCGCTCTGCACTGCCATGCGGCGTCGGCCGAGTCGGCGGCCACGCTGGCTGAACTGCGCGCGCTCGGCGCACGCGCCGAGGCCTTCGCGGCCGACCTCGCCGACGAAGCCGCCACCCGCGCGCTGCTGCCGGCGGTGGCGCAGGCCTTCGGCCGCGTCGACGCGCTGGTCAACAACGCCTCGCGTTTCGCCTACGACGATGCGGCCAGCTTCGGCCACGCCGAGATGCAGGCGCATTGGCGCATCAACACCGCGGCGCCGATCCTGCTGGCGCAGGCGCTGCATGCGCACCTGACGGCACGCGAAGCGCAGGGCTGCGTGGTCAACCTGCTCGACCAGAAGCTCGCCAACCCCAACCCCGACTACCTGTCGTACACGCTGTCGAAGGCGGCGCTGCAGAGCGCCACCGTGATGCTGGCCCAGGCGCTGGCGCCGCGGCTGCGCGTGTGCGGCGTCGCGCCCGGCGTGACGCTGCTCTCCGGCGACATGAGCGAGGCCGACTTCGCCGCCGCGCACCGCCTGACGCCGCTGCAGCGCTCGTCGACGCCGGCCGACATCGCGCAGGCGGTGCGCTATCTCATCGAAGCGCCGGCGGTGACCGGCACCACGCTGCTGGTCGACGGCGGCCAGCACCTGACGGCCCAGCCGCGCGACGTGGCCTTCCTCGTCCAGCCTTCCGGAACCTGACCCGATGCAAAGCCTGCTCCACCATGCCAGCCTGATCGACTGCCGGCGGCTGTTCCTGCGCGACTATGCGGTGAACATGAACATCGGCGTGCACGATTTCGAGAAGCGCGGCGAGCAGCGCGTGCTGATCAACGTCGACCTGTACGTGCCGCTGGCGCAATCCACGCCCTCGCACGACACGCTCGACGAAGTGGTCGACTACGATTTCATCCGCCGCAGCATCCTGGAGCGGCTCTCGCGCGGCCACATCCACCTGCAGGAAACGCTGTGCGACGACGTGCTGGCGCTGATGCTGGCCCACCCCAAGGTGCGCGCCGCGCGCGTGTCGACCGAGAAGCCCGATGTCTACCCCGATTGCGATGCGGTCGGCTGCGAAGTGTTTGCCGTGAAGGAAGCCCCATGAGCGCCGTGCTCGACGACCCCAAGGCTGCTGCGAAGCACCTGCACGAGATCAACAAGCTCTCGAAGCGGCTGCACCGGCTGGTCGGCCAGGCCATCACCGACTTCAACATGATCGAGGACGGCGACAAGGTGATGGTCTGCGTCTCCGGCGGCAAGGACAGCTACGCGCTGCTGGACGTGCTGATCAACCTGCGCAAGCGCGCACCGGTGAAGTTCGACATCGTCGCCGTCAACCTCGACCAGAAGCAGCCGGGCTTTCCGGAGCACGTGCTGCCCGGGTACCTGAAGAGCCTGGACATCCCCTTCCACATCGAGAACCAGGACACCTACTCCATCGTCAAGCGCCTGATCCCCGAAGGCAAGACGATGTGCAGCCTGTGCTCGCGGCTGCGCCGCGGCATTCTCTACCGCGTCGCCGGCGAACTCGGTGCAACCAAGATCGCCCTGGGCCACCACCGGGACGACATGCTGCAGACGCTGTTCATGAACATGTTCTTCGGCAGCCGCCTGAAGGGCATGCCGCCCAAGCTGGTCAGCGACGACGGCAGGAACATCGTCATCCGGCCGCTGGCCTACGTGGCCGAGCCCGAGCTGGAGCGCTGGGCGGCGCACCGGCAGTTCCCGATCATCCCGTGCACGCTGTGCGGCAGCCAGGAGAACCTGCAGCGCGTGCAGATGAAGAAGATGCTGCGCGACTGGGAGCGGCTGCAGCCGGGGCGGCTGGACAACATCTTCACCGCGATGGGCAACATCGTGCCTTCGCACATGATGGACAGGAAACTCTATCCGTTCACCACGCTCCAAACGACGGGCGTGGCGGATCCGCAGGGCGACCGCGCGTTCGACGACGACGAGGATTGCGCAGCGCCGGCCGCCAGCCCGATCCGCATCCACCGCGACGACTGAGCCGGACTTCGGCAGGGGGAGCACGACATGACCAAGACGCTGAGCCTGCTGATCGCCACCGTGACGCTGGCCGGTTGCGCCTCGCTGAACAGCCTGACCAGCGAGGTGTCGAGCTACACCCAGTGGCCGGCCGATCGGAAACCGGGCAGCTACGCTTTCGAGCGCCTGCCTTCGCAGCAGACTCGCCCGCAGCAGCAGCTGCTGCTGGAAGACAGCGCCCGCCCCGCGCTCGAGGCCGCCGGCTTCACGCCCGCCGCCGACGCGTCGGCCAGCGAGTACATCGTGGCGCTGGGTGCCCGCGTCAGCGCCACCGAGCAGTACTACGACGATCCGTTCTGGTGGCGCGGCGGCATCTATGCGCACCGATTCAGCCGGCCCTGGCCCTACTACGGCATCGGCTTCGGCATCCCCTCGACCACCTACGAGCGCGAGGTGGCGCTGCTCATCCGC
This sequence comes from uncultured Piscinibacter sp., assembly GCA_964628175.1. GTDB lineage: Bacteria > Pseudomonadota > Gammaproteobacteria > Burkholderiales > Burkholderiaceae_C > Piscinibacter. Next base: position 2,725 of record CAZVLY010000312.1, on the reverse strand, counting down.
GACCGCAAGTCCGGCCAGCCGCTGTACGAAACCCGCGCCAGCAACGACGGCGGCTCGCCGTCGATCCAGTCGCTGCTGCCGGCGATGTTCGAGGCGGCGATGAAGGACTTCCCGGCCGGCAGCGTCACGCCCCGGCAGGTGACGACCGAGATCACCAGGCCCTGAGCGGTTCGCCCTGTCCGCGGCTCAATCCGCGGCTGCGGCGAGCGCCCGGAAGTCCCCTTCCCAGCCTTTGAGCTTCGCCGCTGCCGCCTGCCGCTGCGCCGGCGTGGTGGCGTTGTGCAGGCTGGCGACGAAGGCGCAGTTGTAGGTCTCCAGCTTCTGCTGGTACAGGCGGTAGGGCTCGCGCGGCGAACGCGTCAGGCGCAGCACATGCGCACGCAGTGTCGCCAGCGCGGCATCGCGGTTGGCGGGCTCCGTGCTCAGCTTGCGCAGCATCTGCAGCGCCTCCTTGTGCCGCTGCAGCCGCTCGGCGTTCCAGGCCTCGGCATCGAAGGGCGACTCGGCCACCAGGCGCGCCAGGCGCTCGCGCTGCGCGTCGTCCAGCGTGCCGTAGAGGAACTCGGCGCGCTCCAGCGTGCGCTTGACCGAATCCTTCAGGCGCTGCGCCGGGTCGGCGGCGAGGTAGTCGCGTCGGAACTCCTCGTCGTTGCGCAGGTAGCGGGCCTCGATGTGCTTGATCTGCTGCGCCGACAAGCTCGGGATCAGCTCGGCGGCCGCGGGCAGTGCCTGGTCGACGGCCCCTTCGCCGCGCCGGCGCAGCTCGTCCCACCAGCGGCAGACCCGATCGGGTGTGGTGTCGGCCAGCACGTCGGCCTGGGCGCGCTGCAGCAGGCTGGCGTAGTCGGGCAGCTGGGTGCGCCGGTGCCAGGTGAACCACTGGCCGAGCATCTCGCGAACGCGGCGCGACTGGGTGTCGTCGAAGTCCGCGTAGCCGTCGAGCCACCAGTAAACCAGTTCGGGGGCCTGGTTGTAGCCAAAACGTACCGCGCTGCAGCCCGTCAAGCCCACGGCCAGCAGCGCCAGCGCCACGATAATGCGCAGTCTCGACACCACGCCCCGCAGGGAAGACAACAACATGGCTCTGGACATCGTGATCATGGCCGCGGGCAAGGGAACCCGCATGAAATCGGCCCGGCCCAAGGTGCTGCACCGGTTGGCCGGGCGCAGTCTACTGCAGCACGTGCTGCAGGCCGCCTCGGGTCTGAATGCCCTTCGCACCGTGGTGATCACCGGCCATGGCGCCGAGCAGGTCGAGGCCGCATTCCAGGCGCCGGGCCTGGTGTTCGCGCGGCAGGAGCCGCAGCTGGGCACCGGCCACGCCGTGCAGCAGGCCGTGCCGCAGCTGCACGACGAAGGCACCACGCTGATCCTCAACGGCGACGTGCCGCTGATCGAGCCCGAGACGCTGCGCAAGCTGGTGCAGGCCTGCAACGGGCAGTCGCTCGCCCTGCTGACCGTGGTGCTGCCCGATCCGAGCGGTTACGGCCGCGTGATCCGCAGCGGCGACGCGGTGGGCGGCACGATCGAGGGCATCGTCGAGCACAAGGATGCCTCTCCGCAGCAGCGCAGGATCCAGGAGATCTACACCGGCGTGATGGCCGCGCCGACCGCGCACCTGAAGCGCTGGCTCGCCGCGCTGAAGAACGACAACGCGCAGCGCGAGTACTACCTGACCGACGTGGTGGCGATGGCCGTGGCCGACCGCGTGCACGTGGTGGCCGCGCACGCGTCCAGCGAGACCGAGGTGCTGGGCATCAACAGCCCGGCGCAGCTGGCCGACCTGGAGCGGCGCTACCAGCGCCGCCTGGCCGACGCGCTGATGGAAGCCGGCGTGCGCCTGGCCGACCCGGCGCGCATCGACATCCGCGGCGAGCTGGCCTGCGGTCAGGACGTCGAGATCGACGTGGGCTGCGTCTTCGAAGGCCGCGTGACGCTCGGCAACAACGTGCGCATCGCCTCGCACTGCGTGATCCGCAACGTGGCCATCGCCGACGACGCAGTAGTCCACTCCTTCACCCACATCGACGGCGAGGCACAGGGCGCCAGCGTCGGCAAGGGCTCGCTGGTCGGCCCCTTCGCGCGGCTGCGCCCAGGCGCCGAACTGGGCGAGGAAGTGCACATCGGCAACTTCGTCGAGGTGAAGAACTCCACGCTGGCCAAGGGTGCCAAGGCGAATCACCTCGCCTACCTGGGCGACGCGACGGTGGGCGAGCGGGTCAACTACGGCGCCGGCAGCATCACCGCCAACTACGACGGCGCCAACAAGCACCGTACCGTGATCGGCGCCGACGTTCACATCGGCAGCAACAGCGTGCTGGTGGCACCGATCACGGTGGGCGAAGGCGCGACCATCGGCGCCGGCTCGACGGTGTCGAAGAGCGCACCGGCCGGCCAGCTCACGGTGGTGCGCGCCAAGGCCGTGACGCTGCCGGGCTGGAAGCGGCCAGTGAAGGCGAAGAAGTAGCGCCTCCGCGGCTCAGGCGCATCGGCATTCAAGGCTGACAGGATGCAGTCTTCTGCGACAGCCGCTCGCGGCCCGTGGCGGTCTTCGTGGGTCCGCTTTGCGTGCGACGGGCATGGTCGCAGGTCGACGGCGGTACCCGCGTTCTCCGGCCCACGCTCGCGGGCGGCCACCGCGGGCCCGCCACCCTCACCGCATCAACACCATGTCCGGCCTGCCCACGCCTGGGCGACCGCGAATGGGGCCTGCGCCCGCGGGCAC
>CAZVLY010000311.1:0-5375 GCA_964628175.1 uncultured Piscinibacter sp. | reverse complement strand
GTGGATGGCCATCCGCGACATGGACGTGGCCGCCGCCGTGATCGGCATCCGCCCGGTCTACGCCAAGCTGACCGCGTTCGCCGTCAGCTCGTTCATCGTCGGCGTCGCCGGCGCCTTGTGGGGCTTCGTGCACCTGGGATCGTGGGAGCCGGCGGCCTTCAACATCGACCGCTCGTTCCAGTTGCTGTTCATGGTCATCATCGGCGGCCTGGGCTCGATCATGGGCAGCTTCTTCGGCGCGGCCTTCATCGTGGTGCTGCCGATCGTGCTGGACAACATGCCCTACTGGTTCGGCATCCCGATCGACACGGCGCTCGCGTCGCACCTCACGTTCATGATCTTCGGCGCGCTGATCGTGTTCTTCCTGATCGTCGAGCCGCACGGCCTGGCGCGCCTGTGGTCGATCGGCAAGGAGAAGCTTCGCCTGTGGCCCTTCCCGCATTGACACCCCCCATTTACCCACGCACCGCCGAGTGCTCTTTCCAACCCTCCTGGAGGCAGACATGAAGTTCAAGTCCCTGACAATGGCCGCGACGATCGCCGCATCCGGACTGGCCAGCCTGGCCACGGCACCCGCCGCCTTCGCGCAGGCGAAGGAGCAGTTCTTCCCGGTGCTGGTCTATCGCACCGGGGCTTACGCGCCCAACGGCATCCCGTTCGCCAACGGCTACGTCGACTACCTGAAGCTGGTGAACGCCCAGGGCGGCATCAACGGCGTGAAGGTCAGCTTCGAGGAATGCGAGACCGGCTACGCCACCGACAAGGGCGTGGAGTGCTACGAGCGCCTGAAGGGCAAGGGCGCCACGGTGTTCCAGCCGCTGTCCACCGGCATCACCTTCGCGCTGACCGAGAAGGCCCCCGGCGACAAGATCCCGCTCATCACCGCCGGCTACGGCCGCAGCGAGAGCACGGACGGCAACGTCTTCAAGTGGAACTTCCCGCTCACCGGCACCTACTGGGACGCCGCCGACATCCTGCTGCAGCACGTCGGCAAGAAGGAAGGCAGCCTCGACAAGCTCAAGGGCAAGAAGATCACCCTCGTCTACCACGACAGCCCGTACGGCAAGGAGCCGATTCCGCTGCTGCAGGAGCGCAGCAAGATGCACGGCTTCGACCTGCAGCTGATCCCGGTGACGCACCCGGGCGTGGAGCAGAAGGCCGCCTGGCTGCAGATCCGCCAGAACCGCCCCGACTACGTCTTCCTGTGGGGCTGGGGCGTGATGAACTCCACCGCGCTGAAGGAGGCCGTGGCCACCGGCTTCCCGCGCGACAAGATGTACGGCGTGTGGTGGGCCGGCGCCGAGCCGGACGTGAAGGACGTGGGTGACGGCGCCAAGGGCTACAACGCGCTGGCGCTGCAGCACGGTGCCGAGCCGAACTCCAAGATCGTCAAGGACGTCCTGACGCAGGTGCACGGCAAGGGCCAGGGCACGGGGCCGAAGGAGGAGGTCGGCCAGGTGCTGTACATGCGCGGCCTGTCGGCGGCCATGCTGGCGGTCGAAGGCGTGCGCCGCGCGCAGGAGCGCTACGGCAAGGGCAAGGTGATGACCGGGGAGCAGGCCCGCTGGGGCTACGAGAACCTGGCGCTCGACCAGAAGAAGCTCGACGCCCTGGGCTTCGCCGGCGTGATGCGGCCGATCAGCACCTCGTGCGCCGACCACCGCGGCGCCACCTGGGCACGCGTGCACACCTGGGACGGCGCGAAGTGGAACTTCAGCTCCGACTGGTACCAGAGCGACGACTCGATCATCAAGCCGATGATCAAGGCCGCCGCCGACAAGTACGCGGCGGAAAAGAAGCTGACCCGCCGCACGCCGGAGGATTGCCAGTCCTGACCCACGGAGGCCCCGCGAGGGGCCCTCCTGCAAGCGCGGCGCGCCGTGCTTGCAGGAGTCCGACGAAAGAGCCCATGAGCAACATCATCCTCAACGTCAACGGCATCGAGGTCATCTACAACCACGTGATCCTGGTGCTCAAGGGCGTGTCGCTGCAGGTGCCCGAAGGCGGCATCGTGGCGCTGCTCGGCGGCAACGGCGCGGGCAAGACGACCACGCTGCGCGCCGTGAGCAACCTGCTGGCCGGCGAGCGCGGCGAGGTCACCAAGGGCAGCATCGAGCTGCGCGGCGAGCGCATCGAGAAGCTGTCGACCTCCGACATGGTCGAGCGCGGCGTCATCCAGGTGATGGAAGGGCGGCACTGCTTCGCCCACCTGACCATCGAGGAGAACCTGATGACCGGCGCCTACACGCGCAAGGACGGCAAGGCCGCCGTGGCGCAGACGCTGGAGAAGGTCTACAACTACTTCCCGCGCCTGAAGACGCGCCGCACCTCGCAGGCCGCCTACACCTCGGGCGGCGAGCAGCAGATGTGCGCCATCGGCCGCGCGCTGATGGCCAACCCGAAGATGGTGCTGCTCGACGAGCCTTCGATGGGCCTGGCGCCGCAGATCGTCGAAGAGGTGTTCGAGATCGTCAAGGACCTGAACACCAAGGAAAAGGTCACCTTCCTGCTCGCCGAGCAGAACACCAACATCGCGCTGCGCTACTCCGACTACGGCTACATCCTGGAGAACGGCCGCATCGTGATGGACGGCGAGGCCAAGGCGCTGCGCGAGAACGAGGACGTGAAGGAGTTCTACCTCGGCGTGGGCGGCGGCGACCGCAAGAGCTTCCGCGACGTGAAGAGCTACAAGCGCCGCAAACGCTGGCTGGCCTGAGGAGGCGAACATGAGCGACGAGGACTTCGGCTTCGCGCCGCCGCCGTTCAAGGCCGACGAGGCGCTGCAGCGCGCGAAGCGCGAGCTGCGCGCGCTGGGCCTGACCGAACGCGAGGGCCGCTTCGACCGGCGCAGCGTGGCCATCGCCAAGATCGCACTGGACGGCACCGCGCTGAAGGCGTCGATCGTCAAGCGCCCGAGCCGCAGCAGCCCCGAGTGGACCGACAAGACCCTGCGCGACAGCGCGGCCGTGCGCGACTTCGTCGCCGATCTGAAGAAGAAGCTCGCCACCTGGAACGACAGCGATGACTGAGCACTACGACGCGCTTGAAACCCGCGACCCGTCCGAGCGCGAAGCCGCGCTGCTGGCCGCGCTGCCGCGCCAGGTGGCCGCCGCGCAGCGCACCCCCGCGTTCGGCGAACTGCTCGCCGGCGTCGACGCCGCCAGCGTCGGCACGCGCGCCGCGCTGGCCCGGCTGCCGGTGCTGCGCAAGCACGAGCTGCTCGAGCGCCAGAAGGCGCAGCGGGCCCAGGATCCGTTCGGCGGCTTCTCCGCCATCGGCTGGAGCGGCCTGAGCGCGCCGCGCGGCGCGAAGCGGGTGTTCCAGTCGCCCGGCCCGATCTACGAGCCCGAGGGCGAAGCCCCCGACTACTGGCGCATCGCGCGGGCGCTGCACGCCGCGGGCTTTCGCGCCGGCGACCTGATCCACAACAGCTTCAGCTACCACCTCACGCCGGCGGGCTCGATGATGGAGACCGGCGCGCACGCGCTGGGCTGCACCGTGTTCGCCGGCGGCGTGGGAAACACCGAGCTGCAGCTGCAGGCCATGCAGGAGCTGCGCCCGCACGCCTACTGCGGCACGCCGAGCTTCCTGCGCATCGTCTTCGAGAAGGCGGCCGAGTCCGGCATCGCCCTGCCCTCGCTGAGCAAGGCGCTGGTCAGCGGCGAGGCCTTCCCGCCCAGCCTGCGCGACTGGCTCGCCGAGCGCGGCGTGCAGGGCTACCAGTGCTACGCGACGGCGGACGTCGGCCTGATTGCCTATGAGACCCGCGCGCGGGCCGGCCTCGTGCTCGACGAAGGCGTGATCCTGGAGATCGTGCGCCCGGGCACCGGCGATCCGGTGCCCGATGGCGAGGTCGGCGAGGTGGTGGTCACCGTGCTGCAGGCCGACTACCCGATGGTCCGCTTCGGCACCGGCGACCTCTCCGCCGTTCTGGCGGGGAGTTGCCCGACCGGTCGCACCAACACCCGCATCAAGGGCTGGCTGGGCCGTGCCGACCAGACCACCAAGGTGCGCGGCATGTTCGTGCACCCGAGCCAGGTGGCCGAAGTCGCACGCCGCCACCCCGAGGTGCAGCGCGCGCGTCTGGTGGTCGCGGGCGAGATGGCCAGCGACACGATGACGCTGCACGTCGAGGTGCCCGGCACGCCGGACGGACTGGCCGCGCGCCTGGCCGACAGCGTGCGCGATGTCACCAAGCTGCGCGCCGATGTCGTGCTGTGCGCGCCGGGCAGCCTGCCCAACGACGGCAAGGTGATCGAGGACGCGCGCAGCTACAAGTAGCCTTGTTCCTGCCTCCCCGTTGTCCTCGGTGCGGAGGACAGACGGCAGGCCCGCCTCGCCCTACAGTGCCGCCACGAGACTCGGCACTGGAGCGCACCGTGTTCATCCGCAACTGCTGGTACGTCGTCGCCTGGGACCACGAGATCCCCGCCGACGGGCTGTTCGCCCGCACCGTCATCGGCGAGCCGCTGGTGCTCTATCGCACCGCCGCCGGCGAGGTTGTCGCGCTGGAAGATCGCTGCTGCCACCGCCTCGCGCCGCTGTCCAAGGGCCGCAAGGAAGGCGACTGCGTGCGCTGCGGCTACCACGGACTGATGTTCGATGCCGCCGGGATCTGCGTCGAGGTGCCGGGCCTGGACAAGGTGCCGCCGAAGGCGAAGGTGCGCCGCTATCCCGTGGCCGTGAAGAACCGCTGGGTGTTCGTCTGGATGGGCGACCCGGCACACGCGGACACCGCGCAGCTGCCCGACAACTTCTCCTGCGATCACCCGGACTGGCACCACAAGCCCGGCTACCTGCACTACGACACCAACTACCTGCTGATCGCCGACAACCTGCTCGACTTCTCGCACCTGAGCTACGTGCACGAGAAGACGCTGGGCGGCTCGACCGCGATCGCGCAGGCGCGCCCGACCATCGAGCCGGTGCCTCGCGGGCTGCGTGTGTCGCGCTTCGTGACCGATGTGCCGCCGCCGCCCTTCTACAAGCGCATGCGCGAGTTCACGACGAATCTCGACCGCCATTTCGTCTACGAGTTCCTGCTGCCGGCCACGCTGCTGATGCATTCCGGCGGGCGCCCCACCGGCAGCGCCGAGACGAGCGGCCCGCAGACCGTGCGCCTGCATTCCTGCCAGACGCTGACGCCCGAGACCGAGCACAGCACGCACTACTTCTTCCAGCAGTCGGTGCCCACCGACCAGGGCGGCATGAGCCTGGCCGACACCGTCTACGCCAGCCTCGAGCAGGCCTTCGAGGAAGACCGCGCGATGATCACCGCGCAGGCGCGCACCATCGCGATGAAGCCCGACGCGCCGATGCTGCCGCTGGCGATGGACTCGGCGCTGATCCAGTTCCGCCGCATCGTCGACGAGGCC
>CAZVLY010000310.1:0-5380 GCA_964628175.1 uncultured Piscinibacter sp. | reverse complement strand
GGCCGACTGGCACGGCCAGCAGCGCGCGCAGCGCGAGCGCATCGAGTTCTACGACAAGCGTGTCGACGAGGCGGCCGAACGGCTGCAGCGCGAGTTCCAGGCCTCGACCCTGCCGATGGACGTGTGGCAGCAGGTCAAGCTGCACTACATCGGCCTGCTCACCAATCACCACCAGCCCGAGCTCGCCGAGACCTTCTTCAACTCGGTGACGACGAAGATCCTGCACCGCAGCTACTTCCGCAACGACTTCATCTTCGTGCGCCCGGCGGTCAGCACCGAGTACATCGAGAACGACGAGCCGGCCTCGCTGCCGACCTACCGCGCCTACTACCCGACCAAGGACACGCTGCGCGACACGCTGCTGCGCGTGATCGACAACTTCCAGCTCGAGCGCGAGTTCGAGGACCTCGGCCGCGACGTCGACCACGTGCTCGCGGCGGTGATCTCGCGGCTGGGCGAGTTCCGCATGCGCGCGAACTTCCAGCTGCAGGTGCTGTCGTCGCTGTTCTACCGCAACAAGGGCGCCTACGCGGTGGGCAAGATCATCAACGGCTTCAACGAGGTGCCCTTCGCGCTGCCCATCCTGCACACGCCGCACGGGCAGCTGGCCATCGACGCGGCGCTGTTCGGCGAGGACGACCTGCTGATGCTGTTCAGCTTCGCCCGCGCCTACTTCATGGTCGACATGGAAGTGCCCTCGGCCTGCGTGCAGTTCCTGCGCTCGATGATGCCGCGCAAGCCCAAGAGCGAGCTGTACAACGCCATCGGCCTGCAGAAGCAGGGCAAGAACATCTTCTACCGCGACCTGCTCTACCACCAGCGCCACAGCAGCGACAAGTTCCGCATTGCGCCGGGCATCAAGGGCATGGTGATGCTGGTGTTCGACCTGCCGAGCTACCCCTACGTGTTCAAGGTCATCAAGGACTTCTACCCGCCGCCCAAGGAGACCTCGCGCGAGCTCATCAAGAGCAAGTACCTGCTGGTGAAGACGCACGACCGCGTCGGTCGCATGGCCGACACGCTGGAGTACAGCAACGTCGCCTTCCCGCGCTCGCGCTTCGAGGAGGAGCTGATCGCCGAGCTCAAGCACTACTGCCCCAGCCTGCTCGAGGAAGACGGCGAGACACTGGTGATCCGCCACGTCTACATCGAGCGGCGCATGATCCCGCTGAACATCTACCTGCAGGAGGCCAGCCCGCGGCAGATGGAACACGCCGTCATCGAGTACGGCAACGCCATCAAGGACCTGGTGCGCGCCAACATCTTCCCCGGCGACATGCTGTGGAAGAACTTCGGCGTCACGCGCCACGGCAAGGTGGTGTTCTACGACTACGACGAGATCGAGTACCTGACCGACTGCAACTTCCGCCGCGTGCCCGAGCCGCGCAACGAGGAGGAAGAGATGTCCGGCGAGGTCTGGTACCACGTCGGCCCGCGCGACGTCTTCCCGGAGACCTTCGGCCCCTTCCTGCTCGGCAACACGGCGGTGCGCGAGGTGTTCCTGAAGCACCACGCCGACCTGCTCGACGTGGCCTTCTGGCAGGGCCACAAGGAGCGCATCCTCGCCGGCCACGTACACGACGTGTTCCCCTACGAGCAGCGCAAGCGCTTCCGCCACCAGGCGCACACCGAGGCCGAGGCGCTCGAGGCCGGCATCTGAGGCGAGCATGAACTGGCGCGACGCCTTCGAATTCGCCAGCTTCGTCGTGACGGTGGTGGCGCTGCCGTTCGCGGTGTGGGTGTTCCTGGCCGAGCAGCGCAAGGAGCGCGAGAACGAGGAGGAGGACGCCTACCAGCACCTCTCGGACGCGTACAACGACTTTCTCAAGATCGTGCTGGCCAACTCCGACCTGCAGCTGCGCACGACCGGCGCGCTGCCGAATCCCACGCCCGAACAGAACGACCGCATGCTGGTGATCTTCGACATGCTGATCTCGCTGTTCGAGCGCGCCTACCTGGTCGCGTTCAAGGAAACCATGTCGCCCACCGAGCAGCGGCGCTGGAACTCGTGGGACGACTACATGCGCGAATGGTGTCGCCGCGACGACTTCCACAACGCGCTGCCCCTGCTGCTGCGCGGCGAAGACCCGCAGTTCCAGAGCTACATCAAGCGTGTCGCGCAGGAGGAGCGCGGCACATCTCTCATCCCCTCGTGAAGGAGCCTCTCATGTCCGAATCCATCGTCATCGTCTCTGCCGCCCGCACGCCCATCGGGGGCCTGCTGGGCGACTTCTCCAACCTCGCCGCCTGGGAGCTGGGCGCGGTGGCCATCAAGGCCGCGGTCGAACGTGCCGGCGTGCCCGGCGACGCCGTCGACGAGGTGCTGTTCGGCAACTGCCTGATGGCCGGCCAGGGCCAGGCGCCGGCGCGCCAGGCGATGCGCAAGGCCGGCCTGCCCGACAGCACCGGCGCCGTCACGATGAGCAAGATGTGCGGCTCGGGCATGCGCGCCATGATGTTCGCCAACGACATGCTGGCCGCCGGCTCGGCCAATGTGATGGTGGCCGGCGGCATGGAGAGCATGACCAACGCGCCGCACCTGATGTTCGCGCGCAAGGGCATCAAGTACGGCGCCAGCGCCGTCTACGACCACATGGCGCTGGACGGCCTGGAGGACGCCTACGAGCGCGGCAAGGCGATGGGCGTGTTCGCCGAGCAGTGCGTGGGCAAGTACAACTTCACCCGCGAGGCGATGGACCAGTTCGCCATCGCCTCCACCCAGCGCAGCAAGAAGGCCAACGAGGACGGCAGCTTCGACTGGGAGATGGCGCCCGTCACCCTGCCCGGCAAGGCCGGCGACACGGTCATCAAGTGGGACGAGCAGCCCTTCAAGGCCAAGCTCGACAAGATCCCCGGCCTCAAGCCCGCGTTCAAGAAGGACGGCGCGATCACCGCCGCCACCTCGTCGAGCATCTCCGACGGCGCGGCCGCGCTGGTGCTGATGCGCGAGTCCACCGCCAAGGCCATGGGCGTCAAGCCGATCGCACGCATCGCCGCGCACGCCGTGCACGCGCAGGCGCCGGACTGGTTCACCACCGCGCCGGTGGGCGCGATCGAGAAGGTGCTGAAGAAGACCGGCTGGGGCGTGAAGGACGTCGACCTGTGGGAGGTCAACGAGGCCTTCGCTGCGGTGACGATGGCGGCCATGGCCGAGTTCAAGCTGCCGCACGAGATCGTCAACGTGCACGGCGGCGCCTGCGCGCTCGGCCACCCGATCGGCGCCTCCGGCGCGCGCATCGTCGTCACGCTGCTCGGCGCCCTGCGCAAGCAGGGCAAGAAGAAGGGCGTGGCGGCGCTGTGCATCGGTGGCGGCGAGGCGACGGCGCTGGCCGTGGAGATGCTGTGACGCGCCCGAGCGCACGGCCGCCCGAAGCCGGGCGCGTATCCCCTTGGGGGATCGTCCGCGGTACTCCGCGGGCGAGGGGCTGACATGAGCCATGCGCTGATCATCGGCGCGTCGCGGGGCATCGGCGCGGAGTTCGTGCGCCAGTACCTCGCCGACGGCTGGCAGGTCACAGCCACCGCGCGCAGCGAGGAGGCGCTCGCCGCGCTGCGCGCGCAGGGCGCCACCGCCATCGCGCTGGACGTGACCAGCGCCGAGAGCACCTCGCGCCTGGCCTGGCAGCTCGACGGCGCGGCCTTCGACGTGATCGTGCACGTGGCCGGTGTGCTGCAGCGCCAGAGCGGACTCGAACCGCCCACCGACGCCGACTTCGACCGCACCATGCACGCCAACGTGCTGGCGCCGATGCGCGTGCTGCCGCAACTGGCCGACATGCTCGCGCCGGGCGCGAAGCTCGCGCTGCTGTCGTCGAAGATGGGTTCGATCGGCCAGCGCGCCGCCACCGGCAGCTGGCTGTACCGCGCCTCGAAGGCGGCGGCGAACTCGGTGCTCAAGGACATCTCGCTCGAGTGGGCCGGCCGGGCGACCTGCGTGAGTTTCCACCCGGGCTGGGTGCGCACCGACATGGGCGGCACGGGCGCCGACATCACGGTCGCGCAGAGCGTGGCCGGCATGCGCGGCGTGATCGCCGCGCTGACGCCCAAGGACAACGGACGCTTCCTGAACTACGACGGCAGCGCGATCGACTGGTGAGGGAACCCCGATGCTCTTGAGCGACGACCATCTCGCGGTGCAGGACGCCGTGCGCAGCTATGTGCAGGACCAGATCGCGCCGCACGCCGCGCGCTGGGACAAGGAGCACCACTTCCCGGCCGAGGAGCTGAAGGGCCTGGCGGCGCTCGGCTGCTACGGCGTGGCCGTGCCCACCGAATGGGACGGCGCTGGCCTGGACTACCTGGCCCTGGCCATCATCCTGGAGGAGATCGCCGCCGGCGACGGGGGCACTTCCACCGTGGTGAGCGTCAACAACTGCCCGGTCTGCTCGATCCTGATGGCCTGGGCGGACGATGCGCAGAAGGAGCGCTGGCTCAAGCCGCTGGCGCGCGGCGAGATGCTCGGCGCCTTCTGCCTGACCGAGCCGCATGTCGGCTCGCAGGCCGACGGGCTGAAGACGACCGCCGTGCGAGACGGCGCCGACTACGTGCTCAACGGCGTCAAGCAGTTCATCACCAGCGGCAAGCATGGCGATGTGGCCATCGTCATGGCCGTCACCGACAAGGCCGCCGGCAAGCGCGGCATCAGCGCCTTCATCGTGCCCACCGCCACGCCCGGCTACACCGTGGCGCGGCTGGAAGACAAGCTGGGCCAGCACAGCAGCGACACCGCGCAGATCCTGTTCGAGCACTGCCGCGTGCCGGCCGAAAATCGGATCGGCGAGGAAGGCCAGGGCCTGAAGATCGCGCTGTCGGGCCTGGAGGGCGGGCGCATCGGCATCGCCGCGCAGAGCGTGGGCATGGCGCGCGCCGCCTTCGAGGTGGCGCTGGCCTACTCGAAGGAGCGCATCGCCTTCGGCCAGCCGATCTTCGAGCACCAGGCGGTGCAGTTCCGACTGGGTGAAATGGCCACGCAGATCGAGGCGGCGCGCCAGCTCATCCACCACGCCGCGAGCCTGAAGGACGCCGGCCGGCCTTGCCTGAAGGAGGCGGCGATGGCCAAGCTGTTCGCCAGCGAGATGGCCGAGCGGGTGTGCAGCGCGGCGATCCAGACGCTGGGCGGCTACGGCTACGTGAGCGACTTCCCCGTGGAGCGCATCTACCGCGACGTGCGCGTGTGCCAGATCTACGAGGGCACCTCGGACGTGCAGAAGATCCTCATCGGCCGCGCACTGGCATAGTTCGCACCGCTGACGGCGCGAACAACATGAACATCATCATCCTCGGAGCGGGCCGCGTGGGCGAGAGCGTGGCCGAGAGCCTGGTGTCGGAGCAGAACGACATCACGGTGATCGACACCAACCCGCAGCGCCTGCGCGAACTG
>CAZVLY010000309.1:0-5388 GCA_964628175.1 uncultured Piscinibacter sp. | reverse complement strand
GCCCGCCAGATCGAGCGTGCCGTCACGCTGATCAACCTGGGCGCGCGCCTGCAGGTGCTGGAGTCGGAGACCGACCTGTCCTACGAGCGCCTGCTGCGCCTGTACAAGGAAGTCTCCGGCAAGTCGCCGAGCAAGGGCCAGCTGCCCTTCTCGACCGACTGGTTCATGACCTGGCAGCCGAACATCCACGCCAGCCTGTTCCTGAACATCCACGAGTACCTGAACAAGGTCGCCGAGATGGACGAGATCGACACCGTCATCAAGGCCTACCAGCTCTACCAGGAGCAGACCACCGCCCAGGGCCTCGAGGCGCTGCTGTCGGTGACGCGGGCCTGGCGGCTGGTCAAGTTCATCGACAACGGCATGCTGAGCATGACGAAATGCTCGAAATGCGGGGGCCACTTCGTGACCCATCCGCACGAGATTGCGAAACACTACGTCTGTGGCCTGTGCAACCCGCCGGCCCGCGCTGGCAAGGGCCATGCGGCCGGCTCCATCCGGATGGACGCCGCCAAGGCCGCCAACGCGACCGCACACTGAAGTTTTCCGGTGGCCCGCCGACAACAGGGCATGTGAATCGGTTTCTTGCTTGTCTCCTCCTGGCACGTCCCCAGTGCCTTCGAAGCGGGTCCCTCGGGACCCGCTCTTTTCTTGGGGCCGCCGGTATTGCGCCGGTTTCGCCGCCCTGATGCGCGCACCGGCCCGGTGACGCCGCACCCACACTCAAGCCAGACCGCCCCCTGCCGATAAGGAGTGCAAACCTCCTGCCACCGGGTGGCCATCAGGTACCGCAGAACCCCACCATGTTCGTACTCATCGGATACGCCGTCGCACTCGGCTGCATCTTCGGCGCCTACATCATCCACGGCGGCAACATGAGCGTGATCATCCACGCCCTGCCGACGGAGCTGATGGCCATCCTGGGCGGCGCGCTGGGTGCCTTCGTGGTGAACAACCAGCCCAAGGTGCTGAAGGCGACGCTGGGCGCGCTGCCCAGCCTGCTCAAGGGCTCCAAGTATTCGAAGGCGCGCTACATGGAACTGATGGCGCTGCTCTACGACATCCTGCAGAAGGCGCGCAAGGAAGGCCTGATGTCCATCGAGAAGGACGTCGAGGAGCCGCACAGCTCGCCGCTGTTCCAGAAGTACGCCACCGTCGGCAACGACCACCACGTGGTCGAGTTCATCACCGACTACCTGCGCATGATGGTCTCGGGCAACCTCAACGCCCACGAGATCGAGAGCCTGATGGACAGCGAGATCGAAACCCACCACCACGAGGCGCATGCGCCGGTGGCGGCGATCGCCCGCCTGGCCGGCGCGCTGCCGGCCTTCGGCATCGTCGCGGCGGTGCTCGGCGTGGTCAACACCATGGGCTCGGTCGGCCAGCCGCCGGCGGTGCTCGGCGGCATGATCGGCTCGGCGCTGGTCGGCACCTTCCTGGGCATCCTGATGGCCTACGGCGTGGTCGAGCCGCTGGGCGGCCTGCTCGAGCAGAAGATCGACGAGAACGGCAAGGAGCTGCAGTGCATCAAGACCACGCTGCTGGCCAGCATGCAGGGCTACGCCCCGCAGGTGGCGGTGGAGTTCGGCCGCAAGGTGCTGTACTCGGGTGACCGCCCGACCTTCGCCGAGCTCGAAGGCCACGTCAAAGGAAAGAAGTAAATGGCTGGCGACTCGAAGAAGCTCCAGCCGATCATCGTCAAGAAGATCAAGAAGGGTGGCCATGGCCACCATGGCGGCGCCTGGAAGATCGCCTACGCCGACTTCGTGACGGCCATGATGGCCTTCTTCCTGCTCATGTGGCTGCTCGGCTCCACCACCGAGGGCGACAAGAAGGGCATCGCCGACTACTTCAACTCGCCGCTGAAGATCTCGCTGATGGGCGGCAGCGGCTCGGGCGACTCGTCCTCCATCATCAAGGGCGGCGGCGCCGACCTCTCGCGCAGCGGCGGCCAGGTGAAGAACGGCGAAGTCGAGGCCAAGAAGCGCAGCATCAACCTGCAGGCCCTGAAGGCCGAGCAGAAGCGCGCCGAGCTGGCCAAGCTGCAGGCGATCAAGGAGAAGGTCGAGGACGTGCTCGCCTCCAATCCCAAGCTGGCGGCGATGAAGTCGCAGATCCAGCTCGACATGACGGCCGACGGATTGCGCATCCAGATCGTCGACGAACAGAACCGCGCCATGTTCGACAGCGGCAGCGCCTACGTGAAGCCCTACATGCGCGACCTGCTGCGCGAGATCGGCCTGGTGCTCGCCGAGGTGCCCAACCGGCTGACGCTGGAGGGCCACACCGACGCGCAGGCCTTCGCCGGCGGGGACCGCGGCTACAGCAACTGGGAGCTCTCCAGCGACCGCGCGAATTCCTCGCGCCGCGAGCTGGTGGCCGGCGGCCTGCCCGACGAGCACGTGCTGCGCGTGCAGGGCCTGGCCTCGAGCCAGCTGTTCGAGCCCGCCGACCCGGCGAGCCCGGCGAACCGCCGCATCAGCATCATCGTGATGAACCGCGAAGCCGAGGAGCGCGTGCTGCGCCCGGCCGCCCCCGAAGAGCCCGAGAAGGCCGAGCCCGCCGAGAAACTCGCCACGCCGGTGGTGGAGCCGATCTCAACTTTCGTGCCGCCCGCCCGATAAACACACGAACCTGGCCCGAACGAGGACCGACATGAGCACCCCCAGCGACCTGAAATTCCTGATCGTCGACGACTTCTCCACCATGCGGCGCATCGTGCGCGGCCTGCTCAAGGAGATGGGCTGCAACAACGCCGAGGAGGCCGAGGACGGCGCGGTGGCCCTGAACATGCTGAAGAGCTCGAAGTTCGACTTCGTCGTCAGCGACATCAACATGCCCAACATGAACGGCTTCGAGCTGCTCGGCGCCATCAAGAAGGACGAGTCGCTCAAGCACCTGCCGGTGCTGATGGTCACCGCCGAGGCGCGCAAGGAAGACATCGTCCGCGCCGCGCAGGACGGCGCCGCCGGCTACATCGTGAAGCCGTTCACGAAGGCCACGCTGGAAGAGAAGGTGCAGAAGATCATGCAGAAGCTCGCTGCCACCGCCTGATCCGGCGCCACAAGGGACAAGAACATGAAAATGGACGACCTTTCCACCCTGGCGCCGCAGATGGCGGCGGGCGCCTCGCCCGAAGTGTTCCACCAGCTCGGGCTGATCACGCGGCAACTGCACGACACGCTGACGCAGCTGGGCGTGATGCCCAAGCTGCAGGTGGCCGCCGACGGCCTGCCCGACGCGCGCAGCCGCCTGACCTACATCGCCAAGAAGACCGGCGAGGCCGCCGACAAGGTGCTCAACTCGGTGGACCAGGCCAAGGCCGACCACGCCCACATCGCCAGCGAGACGCGGCGCATCGCGCAGGCGATCGTCAAGGACCCGGTGAAGGCCGTGGCCTCCGGCGCAGTAATGAACTTCGTCGGCGATGTCGAGGCGGCGACGCAGCGCATCGACCAGCACCTGACCGACATCATGATGGCGCAGGACTTCCACGACCTCACGGGCCAGGTGGTGGCCAAGGTGGTGTCATTGGCCGCCGACCTGGAAGACAGCCTGGTCAAGCTGCTGGTGCAGGCCGCGCCGCCCGAGCAGGCGCAGAAGGTCGAGTCGGCCATCCTCAACGGCCCGGTGGTCAACCCGGAAGGCCGCTCCGACGTGGTCGCCAACCAGGGCGAAGTCGACGACCTGCTGGCCAGCCTGGGCTTCTAGGCCGGGCACCCCGACCTTTCCCCTCGAAAGGGCTGCGATAAGCAGCCCTTTCGCCCTTCTGATCCGGCTCAAGTTTCCGGCTCCGGCCGGAACAATGGCGAGGCACCCATCCACTGGGGTGCGACGCCATGGCCGACCAGGACGCACAAGACCGCAATCTTCCCGCCTCAGCACGCAAGCTGAGCAAAGCCCGAGAGCAGGGCCAGATCGCGCGTTCGCGCGACCTCGGCCACTTCGCGGCCATCGCGGTGGGCGGTGCGGTGCTGGTCGCGGCGGCGCCGGCGGCCAGCGGCTGGCTCAGGCAGAGCCTGGCGCACGCGCTGCAGTTCGATCACCGCGCGGTGCAGAACCCGGGCTTCATGCTCGAGCGCCTGGCCGAACTGGCCGCCACCATGATGTGGATGGTGCTGCCGCTGGGCCTGCTGATGTCGATCGTGGCGGTGGCCGTGGGCGTGATCTCCGGCGGCTGGAACTTCACGCTCAAGCCGCTGCAGCCGAAGTTCCACTTCCTCGATCCGATCGGCGGGGTGATGCGCCTGTTCTCCAAGCAGCAGGCCATCGACGCGCTGAAGGCCTGCGGCCTGGCGCTGGTGCTGGGCACGATCGGCGCCCTGTACCTGAAGGCCCATGTCGGCGAGTTCGCCTCGGTGCTGGGCATGGACCTGCCCGCCGCGGTGAGCAGCGCCGCCGGCACCGTGCTCGGCGGCCTGGCACTGCTGGTGCTGGCGCTGGCGGTGTTCGCTGCCATCGACGTGCCGCTGCAGCGCAAGCTGCACGCCGACAAGCTGAAGATGAGCATGCAGGAGCTCAAGCAGGAGCACAAGGAATCCGAGGGCAACCAGGAGGTCAAGGGCAAGCAGAAGGCGCGCATGCGCGAGATGACCAAGCGGCGCATGCTGGCTGCCGTGCCCAAGGCCGACCTGGTGGTGATGAACCCGACCCACTACGCGGTGGCGCTGAAGTACGAGGACGGCAAGATGTCTGCGCCGCGCGTCGTCGCCAAGGGCGCCGACCTGCTGGCGCTGAAGATCCGCGACATCGCCCGCGGCTCGAAGGTGCCGGTGCTGCAGGCGCCGGTGCTGGCCCGCGCGCTGTACGCCCACACCAAGCTCGACCACGAGATCCCCACGGCGCTGTTCGCCGCGGTGGCGCAGGTGCTCGCCTACGTCTACCAGCTGCGCGCCGCGATGGCCGGCCAGGCGCCGCAACCCGGCGACCTGCCCGAACTGCCGGTGCCGCCCGAACTCGACCCGCACCACACGCCCGCCCCTGACATGGAGCACTTCGAATGAACCCCTTGCTGCAGCAGATGCAATCCCTGTTCGGGACCGACGGCAAGGCGCTGCGCGCGCTGATGGCGCCGCTGGCGGTGATCATGATCCTGGCGATGATGGTGCTGCCGCTGCCGGCCTTCGCGCTGGACCTGCTGTTCACCTTCAACATCGCGATGGCGCTGATGGTGATGATGGTGGCGGCCTACATGATCCGGCCGCTGGACTTCGCCGCCTTCCCCACCGTCATCCTGCTGACCACGCTGCTGCGCCTGTCGCTGAACGTGGCCTCCACGCGCGTCGTGCTGATGGAAGGCCACACCGGTGCCGGCGCGGCGGGCAAGGTGATCGAGTCCTTCGGCCACTTCCTGATCGGCGGCAACTTCGCCGTCGGCCTGATCGT
>CAZVLY010000308.1:0-5399 GCA_964628175.1 uncultured Piscinibacter sp. | reverse complement strand
TGCCGATGACGAACTCGCCGGACTCCAGGGCCTTCTCGAGCGACAGCCACGAGGCCAGGCGCTTGGCCTTGTCGCGCGACAGGATGGTGTCGCCGTAGCCGTTCTCGATCGCGTCGATGGCCACCGACACGAAATCGCCGACCTGGACTTCGAGCTCGCCCTGGTCGTTCTTGAATTCTTCAATGGGGACGTAGGCTTCGGACTTGAGGCCTGCGTTCACCACCACGAAGTTGTAGTCGACACGCACCACTTCGGCGGTGATGACCTCGCCACTGCGCATCTCGGAGCGCTTGAGCGATTCTTCGAACAGGGCGGCAAACGATTCGCCGCCTTGGCTGGTGGCTGCTTGGGTTTGGGACATGTGGAGCTTCTCGGTGCAGCTTGCGCTGCGGGTTGGGGTTGATGATCCGTCGCCTCGGCGTGCCTTGCGGCACTGGAGGGGAGGCGACGGGCCTTCTGGGTTGGCCCTGCGGCTTCGTCAGCCGAAGGGCCGGCGCTGTTCCCAGGCTGTCAGCACCTGATCCATCGAGGCTTCGACGGTGAGGGCCGAGTTGTCCAGCAGCAGCGCATCTTGTGCCGGCTTCAAGGGTGAGACGCTGCGATTCTGGTCGCGGGCGTCGCGCGCTTCGAGGTCCGCACGAAGGGTCGAGATGTTAGCCGGAATTCCCTTTGAAATCAACTGCTTGTAGCGCCTTTCCGCACGCGTGGCGGCGCTCGCGGTGAGGAACACCTTGAGCTCGGCGCCCGGGAAGATCACCGTGCCCATGTCGCGCCCGTCGGCCACCAGGCCCGGAACGCGGCGAAACGAGAGCTGCAGCTGGCGCAGCGCCTCACGCACGGCGGGCCAGGCCGACACTTTCGAGGCCATGGCGCCGACGTCCTCGGCGCGCAGCGCCTCGGCCACGTTCTCGCTGCCCAGGTGGGCGTCGCCGCCGACGAAATGCAGCGGCAGGGTGGCGGCGATGCGCGCGAGCGAGGGCTCGTCGTCTGCTGAAACGCCGATCCGCATGGCCGACAGCGCGGTGGCGCGGTAGACGGCGCCCGAGTCGAGGAAGTGGTAGCCCAGTGCCTGCGCGATCGCGCTGGCCAGCGTGCCCTTGCCCGAGGCGGTGGGGCCGTCGACGGTGAGCACCGGTATCGCCTCGACGGGTGTGCGCACCAGGTCGAACAGCGCCTCGAAGTAGTCCGGGAAGGTCTTGCCGACGCATTTCGGGTCGAGGATGCGCACCGGCACGCCCTTGAAGGCAGCCAGCGAGAAGCACATCGCGATGCGGTGATCGTCGTAGGTGTGGATGGCGGCCGGCCGCAGTGCGGCAGGCGGCGTCACCTCGATGAAGTCGCTGCCCTCGACGACGGCCGCACCGAGCTTGCGCAGCTCGGTGGCCATGGCGGCGATGCGGTCGGTCTCCTTGACGCGCCAGCTGGCGATGTTCGTCAGCCGCGTCGTGCCGCTGGCGAACAGCGCCATCACGGCCAGCGTCATCGCGGCGTCGGGGATGTGGTTGCAGTCCAACGAGATCGCCTGCAGCGGCCAGCGGCCGCGTTTCACCTCGATCCAGCCCGGCCCGCTGGCGACCTGCGCGCCCATCGCCTGGGCCGCCTCGACGAAGCGGATGTCGCCCTGGATGGAGTCGGTGCCGACGCCGTCGATGCGCACCGGCGTGGTGTCGGCCGCGATGGCGCCCAGCGCGATGAAGTACGAGGCCGAGGAGGCGTCGCCCTCGACGTGGATGCTTCCCGGCGAGCGGTAGGCGCTGCCGCGCGGGATCGTGAATCGCTGCCAGCCTTCGCGCCGCACGGCGATGCCGAAACGCGCCAGCAGGTTCAGCGTGATCTCGACGTAGGGCTTGGAAATCAGCTCGCCCTGCACCTCGACGACGATGTCGCCGGAGTCGGCCACCAGCGGCAGCGCCAGCAGCAGCGCGGTGAGGAACTGGCTGGAAACATCGCCGCGCACGCGGATCGGCTGCGCGGTGTCCAGGGCCTTGCCGCTGGCGTGCAGGCGCAGCGGCGGGTAGCCCTCGGTGCCCAGGCAGTCGATCGCGCAGCCGAGCTGGCGCAGCGCGTCGACGAGGTCGCCGATCGGCCGCTCGTGCATGCGCGGCACGCCGCTGAGCTCGAAATCCCCGCCCTGCGTGGCGGCCAGTAGCGCCAGTGCCGCGGTGAGCGGGCGCATCGCCGTGCCGGCGTTGCCGAGGAAGAGTCTCGCCCGCTTCGTGGCCAGGCGCCCGCCCAGGCCGGTGACGCGAAGCGCCTCGCCATCCCGCTCGAGCCGGCAGCCGAGCACGCGCAGCGCCTCGAGCATCACCTGGGTGTCGTCGGAATCGAGCAGCTCTTGCACGACCGTCGTGCCCTCGCTCAGGCCGGCGAGCAGCAGCACGCGGTTGGAGATGCTCTTCGAGCCGGGCAGGCGCACCGTGCCGGCGGCCGACTGCAGGGGCGGGAGGTCGAGGAACGGAACGGTGTACATCGGGCGCGCGGCGCAGACCCGGCTGCGCAGGTCAGGTCATCGGTTGGGCTTGCCCGCGCCCATCTGCCAGCCGCCGCGCGCGTCGGAGGCCTTGCGGATCAGGTCCTCCAGCGCCTCGGCGTTGCCGGACTTCATCACGTGCTCCATCGCGTCGAGCGTGTGCCGGAAGCGCTGCGTCTGCTTCAGGATCTCTTCGCGGTTGGACATCAGGATGTCGCGCCACACAGCGGGGTCGCTG
This sequence comes from uncultured Piscinibacter sp., assembly GCA_964628175.1. Taxonomy (GTDB): domain Bacteria; phylum Pseudomonadota; class Gammaproteobacteria; order Burkholderiales; family Burkholderiaceae_C; genus Piscinibacter. The sequence goes on along the minus strand of CAZVLY010000308.1, from coordinate 2,691 downwards.
GCGGCGATGCGGGTGAAATCGCGGAACCCCGGCCCGGCCAGCGACAGGAAGTCGCGCCCGGCGGGCTGACGCGCCACCGAATTGAAGTAGGCGAAGGCCAGCATGTGCGGCAGGTGGCTCACGGCGGCGAAGGCGGCGTCGTGGTTCTCCGGCGTCATGCGCAGCACCTGCGAGCCGATCGCGGCCCAGCAGTCGGTGGCTTTCTGCACCAGCTCCGGCGAGGTCTGCGGCAGCGGCGTCAGGATCACCTGGCGGCCGTTGTAGAGCGTGGCGTCGGCATGCGAGATGCCCGCGACCTCCTTGCCGGCGATCGGGTGCGCCGGCACGAAGGAGGGGATGCGCTCCTTGAGCACGCGGCGCGCGGCGTCGACCACGTCGCGCTTGGTCGAGCCCACGTCCATCACCAGCACGCCCGGCTCGACGAGATGCCGGATCGCCTTGAAGGTGGCCTCGGTGGCCGACACCGGCACCGCGATCAGCACGATGTCCGAGCCCGACACGGCCAGCAGCGCCGACTCGGCGGCCTGGTCGATGACGCCCAGCTGCCGCGCCTTCTCGGTCGTCGACGGCGACTTGCTGTAGCCGATGACACGCTTGACCAGGCCCGCGCGCTTGAGCGCCAGGGCGAAGGAGCCGCCCATCAATCCGCAACCGATGACGCCGAGCTGGTTGAACATGGTCAGTGCACGTCGATGGGGTAGGTGCCCAGCAGCTTGAAGAAGGCGCACACGGCGCGCAGCTCCTGCATCGCGGCGGCGACATGCGGCTGGTCCGGGTGGCCCTGCAGGTCGATGTAGAAGTAGTACTCCCACTGGCCCGAACGCGCCGGGCGCGACTCGAAGCGGCTCATCGACACGCCGTGCTTCTTCAGCGGCACGAGCATGTCGTGCACGGCGCCGGGCTTGTTGGCCACCGAGACGACGAGGCTTGTGCAATCGTGCCCCGACGCGGCGGGCCGCGGCTGGCGGTCCGGGTGCGCGAGGATCGCGAAGCGGGTGCGGTTGTGTGCCTCGTCCTGGATCGCCGGGGCCACCACGTGCAGGCCGAACTCGCTGCCGGCTCGCTCGCTGGCGATCGCCGCGATCGACGCGTCGCCGGCCGCCAGCCGCGCACCTTCGGCATTGCTCGAGACCGGGCGGCGCTCGACCTCGGGCAGGTGCAGCGACAGCCAGCCGTGGCATTGCGCGAGCGCCTGCGGGTGCGCGCACACGGCCTGGATGCCGGCCAGCGTGTTCTCGCGGCGCAGCAGGTTGTGGCGCACCAGCAGGCTGGTCTCGCCGATGATGAACAGCGGCGTGGTCAGGAACAGGTCGAGCGAGCGCGTCACCACGCCTTCGGTGGAGTTCTCCACGGGCACCACGCCGAAGTCGGCCGAGCCGGCCACGGTGTTGTGCAGCACCTCGTCGAAGTTGGCGCAGGGCACCCGCACGATCGACGAGCCGAAGAATCCGAGCGCGGCCTCTTCGCTGAAGGTGCCGGCCGGGCCGAGGTAGGCCACGCGCGTGGGCGTCTCGAGCGCGCGGCAGGCGGACATGATCTCGCGCCAGATCGGCGCGACGCTGGCCGATTTCAGCGGGCCTGGGTTGGCGGCCTTCAGGCCGTCGATGACCTGCGCCTCGCGCTCGGGACGGAAGGCCACCGAGCCTTCCTTCTTCTTCACTTCGCCGACTTCCTGCGCGAGCGCGGCGCGCCGGTTCAGCAGGGCGAGCAACTCGCGGTCGATCGCGTCGATCCGGGTGCGCAGCGCAAGCAGATCGAGGGGTGGCGCGGTCGAGGAATCAGCCATGGCGGACGCCAAATTGTCGCATCACTTCGAGGCAGGCTTGGCCGCTGGCCCCGAGGCCTTCGGGGCCGTGGCGGCAGGCGCCGCCGGTACGCCCAGCGTGGCCTGCAGCTTGCGCTGCAGGGCCTGCAGTTTCGGGTCGAGCAGCGGGCCGGCCTCGGCGATCAGTTTCTGCGTGAAGGCGTTCTGCAGCTCCGGCACGTTCTGCTGGAACTTCTTGTTCACCGGCGATTCGAGCCAGGTGACCAGCTGGCGCAGTTCGTCCTCGGTGAACTTCTCCTCCAGCCCGGCGCCGTAGGTGGCCGGCGCGATCTTGATGGCGCGTTCGGTCAGGATGGGCACGCCTTCGTCGACGAACTTGCGCACGTCGGCGTCGATCGACTTGGCCGTCGCCTCGCGCTTGGCGGGCGGCACCTGCGCCTGCAGCGTGGCCGCCGCCGCCTGCATCATCTGGACCGCGGGCCGCTCGACGATGTTGCGGGCCAGCGCCTCGATGCTGGACTGCTGCAATTGCAGCACCTTGGCGACCAGTTCCTTCTTCGAGTTCGACTGCGCATGGGCCAGCGTGGCGCCGGTGACCAGCGCCAGAACGATCAGGGCACGCATCAGGAATCCTCTCCGGTGGTCGGCTCTTCGCCGGGGGTGTCGCCGCTTGTTTCGCCGTTCGTTTCGCCGGCGCTGTCGACGTTCGCATCGTTCTCGACGATGCGCTGCAGGCCGATCAGCTTGGCGCCCGCGTCCAGCGCGATCAGCGTCACGCCCTGCGTGGCGCGGCCGAGTTCGCGGATCTCGGCCACGCGCGTGCGCACCAGCACGCCGGTGTCGGTGATCAGCATGATCTCGTCGTCGGCGCGCACCAGCGTGGCGGCGACGACCTTGCCGTTGCGCTCGCTCTGCTGGATCGCGAT
>CAZVLY010000307.1:0-5422 GCA_964628175.1 uncultured Piscinibacter sp. | reverse complement strand
GGGCGACGGGTGAAGGGTTCCGCTCATGTCCCCCGGGCTCGCTGCGCGAGCCCTCCTCCTTGACTTCGCTCCACCCTTCACCCATCGCCCCTGGCCTGCACCGTCCGTGGACGGCGAAGACCTCGGTGCTGCCGTAGCGGCGTGCTGGGGGTTGTGTGGAGCGAAGTAAAGGGGGAGGAGCCGCGAAGCGGGTCCGGAGGACATGAGCGGAGCACAACGCCCGGCACGCCGCGGCCGCTCCATCCGACAAGGGATCGAACGTCCGCAACGGGCCGCGAACAAGCTTTGGGCACCGTTCCGCCACTCGACCATTGAGCGCGCACCACGCGAAGTGCACAGGCCACCCCCACCTGATTTGGCGGGCATTGCCCCTTTTCATCGGGCTTTAGCGCGAGCGAGCGCCGCCTAACCTCACTTCACCGGGCCCCGTTGCGCCCGCGTCGTCGTCTGGAAAGGCCAAGAATGAGCAAGCTGCCCGAGATCCACCTGTGCATCGTGCAACCCGCCGGGTACGTGCACTCCCTGGGTCTGGTCGACCAGGCGCGCTACTTCCGCTACCAGTTCCGCCGCCTTGGCGCGAACGTCAGCCTGGCGAAGAACCGGCTGCGCCACGACGCGGTCAACTTCGTCTTCGGCGCGCACCTGGGCTTCGATGCCGCGCAGTGCCAGCGCAATGCCTGCGTGTTCGTCAACCTCGAACAGCTCGGCGAGGGCGGCGCCAGCGTCTCCGATGCCTACCGCCAGCTGCTGCGCCAGTCGGCGGTGGTCGACTACGACACCGACAACGTCGCCGCCTACACCGACCAGCCGGACGCCGTGCCGGTGGTGCCGCTGCTGCACGCCCCCTACCTCGCCGCCCCCGCGGCGCTGCCGCTGGAAGAGCGTCCGATCGACCTGCTGTTCATCGGCAGCATGAACGAGCGCCGCCGTGCCTGGCTCGACCGCATCGAGGCCTTCGGCCTCACCGTCGCGGTGTTCGACTCGGCGCTGTACGGCCCCGAGCGCGACCAGTTCATCCTGCAGGCCAAGGCGGTGGTCAACTGCCACTTCTACGAGAGCAGCCGCTTCGAGCAGGCGCGCGTGGCGCACTGCCTGTCGCTGGGCACGCCGGTCATCTCCGAGCGCACCGCGCAGACGCGCCCGCACGCCGCCTTCGAGGACAGCGTGTTCTGGCTCGAGGGCGATCAGCTCGAGCAGTTCTTCGCCGAGGATTTCGGCACGGCCGACTTCTTCGAGGTGGCGCGCACCGCGCTGCAGCGCTTCGAAGCCGCCGACCCGATCGAGGCCTATGCCGACCTGCTGGCCTTCGCGGCCGGCTTCGGCGGCGCGCACCACGAGCGCCGGCCCACCGCGGCCTGGCAGCCCGAGCGCATCAACCTCGGCTCCGGCCGCGACTACAAGGCCGGCTGGCTGAATCTCGACGTGCTGGAGCGCGCCGCGCCCGACCTGCTGCTCGACCTGTCGAAGCCGCTGACCCTGCCTTTCGAGGCGGCCTCGCCGACCGCCGGCCCGATCCGCCTCGAGGCCGGCAGCGTGCAGGCCATCAACGCCAACAACGTGCTGGAACATGTCGGCGACCTGCCCACGCTGATGGGCAACTGCCTTTCGCTGCTGGCCGAAGGCGGCCAGTTCCATATCGAGGTGCCCTACGAACACGCGCCCACCGCCTGGCAGGACCCGACGCACGTGCGCGCCATGAACGAGAACTCCTGGCTCTACTACACCGAGTGGTTCTGGTACCTCGGCTGGTTCGAGCACCGCTTCGTCGTCAGCGCCTCGACCTATCTCGACGCCACGCTGAAGGACTGCGCCCGCGAGCAGGCCGCCTTCATGAAGCTGGTGCTGACCAAGACCGAGACCACGCTGCAGGAGCGCACCACCGCGCGCACGCTGCAGGCCGAGCTGATGCTGCCCGACGACGAGGTCGACGCCGACCACGTCTACCACCTGGCCGCCCCGACCCAGCCCGGCGCGCTGAACGCGATCGCCGCCTGAAGGAGCGCCGGCGATGATCATCACGCGCACGCCGTTCCGCATCTCCTTCTTCGGCGGCGGCACCGACTACCCGGCCTGGTTCCAGAAGCATGGCGGCGAGGTGCTCTCCACCTCGATCGACAAGTACTGCTACATCACCTGCCGGCACCTGCCGCCCTTCTTCGACTACAAGCACCGCATCGTCTATTCGGCGATCGAGAACGTGCGCCACTGGGACGAGATCAAGCACCCCGCGGTGCGCGGCGTGCTGAGCTGGGCCAACTGCAGCAAGGGCCTGGAGATCCACCACGACGGCGACCTGCCGGCGCGATCGGGCCTCGGTTCCAGTTCCTCCTTCACCGTCGGCCTGGTGCATGCGCTGGCCGCGCTCAAGGGCAACATGGTCAGCAAGGAGCAGCTGGCCCGCGACGCCATCCACATCGAGCAGAACGTGATCGGCGAGAGCGTGGGCAGCCAGGACCAGGTGGCCGCGGCCTTCGGTGGCTTCAACCGCATCGAGTTCCTGCGCAGCGGCGCCTTCCAGGTCTCGCCGGTGATCGTCAAGAAGAAGCGCCTGAACGAGCTGCAGAAGCACCTGATGCTGTGCTTCACCGGCTTCTCGCGCATCGCCGCCGAGGTGGCGCAGTCGAAGATCGCCAACCTCAAGCAGCGCGAGACCGAACTGATGCGCATGCGCGAGATGGTGGAAGAAGCCGTGCAGATCCTGCACAGCTGCAACCGCCCGATCGAGGAGTTCGGCGACCTGCTGCACGAGGCCTGGCAGACCAAGAAGCAGCTCTCCGACAAGGTCTCGACCGGCGAGATCGACCAGATCTACCAGACCGCCCGCGATGCCGGCGCGATCGGCGGAAAGATCCTCGGCGCCGGCGGCGGCGGCTTCCTGCTGCTGTTCGTCAAGCCCGACAACCAGCCCAGGGTGCGCGAGGCGCTCAAGCACCTGATCCACGTGCCCTTCAATTTCGACGAGTCCGGCAGCCGGGTGGTGCTCTACCAGCCCAACGGCCTGGGCTGAGGAGCCCTCCCCATGATGACTGCACAAGACCTGATCGCCTTCGAGGACGAGGTGGCCGCGCGCTTCAACGCCGGCAAGATCCGCGCCCCGGTGCACCTGTACTCGGGCAACGAGGCCCAGATGATCGAGGTGTTCAAGGGCATCGGCAAGAACGACTGGGTGTTCTGCTCCTGGCGCTCGCACTACCAGTGCCTGCTCAAGGGCGTGCCGCCCGCGGCGGTGATGGACGAGATCATGGCCGGGCGCTCGATCTCGCTGTGTTTTCCCGAACAGCGCATCTACTCCTCGGCCATCGTCGGCGGCGTGCTGCCGATCGCGGTGGGCACGGCGATGGCGATCGCGCGCAGCGGCGAAGACGCCCGCGTGCACTGCTTCATGGGCGAGATGACGGCCGAGACCGGCATCGCGCACGAGAGCATCAAGTACAGCCGCAACCACCGCCTGCCGATCCGCTTCATCGTCGAGGACAACGAGAAGTCGGTCTGCACCGACACCCGTGCCGCCTGGAACCAGAGCAAGCTCAGCTTCGAGAACCAGCGCGACGAGTACATCCACTACTACCGCTACCAGACCCGCTACCCGCACGCGGGCGCCGGCCAGCGGGTGCAGTTCTGAGGGGCATGCGATGAAGTACTTCGACGAACTCAAGCGCTCGATGGAGTTCCTCGCCGCCGACCCGCGCGTGGTCTTCATGGGCCAGGCGGTGGCGGTGCCGGGCACGGCGATGAGCAACACGCTCAAGGACGTGGCGCCGGGCCGGCTGATCGAGCTGCCCGTCGCGGAAGAGATGCAGATGGGCATGACCACCGGCCTGGCGCTGGCCGGCCAGGTGCCGGTGAGCATCTTCCCGCGCTGGAACTTCCTGATGTGCGGCCTGAGCCAGCTCGTCAACCACCTCGACAAGCTCGCGGTGATGAGCAACGGCGGCTACAAGGCGAAAGCCATCGTGCGCACCGGCATCGGCTCGGAGCGCCCGCTGCACCCGCAGCACCAGCACGTGGGCGACTACACCGAGGCGCTGCGCCTGATGTGCAGGACCATCGAGGTGATCCGCCTGGACGAGCCCGAGGACGTCTTTCCCGCCTACGAACGCGCCCTGCTGCGCGACGACGGTCGCAGCACGCTGATCGTCGAGTACGGCGACTACTACTCCGAGAAGTGAGCCCAGCGATGGCAGCCAAGTACCCCCTGATGCGCAACAACATCGCGCGCGAAGACCTCGACGCGGTGATCGCCCATCTGCAGCAGGACGACCCCATCCTGACCAACGGCCCGCAGTGCGTGGCCTTCGAGCAGGAATGGTCGAAGTGGCTGGGCGTGAAGTACAGCGTGTTCGTGAACTCCGGCGCCTCGGCCAACCTGCTGTCGATGGCGCTGCTGAAGATCCGCCACCCGGAAGGCGGCGAGGTGATCGTGCCGCCGCTGACCTGGATCTCCGACGTGGCCACGGTGCTGCAGAACGGCTTCACGCCGGTGTTCGCCGACATCGACCCGCGCACGCTGGCCATGGCGCCGGAGCAGATCCTCGCGAAGATCAGCGACAAGACGCGTGCCGTCTTCCTCACCCACGTGCAGGGTTTCGACGGGCTGACCGACGGCCTGATCGCCGAGCTCGACCGCCGCGGCATCCCGCTGATCGAGGACGTCTGCGAATCGCATGGCGCCACGCACAACGGGCGGCGCCTGGGCAGCATCGGCTGGATGTCGAACTTCAGCTTCTACTACGCGCACCACATGAGCACCATCGAGGGTGGCATGGTGTGCACCGACGATGCCGAGGTCTACCAGCAGATCCGCATGCTGCGCTCGCACGGCATGGTGCGCGAGAGCAACGATGCGGATTACCGGACGGCATGGCGCGAGGCGAACCCGGAGCTGAACCCGGACTTCATCTTCGCCTACCCGGCCTACAACGTTCGCAACACCGAGATCGGCGCCATCATGGGCCGCAGCCAGCTCAAGCGGCTGGACGCCAACGTGCTGCGCCGCACGCAGAACCTGCAGCGCTTTCTCGAGCGCATCGACGGCAAGCGTTACCAGACCGACTTCAAGCTCGAAGGCAGCAGCAACTACGCCTTCAACCTGATCATGAAGGCGGCCGACCCGGAGTATGTGCAGCGCCTGATGGCGACGATGCGCGAGACCGGCATCGAGTTCCGCCGCGGCAGCGCCGGCGGCGGCAATCAGCTTCGGCAGCCGTATCTGCGGGGTGTGGTTCCGAAGGATCACCACCTGGCCTTCCCCCACACCGAGCACGTGCATTTCTACGGGTTCTACATCGGCAACTTTCCGGACCTTCGCGATGACGAGATCGATGCGATCTGCCGGATCGTCAATGCAGTTTGATCGTCTCGCTGTAGGCGGGAGAGCCCGCCGGTCTCGCCCGGCCGGCGAGATCCTTTCTTCTGCTGGCCC
>CAZVLY010000306.1:0-5493 GCA_964628175.1 uncultured Piscinibacter sp. | reverse complement strand
ACAGCAGCCGATCACCGCGAAGAGGAACCGTCACTCACGATTCCAGGCTGGTGCTGCCTTGCTCCAAACGCTCGGCTTTGACCTTCAGGCCGGCCGTGATGGCCGGTTTTCAAGACCCACCGCCTTTCGCTTTGCAGAGCCGACGGCTTGCTGCCCGATTCGACGGGTTGGCCCGCAAGGCCTCCAGGACTCTGAGCAACAGGTTCGCCAACAGCTCGCCTGGCGAAGGTGTGCGCGTGCTTGCCGCGCCCGCCCCAAGAGCGCTGGACCGAACATCATGCATTGAAGGTGCGCGTCTACCAGCACTGTGACCGTGCGCCTGCGCACGTGAATGCTCCTCCGCCAGCGCGGGATCGGCCAGTTCGCATCACCGTGGCGCGACGGTACGGTAACGAACGGTCAGTTCAGGTCGAATGGTCAAGACTCTTGCGCTGGCTCGTTGCGAACCGGGTCGCTCCCCTCGTTCGAGGAGAACCAATCGAGGCCCTGCTCTTGAAGGCACTGCTGCTGAAGTATTGGGATCGTCTGAGATCCAGTTTCTGGTTCGTACCCACTGCCATGGCTTGCCTTGCCGTGCTGATGGCCCTTTCCGCCGTCGCGCTCGACGAAGCCGGAACCGGCGGCTGGCTGCAGCGGCTGGGCTGGAGCTACACCGGTGGCGCGGAAGGTGCGAGCCTGCTGCTGGGCACGATGGCCGGCTCGATGATCGCGATCGCCGGCACCGTGTTCTCGATGACGCTGGTGGCGCTGTCGCTGGCTTCGTCCCAGCTCGGTCCACGCCTGCTGCGCAACTTCATGCGCGACACCGCCAACCAGGTGGTCTTGGGCACCTGCGTCGCCACGTTCGTCTACTGTCTGCTCGTGCTGCGCACCATCCGGCGGGCCGACGAGGGGGCTTTCGTGCCGCATCTCTCCGTGAGCATCGGCGTGCTGCTGTCCATCGTCAGCATCGGCGTGCTCATCTACTTCATCCACCACGTCTCCGTCTCGATCCAGGCCGACGAGGTGGTGGCACGGGTCGGCAAGGAGCTGGATGAAGGGATCGAGCGGCTGTTTCCCGGCCAGCTGGGAGAGCCAGGATCCGCAGCTTCGAAGGCACCCCGTGGCGCCGATCTGCCGGCGGCGTTCGCGCGCGAGGCCAGCCCTGTGGGCGCTGCCGAGAATGGCTATCTCCAGCTGATCGATGCACGGGCGCTGATGGCCCTGGCCAGCGAGAACGACCTGGTACTTCGGCTGGAGCGCCGGCCAGGGCATTACCTCGACAAGGGCCGAGCGATGGTGATGGTCTGGCCTGGGGATCGAGCGACCGAGGCGCTGGCGGACCGGATGAATGCCGCCTTCGTGCTCGGCAACCAGCGCACGGCCGCCCAGGACGTCGAGTTCTCGTTCAACCAGTTGGTGGAGATCGCCGTGCGTGCCCTGTCCCCCGGCATCAACGACCCGTTCACGGCGATCGCCTGCGTGGATCGACTGGGTTCGGCCTTGCGCCGCCTGGCCAGGAGCGAGATGCCCCCCTCTGCCCGGTTCGATGCCAAGGGACGACTGCGGCTGGTGGCGCAGGGGCCCACATTCTCAGGAATCGTGGACGTTGCATTCAACGAGATCAGGCAGAACGCCCGGTCAAAACCGGCCGTCGCGATCCGCATGCTCGACGCCATCGCACAGATCGCCGGCTGCGTGCGAAGCGCGCCGGACGCGGCCTGCCTGCAGCGCCACGCCGACATGATCATCAGAGGGGCCCGACAAGATGTCCCGGAAGCGGACGACCTGGTCGACGTCGAGCGGCGCTACTTGGCGGCCACCCAGACCCTGCGCGAGGGCCGCGGCCAGTCCGACAACGGATCGAACCCAGACCCCGCCGCGGTCCGGCCGCCCCAGGCACCGAAGGCAGCGCCATGAGCCGGCAGTCTGCGGTGCCCGCCGACCTGCCCACAGCATGGAGAGCTCTCGCCAAGCAGGTTGCGACCTCATGGCTCGAAGACTACGTGCCGAGCATGGGGGCGGCACTGGCCTACTACACGATGTTCTCGCTGGCGCCACTGCTGCTGATCGTTGTGGCGGTGGCTGGGCTCGTGTTCGGGGAAGACGCCGCCCGCGGCGAGATCCAGGCGCAGCTGACGGACCTGATGGGCGAACAAGGCGCGGGCGCCGTGCAGGGGCTGCTGGCCAGTGTGCGCGAGCCCGCCGAGGGCTTGACGGCCACCGCCGCGGGCGTGGTGCTCCTGCTGATCGGCGCGACCACGGTGTTCGCCGAACTGCAGGACGCGCTCGACCGCATCTGGCGCGTGCCGGGGCGGGTGCGCAAGGGCGGGTGGCTCACCCTCGTGCGTGCACGACTGCTGGCTTTCGGGATGATCCTCGCGGTGGGCTTCCTGCTCATCGTGTCGCTGGTCACCAGCGCGATGCTCGCCGCCGTGAGTCGCCGTCTGGACCCGGTCTTCGGCGGCTGGCAGGCCGTGGTGGCGTCCGGCAACGCGATCGGCGGCTTCGTGCTCGTGGCGTTCATGTTCGGCCTGATCTACCGGTCGATGCCGCGCCAGCGTGTGCTCGTGTCGGACGTGTGGCTCGGAGCCCTGCTCGCGGCCCTGCTGTTCACAGGGGGCAAGTACCTCATCGGCGCCTACATCGGCCGCAGTGGCGTGGCGTCGGGCTTCGGAGCCGCCGGATCGCTGGTGGTGGTGCTGCTCTGGGTGTACTTCTCCGCGCAGATCCTGCTCGTGGGCGCCGAGTTCACCTGCGTCTATGCCCGGACCTTCGGATCTCAGAGGACCGTTCAGTCGGGCATCGATCCTTGCGCCTCGCCCTGAAGCCGGGCGGGTCCATGTCGTTCTGGGAGGAAACGGACCGGAGCGCGAGGCCGGATGCGATGTGAACGACCCTCGAAAGGGCCACCGCGCCCGAGGAACGCGAGCACACTCGAGGGTGATCGAGTCATCGATCCGCTGACGAATCACTGCGAAAGGGCTTCAACATGATCTACAGGTTCAAGTGCAAGGCCACGGGAGACCTCCTGATGGCAGGGCCGGTCGGCGATCGAATGCTTAGCATCTTGGGCAAGCCCGTCGCGGACCAGGGAATACTGCAGCCGGGTGACATGCTTTCAGACATCCGCGATTTGGAATCGGCCGTCGCTGACGACGAATCCAGGTCGCCCGGTGTCAGGGGCATCCGGGCCTCGGATGACGAGGCTGGGGCAGACGCCGACGAGGTGACACTTCGCCAACACGCATGGCCACTGCTCGAGATGTTGAAGCGCGCTCAGGCGGCGAACGAAGTGATCGTCTGGGGTGTTTGACAAGGGCCCAGGGTGATGCTGGAGATCGGGGCCTCGTGCCTTGTCCTGACCGCGCTTCTGGCCTACCTGAACCACCGGTTCATCGGCCTGCCGATCACGATCGGCGTGATGGTGTCGGCCCTGTTGATGTCGCTGGGCCTCGTGGCCCTGGACTCGATGGGCGTCGCGTCGGGGCTGCGGCAGTACGAAGAGTCCCTGCTGCGCTCGATCGACTTCTCCGCCGTGCTCATCCAGGGCATGCTGTCGCTGCTGCTGTTCGCAGGTGCGCTGCACGTGGACCTGACCGAACTCAAGGCCTATCGATGGCAGGTGGGCGTGCTGGCCGTGTTCTCGACCATTCTGTCCACCGCCGCCGTGGGTTACGGGACCTGGATCGCCTTGCCATGGGTGGGCCTGCATCTTCCCTTGATCTACTGCCTGTTGTTCGGCGCACTGATCTCGCCGACCGATCCGATCGCCGTGATGGGCATCCTGAAGACCGCCGACGCACCGAAGAACCTGGAGCTGGTGATCGCCGGCGAATCGCTGTTCAACGACGGTGTGGGCGTGGTCATCTTCTCGCTGCTGCTGGGCATGCTGGCCAGCGGCAGCGCGCCCACGTGGGACGTGGGCCTGGGGCTGCTGCTGCGCGAGGCCGGTGGCGGCCTGCTGTTCGGGCTGGTGCTGGGCACCATCACCTTCTGGTTGCTGCGCAGCGTCGACAACTACCAGGTCGAGGTCTTGCTGACCTTGGCGGCCGTCACCGGGGGCTACGCGCTGGCCAGCCGGTGGCATGTCTCCGGGCCGCTCGCGATGGTCGTTGTCGGGCTGATCGTCGGCAACGGAGGGCGCGCGCTCGCGATGTCGGATACCACCCGGCACTACATCGACCTGTTCTGGGAACTGATCGACGAAATCCTGAATGCCGTGCTCTTCGTGCTGATCGGGATGGAAGTGCTGCTGGTGAGCTTCTCGGTCAACATTCTCATCGCCGCCGTGGTGGCGATGGCCGTCACGCTGGCTGCCCGCGCGCTGACGGTGGGCTTGCCGGTGAGTGCGCTCAAGCGCGCCTTCAAGCTGCCGAAAGGCTCCGGCTGGGTGCTCACCTGGGGCGGCCTGCGCGGCGGCATCTCGGTGGCGCTGGCACTCTCGCTGCCCGCCGGCCCGCAGCGCAATACCGTGCTCGCGCTGACCTATTGCGTCGTCGTGTTTTCGATCCTTGGCCAGGGACTGACCATCGGCCAGGTCGTCCGCAAAGCCGTGACGGCGCGGCGTTGAATCAGGCGCCGCCGCGCAGTGCGCTAGCGATGCGCGGGAGCAAGCACCCGGTCGAGTTTGTCCTCGATTTCGCCCAGGTAGGCCGATGTGGTGCTCGTCGCCTCGGCCAGCTTGTCCTGCAAGCTGCGTTCCGTCTGCTCCAAGCGGGCGCCCAGTTCGCGCGTGGAAGCCGCGCCCTGGGCCTCGATCCTGCGCAGTTCACCTTCCAGAAGCGTCCTCAGCTCTGTGAAGCGCGACGCTTCGGCCTTGTCGGCGAGTTCGCGCTGGACCTTGCCTTCTTTCGCGAAGCGCCGGGCGTCCAGGATGACGCCGGCCTGCTGGAAAAGGATGTACACGACGAACAAGGCGCTGATGGCCGCCGTGAAGCCCAGCATCAGCACTCCAAGCGGGGCGCTGATCTCGGTGACCCCGAGGCTGAGCAGCGTCGGCGTGGCGAACGTGGGCCAGTTCAAGGTCACCAGCAGCAACAGCAGCACAAACGCCAGGATGAGGGTCAGCGCGAAGGCACGCATGTTCATGTCAAGTCCTTGGGTTGGAATTGGGGCACCTTATTCCACAACTCGATGATGCGCTCGGTGCCGCCAGCGAGACCCTCCGCTGATTGATCAATGAGTACGTCTTCGTGTCGGTCTTTCGAGCCAGCGCGGGATCACTTGCCAGAGAGAACGCGAGCCGGCTTGCCACCATGGATCGCGCTGCCAGGAACATCGACAAGATGCTGGCCGTGAGGAAAGACCGTGTCCACCGGTTACGGCAAAGCAAGATCGACGAAGAGCTGTCCGATGCAATCTCGGGATTCAAAGCGTTGAGTCGGCACATCGGCCATTGAGGCGATGCTGCGCCGCCGCCTTGCCGCGGGTCGAGTTGGCTGCGATGGGTGGGCACTGGTGACCGCTGCCGGCAACGCTTGGGTCCGGCAGCAGTCGGCCGTGTCCAGACGT
>CAZVLY010000305.1:0-5504 GCA_964628175.1 uncultured Piscinibacter sp. | reverse complement strand
CTTGTCCCGCAGCTCCCGGCGCAGGATCTTGCCCACCGGCGTCTTCGGCAGCTCGGTGCGGAACTCGACGATCTTCGGCCGCTTGTAGCCCGTCAGGTGCGCCTCGCAGTAGGCGCGCACGTCGGCCTCGGTGACGGCCGGGTTCTTCTTGACGATGACCAGCTTGACCGCCTCGCCCGCCTTCGCGTCGGGCACGCCGATCGCGGCGCACTCGAGGATGCCGTCCATCTGCGTGACCACGTCTTCCACCTCGTTCGGGTAGACGTTGAATCCGCTGACCAGGATCATGTCCTTCTTGCGGTCGACGATCTTGAAGTAGCCGCGCTCGTCGACCACGCCGATGTCGCCGGTGCGGAAGAAGCCGTCGGCCGTCATCACCTTGGCCGTCTCGTCGGGGCGCTGCCAGTACCCGGCCATGACCTGCGGGCCCTTGATCGCGATCTCGCCGGGCGTGCCCAGCGGCACCTCGCGGCCGTCGTCGTCGAGCAGGGTCAGCTCGGTGTTGGGCATCGGCAGGCCGATGTTGCCGCTGTAGGCGGTGCTGTCCACCGGGTTGCAGGTCGCCGAGGGCGAGGTCTCCGACAGGCCGTAGCCCTCGCAGATCGGGCAGCCGGTCTTCCCGAGCCACAGCTTCGCGGTGGCGCTCTGCACCGCCATGCCGCCGCCCACCGAGATCACCAGGCTGCTCCAGTCGACCGTGCCGAAGTCGGGATGGTTGGCCATCGCGTTGAACAGCGTGTTGACGGCCGGGAAGCTGTGGAACTTCTCGCGCGCCAGGTCCTTGAACACCGCCGGCAGGTCGCGCGGGTTGGCGATCAGGATGTTGCAGCCGCCCATGCGCATGGACAGCATCATGTTCGTGTTGAAGCCGAAGATGTGATAGATCGGCAGCGCGCAGACGGTGTTGATCTGCTCGCCCTTCGGGATCTTCTTGAGTGCCGGCTGGTACCAGGCCTCGGCCTGCAGGATGTTGGCCACCAGGTTGCGATGCAGCAGCACCGCGCCCTTGCTCACGCCGGTGGTGCCGCCGGTGTACTGCAGCACCGCGATGTCGTCCGGGCCCACCTGCGCCGGCTTGAAGGTCTTGCCGCGGCCCTGTGCGAGCGCGTCGTTGAATTTCACGGCGCCGGGCAGCTCGAAGGCCGGCACCATCTTCTTCACCTTGCGCACCACGTAGTTGACGATCAGCGACTTGGGGAAGCCCAGCATGTCGCCCAGCGCGGTGAGGATGACCTTCTTGGTCGGCACGGCGTTGATCACCTGCTGCATCGTGGTCGCGAAGTTCTCGACCATCAGCATGACCTTGGCGCCCGAGTCCTTGAGCTGGTGCTCGAGCTCGCGCGGCGTGTACAGCGGGTTGACGTTCACCACCACGTAGCCGGCGCGCAGGATGGCCGCCACCGCCACCGGGTACTGCGGCACGTTGGGCATCATGATCGCCACGCGGTCGCCCTTGGCCAGGCCCAGCGACTGCAGGTAGGCAGCCAGCGCGCGCGAGGCCTCGTCGACCTGCGCGAAGCTGATCGCCTTGCCCATGAACTTGTAGGCCGGCAGCGAGGCGTAGCGCTTCAGGCTCTCCTCGAGCAGCGCCACCAGCGAAGGGTACTGCTCGACGTCGATGTTCGCCGGCACGCCCGCGGGGTACTGCTTCAACCAGGTCTTTTCCATCTCTCGCTCTCCATGGACCAACGGGGATTCTGACGGAGCCCCATCCGCGGCCCCCTAGGGTGTTTCGATACATGCTTTCGCCGCCGGTCCACCCGGGTAATCCCGGCGTTGAGGTGCGCCGCAGGCGGCCCTATCCTTCGTCAATTGGTCAGGCCACTTGACCGCCTGCATTTTCACCACCCGATGCCGCTGCAGACCATCGAGCCCCGCCGCCTGTACCGCCAGATCGCCGACCAGCTGCGCGTGCTGATCGACGGCGGCGAGTTCCCGGCCGGCGCGCGCCTGCCGCCCGAGCGCGATCTCGCGGTGCAGCTCGGCGTCTCGCGTCCCTCGGTGCGCGAGGCGCTGATCGCGCTCGAGGTCGAGGGCCGCGTCGAGGTGCGCATGGGCTCGGGCATCTACGTGCGCGCCGCCGATCCGTCCGCGCGCAGTGCCGCCGTGACGCACGAGGCCGAGAGCCCGCTGGAGACGATCCGCGCGCGCCAGCTCATCGAGAGCGAGCTGGCCGCCTACGCCGCGCTGCACATGCGCCGGGCGCAGGTCGCCGGCCTGCGCGAAGCCATCGCGGTGATGGAACAGGAGGCCGCCGCCGGCCACACGCCCACCGAGGGCGACCGGCTGTTCCACACGCGCATCGCCGAGGCCTGCGAGAACTCGGTGCTGCAGCGCGTGGTCAGCGAGTTGTTCGACGAGCGCCACAACCCGCTGTTCGAGCAGCTCGGCAGCCACTTCGAGACGGCGCGCAGCTGGGCGATCGCGATCGAGGAGCACCGCGCCGTGGTCGACGCGATCGCCCACCAGTCGCCGCAGGGCGCCCGCGAGGCGATGGCGCGCCACCTGGCCAATTCGCACGACCGCTTCATGGCGGGCTGGCAGGCCGACACCGAGGCGCCGGCCCGGCCGGCAGCCCGCAAGAGAAAGGCCGCACGATGACACTCGCCTGCCGCATCCATGCCGCGAAGGACCTGCGGCTCGACGAGATCCCCGACGCCGCGCTCGGCGAGCACGAAGTGCAGATGCGCCTGGGTGCCGGCGGCATCTGCGGCTCGGACCTGCACTACTTCGGCCACGGGCGTGTCGGCGCCTTCGTGCTGCGCGAGCCGCTGATCCCGGGGCACGAGGCCTCGGGCGTCGTCGAACGGGTCGGTGCCGCGGTCACGCGCGTCAAGCCGGGCGACAAGGTGGCCGTCAATCCGTCGCACGCCTGCGGCCAGTGCGACTACTGCCTGGGCGGGCGCTTCAACCTGTGCCGCAGGATGTTCTTCCTCGGCAGCGCCAGCGTGTTCCCGCATGCGCAGGGCCTGTTCCGCGAGCGTTTCGTGCTGGGCGAGAACCAGCTCACGCCGGTGCACGAGGACATCTCGCTGGGCGAGTTGGCCTGTGCCGAGCCGCTGTCGATCGGCCTGCACGCGGTGCACCGCGCCGGCGTGCTGACCGGCAGGACCGTGCTGGTCACCGGCGGCGGCACGATCGGCAGCATGTGCGTGATCGCCGCGCGGCTGGCCGGTGCCGCGCAAGTCATTGTGTGCGACATCGCCGACCGGCCGCTGACCATCGCGCAGCAGGTCGGCGCCGACCGCGTGATCCGCAGCGACCAGGTCGACCCAGGCGACGCCGCGTCGCTTGCCGACATCGCCGACATCGCCATCGAGGCCGCCGGCAGCCCGGCCGCGCTGGCCACCTGCCTCGCGGCCACGCGCCGCGGCGGGCGCATCGTGCAGGTGGGTACGCTGCCGGCCGAAGGTGTGCAGTTCCCGGCCAACAGCATCATGGCGCGCGAGCTCGACTACGTCGGCGCCTTCCGCGCCGCGCATGCCTTCGATTGGGCCGTGCAGTACCTGCGCTCGCGGCGCGTCGACGTGCGGCCGCTGCTGTCGGCGCAGTTGCCGCTGTCGCGCGCCGCCGAAGCCTTCGCACTTGCCGCCGACCGCAGCCGCAGCACCAAGGTGCAGCTGGTCTGCGACTGAGCCGTTCCGCATTCAACCGCCACACGCCGCCAGAGCGTTCAACCCCCCCCAGGAGACAGACCATGAAACTCGTTTGGAAGGGCCTGCTGGCCACCCTCACCCTCGCCGCCGCCGGTGGCGCCTTCGCGCAGACCAAGCAGCTCAAGTGGGCGCACGTCTACGAGACCAGCGAGCCGTACCACACCGAATCGGTGTGGGCGGCTGCCGAGATCAAGAAGCGCAGCAACGGCAAGTTCGACATCCAGGTCTTCCCCGCCTCGTCGCTGGGCAAGGAGACCGACATCAACCAGGGCATGACGCTGGGCACGGTCGACATGATCATCAGCGGCACCTCGTTCGCCGCGCGCAGCTACCCGCGCCTGGGGATCGCCTACTACCCGTTCATCTTCCGCGACGGCGAGCACCTGCTGGCCTACGCGAAGAGCGACGTGTTCAAGGAGATGGTCGAGGGTTATCGCGCCAAGACCGGCATCCAGATCACCGCCTACACCTACTACGGCGCACGCCACACGACGGCGCAGAAGCCGTTCACCGACTGCGCCGGCATGAAGGGCATCAAGATCCGCGTGCCCGACGTGCCCGCCTACCGCGCCACGCCCGAGGCCTGCGGCGCCAACCCGACGCCGATCGCCTTCGCCGAGGTCTACCTGGCGCTGCAGAACGGCACCGTCGACGCGCAGGAGAACCCGCTGACCACCATCGAGGCGAAGAAGTTCTACGAGGTGCAGAAGCACATCATGCTGACCGGCCACATCGTCGACGGCCTGACCACGCAGATCGCCCCGCACGTGTGGAACACGCTGTCCGACGCCGAGAAGAAGATGTTCACCGAGGTCACGCAGGAGGCCGCCTCGCGGGCCAGCGCGATGATCAAGAAGCGCGAGGCCGAGCTCGTCGACGAGTTCAAGAAGAAGGGCCTGGGCGTGCACCAGATCAACCGCCAGAGCTTCGTCGACGCGGTGCTGAAGAACAAGTCCGTCGAGTCGCTCGGCTACGAGCGCAAGGACTACGACCGGATCACCGCGATCAAGTGACATGAGGCCCCCAAGCTCACTTCGTTCGCGGCCCCCCGAGGGGGCGCTTGCCTCCCTTGGGGCGGCCCGGCGGGAGGCCTGACATGGACCTCGATGCCCTGCCCAAGGTGATGGGGGACGACGGCGAGTTCCACGCCGAGGACGAAGCCGTCGACCTGTCGCACACCACCATCGAGGGCTGGGTGTCGCTGGCGATCTTCTGGGCGCTGGGCGGCGTGGTCTTCTACCAGTTCGTCACCCGCTACGTGTTCAACAACTCGGCCTCCTGGACCGAGGAAATTGCACGCTACCTGCTGATCGGCACGGTGTTCGTGGGCGCGTCGATCGGCGTGGCGAAGAACAACCACATCCAGGTCGACCTGCTGTACCGCTGGCTGCCGGCGACGGTGGCCCGCGTCATGGCCCTGGTGGTGGACGTGATGCGCATCGCCTTCTTCGGCGCGATGGTGGTGCTCACCGCACAGATGATGCTCAAGATGGAGAACTATCAGATGACCATCATCGACCTGCCGATGAACATCGTCTACGGCGTGTGCCTGTTCGGCCTGGCCATGATGGCGATCCGCTCGGTGTGGGTGATGAAGGTGCACGTGCAGCGCGGATACAGCGTGCTCGAGCGCCCCGAGACGACGATGGAAGACCGCTGAAGCCCGCCGCCCATGCTCAAGATCATCTTCCTCATCCTGATGGCCGGCGGCATTCCGGTGGCCATCGCCATGGCGGGCTCGTCGCTGATCTACATCCTGATCAGCGGCAACCTGCCGCCTTTCGCGGTGGTGCACCGCATGATCGGCGGCATCGACAGCTTCCCGCTGCTGGCGGTGCCCTTCTTCAT
>CAZVLY010000304.1:0-5554 GCA_964628175.1 uncultured Piscinibacter sp. | reverse complement strand
CCGATGCAGCGCCTGATCCAGGACACGATCCGTCGTGCGCTGGCCGACGAGTTGCTGTTTGGCCGCCTGGTCGACGGCGGCCGCCTGCGCGTGGACATCGATGCCGACGGCAAGCCGGTGCTCGACATCACGCCGCTGAAGAAGAGCGACAAGCCGAAGGCCGAGCCGGCGACGGCCTGACGAGCTGAAACGGGAAGGGGCCTTCGGGCCCCTTCTTCATGGTTCGGCCGGATCCTGCCGGTAGTAGCCGGCGAGCAATTCGTAGAGCGCGGGGTGATCGGCGCGCAGCGCCGGGGCATCGACGAAGAACACTTCCGAGGCGACGGCGAAGAACTCGTCGATCGCCTCCGCACCGTAGGGGTCGATCAGCGTGTGCTCGCCCGCGTCGACCCGTGCGCAGAAGTCCTGCCACTGCGGCTCCAGCACCGACAGCCAGCGTTCGCGCGCCGCGCGGTCCGCCAGCAGCGGCACACCGTCGGGCGCGCCGTCGCGCATGTCCAGCACATGCGCGAACTCGTGGATCACGACGTTGTAGCCCCAGGCCGCGCTGTCGCCGGCATCGGCCACGTCGCGCCACGACAGCATCACCGGGCCGCCTTCCATGGCTTCGCCGGAGAGCTCCTCGTCGTAGTGGTGCACGATGCCGTCTTCGTCCATCACCTCGCGCCGGGCCACGACCACGTCCGGGTGCACGACGATGCCCTTGAAGGCGTCGTACTGCGACAGGCCCAGGCGCAGGATCGGCAGGCAGGCCTGTGCTGCGATGGCCACGGCCATGCCGTCGTCGACCTCGAGGCCCTGCATGCCGGCGAACTCCTTGTCGGCGAGGAACAGGGTGCTGAGCTCGCGCAGCCGCTGCAGGTCGTCGATCGATCGGTGCAGCAGGAACGGAAAACGCGACAAGGTCAGGCGCCAGAGGTCTTCCGGGATCGCTCGCTGCACGAGCGTGCGCGCCTCGCGCCGCCGGCGCCACCAACTGCCGATCATTCCGTACTCACCCGACCAGCGAAATGCGCGCGATGCCGGAGCGCCGCAGCCGAAGCACCTCGGCGCGGGGCGGAGCGGCGTCGTCGAGATCCCAGTCGCTGAGCACCTCGCGCACGAAGCCCGGTGCCAGGTCTTCATGCTGCGGCCGGTGGGTGTGGCCGTGGATCAGCGTCGGCGCGTTCGCTTCGTGCATCCAGCGCACGGCCGTGCCCCTGTCGATGTCCACCCAGTCCTCGACCGCCTTGCCGCGCTTGCGCTGCTCGCTGTGGTCACGCATGGCGCGCGCCAGCGCGTGGCGCTGTTCGAGCGGCCGCCCGAGGAATTCGCGCTGCCAGGCGAGCGAGCGCACCTGGGTGCGGAACTGCTGGTACTCGTGGTCGTCGAGGCACAGCGCGTCGCCGTGCGACAGCAGCAGGCGTTCGCCGAAGGCGACCAGCACCGTCGGGTCGGGCAGGGCACGCACGCCGCAATCGCGCAGCATCTCGCCGCCGACGAGAAAATCGCGGTTTCCGCACATGAAGGCCACGGTCATGCGAGAGGCGGCCTCGGCCAGCACATCGCAGCACTTCGCCTCGAAGCCTTCGTGCCGCGCGTCGTCGCCGATCCACACCTCGAACAGGTCGCCGAGGATGATGACGGCCGACGCCGGCGTGTCGCGCATGTGCGCCGCCCAGGCCTCGAAGGTGCGCGGTGTCTGCGCCGACAGGTGCAGGTCGCTGATGAGGTCCACCGCCGCCCAGTCCGCCGGCGCCACGAGCTCCCAGAAGGTCGGCAGCGGCGCAGGCGTGGGCATGGAGGCGTTGACTCGTCTCAGTCGAGCACGGTGGCGCGCTGGATCAGCACGTCTTCCACCGGCACGTCGCCATGGCCCCCGCTGCGGCCGGTCTTGACCTTCTCGATCGCATCGACGACCTCCTTGCCGGCCGTCACCTTGCCGAACACGGCATAGCCCCAGCCGTCCTGCGACTGTGCCTTGTTGAGGAAGCCGTTGTTGGTGGCGTTGATGAAGAACTGCGCCGTCGCCGAATGCGGCGCCGAGGTGCGCGCCATGGCGACGGTGTAGTGGTCGTTGGTCAGTCCGTTGGCGGACTCGTTCTCGATCGGCGCGCGGGTGGACTTCTGGCGCATGCCGGGCTCGAAGCCGCCGCCCTGGATCATGAAGCCGGGGATGACGCGGTGGAACACCGTGTTGTCGTAGTGGCCGCCCTTCACGTATTCGATGAAGTTGGCGGTGGAGACCGGCGCCTTGGCGTCGTCGAGCTCGATGGTGATCTCGCCCTTGCTCGTCTGCAGGAGGACCTTGGTGCTCATCTCATTTCTCCAGGGTGGCTTTGGTGATGGTCACGGGCTCGTTCGGAACGTTCTGGTACGGGCCCTTGTTGCCGGTGGGCACGACACGGATCTTGTCGACCACGTCCATGCCGGCGACGACCTTGCCGAACACGGCATAGCCGTTGCCGTCCTGCGACTGCGCCGCGTTCAGGAAGGCGTTGTCGCGCACGTTGATGAAGAACTGCGCGGTGGCCGAGTTCGGGTCGCCGCGGCGCGCCATGGCGACCGTGCCGCGCACATTGTCCAGGCCGTTGCGGCTTTCCAGCGGAATCGCCGCGCGGGTGGGCTTCTCCTGCAGGTCGGCGGTCATGCCGCCGCCCTGGATCATGAAGTTCGGGATGACACGGTGGAACACCGTGCCGTCGTAGTGGCCGGCCTTCACGTACTCGACGAAATTGGCCACCGTCTTGGGGGCTTTCGCGGCGTCGAGTTCGATGACGATGTCGCCGGCGCTGGTGGCGAGCTTCACCTTCTGCGCCTGCGCGGCGACGTGGGTGCCGAGCACCAGCGCGGCAATGGCCAGGGTCTGGCTGATTCGTCGGACATTCATCGGGGACGGACTCCTTCGGTGGGGATTTCGGGTTCAGGGCGTGGCGCGGGCCGGCACCTTGAGCAGTTGGCGCAGCAGTGCCAGCTTGGCCGGCACGCTGTTGTTGGAAGGCTCGAGTTGCAGCGCGCGGCCGTAGGCGCGCATCGCCAGCATGAGCTGCACATCGCCCATGTTCTCGTGCGCCAGCGCGAGGTTCGGATTGGCGCGCAGGGCCTGGTCGAGCGAGGCCTTGGCACCTTCGTAGTCTCCCGCAGCCGCCTTCAGCGTGGCCAGGTTGTTGTAGGGCTCGGGCAGTTCGGGATAGTCCTCGACGAGCCGCTCGAAGGTGGTCGTTGCCTCGGCGCTGCGGCGCGTCTCGGCCAGCATCACGCCGACGGCGAAGCGCATCTGCGCATCCTTCGGCCTGGCGGCGAGGTACTGCTCGGCCCGCCGCAGGGCCTGATCGGTCTGGCCGGCCGCATGCAGGCGCTGCACTTCGGCCAGTTCGTCAGCGCGTGCCACGCCGCAACCCGTCAGGCCGGCGAGCGCCAGGCAGATCAGCCAGAAACGGGGATGCCTCATCGTGAAGGGAGCGCGGGGAGGGCGGAGCAAGGACACTGCGGTTGACCTCGGAGCCGGGCTCCGGGCGGTCCCGCTATACTGATTTCATTGTAGTTCAGGGCCCTCGACCGGACGCGTCGCAGGGCCGTATCGGCCGCACTCACCGGTGCGGCCGATCCCCGACAAGAATCATCCCGCGGCGGCTCGCACCGGCCCCGCGGCGAACCCGCCGAACGGCCCATGACGCTGCGCATCCACAACACGCTCTCGCGGGACATCGAGACCTTCACGCCGATCGATCCGAACCACGTGCGCATGTACGTGTGCGGGATGACGATCTACGACCTGTGCCACGTGGGCCACGCGCGCTTCCTGCTCGTGTTCGACATGGTCTACCGCTGGCTGCGCACGCTGGGCTACGAGGTGACCTATGTGCGCAACATCACCGACATCGACGACAAGATCATCAAGCGCGCCGTCGAGCGTGGCATCCCGATCCGCCAGCTGACGGCCGAGATGACCGAGGCGATGCACCAGGACATCGCTCAGCTCGGCATCCTGCCGCCCACGCACGAGCCGCGCGCCACCGAGTTCGTGCCTCAGATGCTCGACATGATCGCGACGCTGGAGCGCAAGGGCCTGGCCTATCGCGCCAGCAACGGCGACGTGAACTACTCGGTGCGCAAGTTCGCGGGCTACGGCAAGCTCTCCGGCAAGTCGATCGACCAGTTGCGTGCGGGCGAGCGCGTGGCGGTGCTCGACGGCAAGGAAGACCCGCTGGACTTCGTGCTGTGGAAGTCCGCCAAGCCCACCGAGCCGGCCGACGCCAAGTGGGACAGCCCCTTCGGCAGCGGCCGCCCCGGCTGGCACATCGAGTGCTCGGCGATGGGCTGCTCGCTGCTGGGCGAACACTTCGACATCCACGGCGGCGGGCTGGACCTGATCTTCCCGCACCACGAGAACGAGATCGCACAGAGCGAGGGGGCCAACGGCCAGCGTTTTGTCAACGTCTGGATGCACAACGGCTTCCTCAACGTCGACAACGTGAAGATGTCGAAGTCGCTGGGCAACTTCTTCACCATCCGCGACGTGCTCAAGCACTTCGACGGCGAGACGATCCGCTTCTTCATGCTGCGCACGCACTACCGCAGCCCGTTCAACTTCAGCGATGCAAACCTGGACGATGCACGCAGCGCGCTGCGCCGGCTGTACACCGCGCTCGACGGCATCGAGGTGCCGGCGCTCGACATCGACTGGAGCCAGCCTCAGGCCGCTGCGTTCCGCGCGGCGATGAACGATGACTTCAACACACCGGTGGCATTCGCCGTGCTGTTCGACCTGGCCGGTGAAGTCAACCGCACGCGTTCGCCTCAGACCGCCGCGCTGCTCAGGGGCCTGGGCGCCACGCTGGGCGTGCTGCAGCAGGTGCCGCGCAGCTTCATGCAGGCCGGCAGCGGGCTGGACGAAACCGCCATCGCGCAGCGGATCGAAGCCCGCGCGCAGGCCAAGGCCGCACGCGACTTCGCGCTGGCCGACCGCATCCGCCAGGAACTGGCGGCCGATGGCATCGTCCTGAAGGACTCGCCGCAGGGCACCACCTGGGTGAAGGGCTGACGCCGGTGACGCCCGCCAAGCTGGGGACCACCCCCGAATACTGGGACGATGCGTGCAAGCACCTCTCGCGCCGCGACCGGGTCATGCGCAAGCTCATCCCGCAGTTCGGCGAGGGCCGCCTGCAAAGCCGCGGAGACGCGTTCACGACGCTCGCGCGCTCGATCGTCGGCCAGCAGATCTCGGTGAAGGCGGCGCAGTCGGTGTGGGACCGCTTCACCGCGCTCGTGCCCGACCCGCGCACGAAACTGCGGCCGGCCTCGGTGCTGGCACTGGACATCGCCGACGCGCGTGCCGCCGGGCTGTCGGCGCGCAAGGTCGAGTACCTGCTCGACCTGGCGCAGAACTTCGAGGCCGGCACGGTGCATGTACGGCAGTGGCAGCAGATGGACGACGAGGCCATCATCGAGGAACTCGTCGCCATCCGCGGCATCGGCCGCTGGACGGCGGAGATGTTCCTCATCTTCCACCTGATGCGACCGAACGTGCTGCCGCTGGACGACCTGGGCCTGATCAAGGGCATCAGCGTCAACT
>CAZVLY010000303.1:4408-5558 GCA_964628175.1 uncultured Piscinibacter sp. | reverse complement strand
CGGGGTCTTCAAGATCGGCGCGGCGCGAGCGGACGAGGCCGACGCCGCCGGCTGATCCGCGCATCCTGATGCGGCCCTGATGCGCGGGCTGCTACCGTGTGGCCATGCGGATCGGGCTCGATGCGGAATCCCCCTGGCGCCTGCGGGACGCCTGGCCTGCCATGCTGGTGTGGGCGGCAGCCGCCGCGGCAATGGCGGCGCTGGACGGCCGCGTCGACCTGGCCAACCAGGCGATGCTGCTGGTGCTGGCCTCGGCGCTGGCCTCGCTGTGGCTGCCGGGTGCCGTGAGCGCGGCGGCCGGCCTGCTGGCCGTGCTGGCCTTCAACTGGGCCCTGGTGCCGCCGCGCCACACCTTCTCGGTCGACCTGCGGGAGCACGCTCTCCTGCTGGTCGCGATGGTGGCGGTGACCAGCATCGTCTCCACGCTGATGGCGGGGCTGCGCGCGCAGGCGCGGCGGGCGCAGACCCATGCCCGGCGCGCGGAGCAGCTGCGCCAGTGGGGCGAGACCTTGCGCGACGCCGCCGACCCGCTGGCACAGGCTGCGCCGCTGCGCGACGCGCTGGCCGCACTGGCCGGCGTCGACGTGGCCTTGCTCGTGGTGAAGGACCGCCTGCCCGAAGGCAACGACGAAGATGCGGTGATCCGCGTCGGCACCGCCGATGCCGACCAGGCTGCCGGCCTGTGGCATTGCCTGCGCCAGGGCGAGCCGATGGGCCCGGGAACGGGGCGCCATGCCGAACTGCCCGACTGGTACCTGCCGCTGCGCGGGCGCGGCGTCAGTCTGGGCGCCGCGGTGCTGCGCGGCCAGGGCACGGATGTGGCGCAGGACCCGCTGCTGCGTGCCCATGCGCAGGCCCTGTGCGACCAGATGGGCCAGGCGCTGCAGCGCGTGCTGATGCGCCGCGACGAGCAGCGCGCCCGCGACGAGGCGCAGTCGCAGGCGGTGCGCAATGCGCTGCTGGCGGCGATCTCGCACGACTTCCGCACGCCGCTGGCCACCATCATGGGCGCCGCCTCGTCGCTGGCGGAGCAGGGCGCGCGGCTGGATCCGCAGCAGCGGCAGCGCCTGGCCTCCAGCATCGTCGACGAGACCACGCAGCTCAGCCGGCTGACCGACAACACGCTGCAGCTCGCCCGCCTCGATGCGCC
>CAZVLY010000303.1:0-4308 GCA_964628175.1 uncultured Piscinibacter sp. | reverse complement strand
GGTGTCGGCCTGGCCGTGTGCCGCGCCATCGCGCGCGCCCATGGCGGCGAGCTGCGGCTGCGCCCGCGCGGCCACGGCGGCTGCAGCTTCGAGTGCGTGCTGCCGCTGCGCGAGCAGCCGCAGCCGCCACCGCAGGAAATCGCGCCGCCATGACGATGCGCGTGCTGCTGGTCGAAGACGATGCCGAGTTGCGCCGCACGCTGCGCGACGCGCTCGCGCTGGAAGGCTACGAGATGCTCACTGCCGCGAGCCTGTCCGAGGGACTCGCGCTGGCGGCGAACGCCCCGCTCGACCTCGTCGTGCTCGACCTGGGCCTGCCCGACGGCGACGGCGAGTCGCTGCTGGCGGCGCTGCGCCGGCGCCAGTCGCTGCCGGTGCTGGTGATCTCGGCGCGCCAGGCCGAAGGGCAGAAGATCCGGCTGCTCGACGCCGGCGCCGACGACTACCTCGTCAAGCCCTTCGGCGTGGGCGAACTGCTCGCGCGCATGCGCGTCGCGCTGCGCCACCGCGGCACGCGCGTCAGTGCCGCGCTGACGGCCTACCGCCGCGGCGCGGTGCAGATCGACCTGGCCACGCAGCACGTGCGCCGCGATGGCGAGGCGGTGCACCTCACGCCCACCGAGTTCAAGCTGCTCGCGCGGCTGGTGCGCAGCGCCGGCCAGGTGGTCACGCACCGGCAGCTGCTGGCCGACGTGTGGGGCGCGGAGTTCGTCGAGCACACCCAGTACCTGCGCCTGTACATGGGCCAGCTGCGCGCCAAGCTCGAGGCCGACCCGGCCGAGCCGCGCCTGCTGCTCACCGACCCCGGCGTGGGCTACCGCCTGGCCGAGCCCGACGAGGATCCGGCCGCGCCCCTTATGCCTTCCTGACGCGAGGGCGCGCACGCTGAGGGTTCCACCACGAACCTCCGTTGCCATGTCCGCCTCGTCCGCCTCGACCGTTTCGCCCGGCGCAGCAACCGCCACGCCGGCCCACCCGGGCCGCCAGGGTCTGGCGGCCCTGACCCTCGGCGCGATCGGTGTCGTCTACGGCGACATCGGCACCAGCCCGCTGTACACGGTGCGCGAGATCTTCGCGCCGGCCACCGGCGTGCCGCTGGATGCGGCGCACCTGGTTGGCGCGGTGTCGTGCATCTTCTGGGCGCTGATGCTGGTCGTCACGCTCAAGTACGTGACGCTGATCCTGCGCGCCGACAACCGCGGCGAGGGCGGCGGCCTCGCGCTCACGGCACTGGCGGCCCGCTCGGCCGGCGCCCGACCGCGGCTGCGCCGCACGCTGCTGCTGCTCGGCGTGTTCGGCGCGACGCTGTTCTACGGCGACAGCCTCATCACGCCGGCGATCTCGGTGCTCGGTGCGATGGAAGGCCTGGAGGTGGTGGCGCCGGCGCTCAAGGCCTGGGTGCTGCCGCTGTCGCTGGCCGTGCTGGTCGGCCTGTTCGCGCTGCAGCGCTTCGGCACGGCCGTGGTCGGGCGCCTGTTCGGGCCGGTGATCCTGCTGTGGTTCGCGGTGCTGGCCTTCACCGGCGTCTCGCAGATCGTGCAGCAGCCGGCGATCCTGGCCGCGCTCGACCCGCGCGAGGCGGCGCAGTTCCTGTCCGGGCGCGGCTGGAAGGTGTTCGCCGCCATCGGCGCCATCGTGCTGGCGCTGACCGGTGCCGAGGCGCTGTACGCGGACCTCGGCCACTTCGGCCGCCGCCCCATCCAGCTCGCCTGGACCGGCCTGGTGCTGCCCGCGCTGGCGCTGAACTACATGGGCCAGGGCGCCCTGCTGATGCGCGACCCGGGCGCGATCGAGAACCCGTTCTACCGGCTCTTCCCCGAGCCGCTGCTGGTGCCGGCTGTGGTGCTGGCCACGCTGGCGGCCATCATCGCCTCGCAGGCGGTCATCTCGGGGGCCTACTCGATGACGCGCCAGGCCATCCAGCTCGGCTTCCTGCCGCGCATGACCGTGCGCCACACCTCGGCGCGCGAGATCGGGCAGATCTACATGCCGCTGGTGAACTGGGTGCTGCTGGCCGGCGTGGTGGCCGCGGTGCTGTACTTCGGCAGCTCGTCGGCGCTGGCCGGGGCCTATGGCATCGCCGTCACGGTGACGATGCTGATCACCACGCTGCTCACCTACGTCGTCGTGCGCGAGGGCTGGCGGCTGCCGGCGCCGCTGGCGATCGGCGCGACGCTGTTCTTCCTGACCATCGACGCGCTGCTGGTGGCCAGCTGCGCGGTGAAGTTCCTCGACGGCGGCTGGTTCCCGCTGGCGCTGGGCGCGCTGCTGTTCGTGGTGATGAGCACCTGGCAGCGCGGCCGCGCGCTGGCGCTGGCGAGCATCCGCCGAGAGGGGCTGGAACTGGAGCCGTTCATCGACGCGCTGGCCGTGGATGAGGTGCCGCGCGCCGCGCGTACGGCGGTCTATGCGGTGGCCGACCCGAGCACCGTGCCGCAGGCGCTGCTGCACAACCTGAAGCACAACCAGGTGCTGCACGCGTGCAACGTGATCCTCACCGTGCGCTTCCTCGAGCAGCCGGCGGTGGACGACGCGGCGCGTGCGGCGGTCGAGTCGCTGGGCCGGGGCTTCTGGCGCGTGACGCTGGACTTCGGCTTCATGGAGACCCCCGACGTGCCGCGCGCGCTGCGCCTGTGTGCGGCGCAGGGCCTGGCCGTGCCGCCGTTCGAGACCAGCTACTTCCTCAGCCGCGAGACCATCGTCCCGACGCCGGGGCCGGGCATGGCGTCCTGGCGCGAGCGGCTGTTCGCGGGCATGAGCCGCAACGCGGGCAGCGTGGTCGAGTTCTTCCGCCTGCCCGACAACGCCGTCGTCGAGCTCGGCACGCGGGTGCAGATCTGAATCAGCGCGTGGCCGCAGCGGCCAGCAGCGCGGCTTCGCGCTCGGCGGTCATCGCGTGCGGGCTGCGCGCGGCCTGGCCCTCGGGCGACTGCGCCCAGGCCAGCGTGTCGCGCACCGTGTCGGCCAGCGGCCGGGTGCGCAGCCCGGCGGCGCGGGCGCGATCGTTGCGGCCGAGCAGCATGCCGCCGAAGGCCGCATCGTCTTCCGGGATCCACAGCGGCAGTTCGCTCCAGGCCTCGACTTTCGCGTCGAGCAGCGTGCGATCGTCGATCCAGGTGAAGCGGGCGTCGCTGCCCGACACCGCGCGGCAGCACGCGAGCAGCTCGCCCATCGGCAGCCCATCGCCGACGGCGTTGAAGCTGCCGGTGACACCCTGCTCGACGAGGCGCAGGCACCAGGCCGCGAGGTCGCGCACGTCGATGAACTGCACCGGTCGCTCGGGCCGGCCCGGCGCCAGCACCTCGCCGCCCAGGGCCACGCGCAGCGGCCAGTGGGTGAAGCGGCCGGTCGGGTCGTGCGGGCCGACGATCAGGCCGGGGCGCACGATGGTGGCGCGCCCCGCTCGCGCGGCCAGCAGCACGGCCTCGGCGCGCGCCTTCTGCTCGCCGTAGCCGGTCTCGCCCGTGAGCTGCGGCGCGTCCTCGTCATGAGGCTGTCCCGGCGGGAAGGCCGCGACCACCGAAATGCTGGAGACGAACAGGTAGCGATCGTTCGCGGCGAGTGCGTCGGCGCTGCGGCGCAGTTCGGCCGGCGTGTAGCCGCAGCAGTCGATGACGGCGTCCCAGCGCCGCTTGGTCAACGCCGACAGGTCGCCGCCGCGGTCGCCCGTCAACACCTCGACGCCATCGGGCCAATGCCGGCGCGCGCGGCCGCGGTTGAAGACGGTGACCTCGTGCCCGCGCGCCAGCGCGGCGCCAAGGGTGGCGGCGCCGAGGAACACGCCACCGCCGAGCAGCAGCAGCTTCATGCCGCGACCGGCTCGGCGAGGCTGGCCGGGTCCAGGTTCGCGCCGCAGACGATCAGCGCGATGCGCTCGCCGGCACGCGGCACGATCACGCCGCTCTGCAGCGCGGCGAGCGGCAAGGCCGCAGCCGGTTCGACCGCGAGCTTGAACTCGCGCCACAGGAACAATTGGGCCGCGCGGATCGCGGCGTCGTCGAGCAGCGCGCAATGGGCGACATGGCGCTGCGAGATCTCCCACGCGAGCGCGCCGATGCGGCGCGCACCGAGCGAGTCCGCCGCGATGCCGCCGACCGCGACATCGACCGGCTCGCCCGCGGCGCGCGCGGCATGCAGTGTCGGCGCCAGCGCGGGTTCGAGCGCGACGACCTCGCTGCGCCCCGCGAACCAGGCCGCGAGGCCGCCGACCAGCCCGCCACCACCGACGCTGACCAGCACGCGCTCCGGCAGCCCGCTCTCGATCTCGATCTCGCGCGCCAGCGTGCCCGCGCCGGCGCCGACTCCGGG
>CAZVLY010000302.1:0-5578 GCA_964628175.1 uncultured Piscinibacter sp. | reverse complement strand
TGAACTCGATGTCGAGCAGGAAGTCGATCGCCAGGCTGGTGAAGAAGGGCAGCACCTTGTGCAGGCTCGCGCTGGTCTCGTCGCCGCCGACATGGCCGAACAGGCAGTGCGCGCCCGGCTCGTTGTTGCGCGGGCCATGCACCGTCACGCCGCGATAGACGAGCCCGTGCGACGTGGCATGCGCGGCGCAGGCCGGGACCACCACGCCTCGCTCCATCGCCTGCTCGACCAGGAGCCCGACCACGAAGGCCAGCACACACACCAGGGCGAGGCGGCGGAAGCCGCGCCGGCCCTCCCACAGCGCGCTCGCCTCGTTCATGGCGCCGTCGCCTTCCACACCTGGCCCACGCTGCCTCTGAACTGCGTCCAGACGGTGAAGAGCGTGCCGGCGGCGTCGACGGCGACCTGCGGGTCGAAGCTCGCGTCGTCGACCGGGCTGTCGATGCGAAGCGGAGCGCCCAGCCAGTGCGCGGCGCTGTCGAGGCTGCGTGCGAACGCATGCGGGTTGGCCGACGAGCCGCGCCACACGATGGTGGCCCGCCCTTGGCCGTCGATCGCGACACGCTGCTCGGTGTGCTGCAGCAGGCCGTCGGTGGAGGCCTGTTGCTCGCTGCCCCAGCTGCCGGTGGCGGCGTCGTAGCCGCGCACGAAGACCTGGCTGAACGAAGTCCTCGCATCGCCCCAGGCGAGCACGGCCTGGCCGGCCGGGTTCATGGCCAGCGCGGGTTCGTTGAACTGGCGCGCCATGCCCTGCTCGGTGATACCCACGCCGGCCGACCAAGCGCCGCCCGCGGCCCCGGCGCTGCTCCACAGGCTGCGCAGCATGCCTTCGTTCTGCTGCCAGACCACCAGCGCGCGACCATCGGCGGCCACCGCCACGCGCGGTTGGCTCGCGAGCACGGTGCTGCGGCCGCCGTCCACGCTCAGCACCTGCGGCAGGCTCCACGAGGCGGCGCCTGCGCGACGGCTGGCCAGCACCTGCGGCGCCCCGTTGTCGCTGGCCTGCTCCCAGGCGAGCACGGTTTGACCGCCGGAGCCGACGGCGATGGCCGGACGGTCCACGTCGCCGTCGGCCGTCTCGACCAGCACGACCGGCGACCAGGTCGTGCCATCGCCTTCGGCCACGACGAGGTTGAGCTGCGCCGGCAGGTCCGCTACCGCGGGCCGGAACTCGCGCCAGGCGAGCACCGCCAGGCCATCGGGCGACACGGCGAGCGCGTAGCCGTCCAGCGCCTCGCGGCTGGCGGGCAGCTTGAATCCGGCGGTCCAGGTGATGGAGCCGTCGCCCCCGCGTGTGCCGCGCGCCGCCCACATCGCGTGTGTCTGGCCGGGCGTGCCGTCGCTGTCGGAGTCGCGCCAGGCGACCACCGCATGTCCCGCGGCATCGATGCCCACGAGTGGCACGACGGCGTCGCCGATGCTCGCGCGGATCAGCTGCCGAACACCGCATAGCGTCCCTGCACCCACTGCGACCACACCACGACGGCGTCACCGGCCGCATTGACCGCCAGCTGCGGGCGCGCGTCGATCGGCACCGGGCCCGCGCCCAGCAAGGACGCGGCGGACCAGGTCGGCGCGGGCATCGGTGCGGGTGCGGGTGCGGGTGCGGGTGCGGGTGCGGGTGCGGGTGCGGGCGCGGGCGCGGGTGCGGGCGCGGGCGCTGGCGGCGGTGCTGGTACGGGGGCGGGCACTGGAGCCGGCGTACCGACCTCGTCCGAGCCGCCACCGCAGGCGCCGAGCAGCATCGAGGCGCAGCCGGCCGCGAGCCAGGCCCGCCGAAGCTGCTGCAGTCGTGTCGTGTCCATCGTGTTCTCCCTGGTGTGGAACCCCGCCATGGAGGGGCCTGACCAGGAATACGCAATCGCACACGCACATCCGCCATGGGACATCCATGGGCGAAGACGACGCGATTTCGACGTGCGGCGCGCGGGCTGAACGCTCGGGCTCGCCGCCGCGATCACCAGCGTGTCGCGGCGGCCCGATCGTCTTTGAAGGAGGAGGCAGCCAGGCGCGATGCGGCAGCCAGCAGCCCGGGCGATCGTTCCGGGCGGCCCAGGGCGCGCATCGCCTGTGCGTGCTCCAGCAGCGTCCGGTCGGCCATGCGGCCCTGCGGGCTCAGCCGCTGCCAGGTATCGCGGGCCTGGCGCAACGGCGGTTCGGCCGCTTCGGCTTGTTGATTGGCCAGCAGCGCTCGCCCGTGCACCCACCGTGCTTCGGCCAGCAGGGGCGAATCGGCGTGCTGGTTCGCCTGGAGTGTGACCAGCATCGGCTCCAGGGTGGCGATGGCGTCTCGCGCATGGCCTGCGGACAGCTGCGCCAGGGCCACGGTCAACGCCGAGCGAGCCGCGACCGGCGGTGCCGCTGCGCGCAGCCTGGCAGAGGCATCGAGCGCCAGCGCCAGCGCCTCCTCGGCGCGATCGCTCGCGGCCAGCACGGCCGCCAGCTGGTTGTCGAATCGGGCGACCACCAATGCCTGCTTCGGATCGAGCCCTGCACGCCGCGACCGCAGCTCGCGCTCCGCCTCGGCGAGCCGGCCCAGACCCGCCAAGGCCATCGACTGCGTGAGGTAGGCGCTGCGCGCCAATGGACTGTTCGCACCCGCGGCCTGCTCGTAGGCCTGCAACGATCGCTGCACGGCGGCCAGGGCCTCGTCGTGGCGGCCCAGTGCATTCAGCGCATCGCCCATGACCTGCTCCGACACCGCCCGATGCAGCGCCGAGTTCTTCGAATCGCCTGACCCCGTCGCCTGCAGTCCCGTCTGCAGGCTGCCGAGCGCCGCGTCGGGCTGCCCGTAGTCGCGCTGGGCCCTGCCGAGAAAGCCGAACGCCGCAGCGACATCGCGGTGCTGCGGGCCGAGCAGCGCCTTCATCCGCGCGGCACTGTCGCCCAGGGTCGCGACGGCTTCGGCAAAGCGACCCTCGGCCAGGTAGGCGCTGCCCACGGCGAGGTGGTTGGCGATCAGCGGCTGCGTCTCGCGCGTACCGAAGATCTGCTTGGCCAGGGCCTCCGCCTTCAGGGCCGCGTCGAGCTCGCCGGGGCGGCGCGCGGAGCTCAGCGCATTGGCCAGCCAGCCCCAGGCGTACAGGCGCGTCGCCGGATCGATCCGTGCCGCCTCACGGTCGGCGATCGCTGTCGCCTCGCGTGCCATCGACACGGCCTCGTCGGCCGAGCCGGAGAGGATCAGGCTGCGGCTGAGCCACTGCATTGATTCGACGATGAGCGTGGAGTCGTCGAGCCGGCGCGCCTGCGCCAGGGTTTCGCGCAAATGCACGATCGCCTCGGCGCTGCGGGCCTGCGTGGCCAGCCCTTCGCCGAGCACACGCCGGGCCTGGACGGTCAGGCGATCGCCCGGGCCGAGTCGTTGTGTCGCCAGCTGCACGACCCCCTCGAGCAGACCGACTGCGTCGTTCTCCTGCCCGAATCCGATCAGGCCGGAGGCAATCGACGTCTGCAGCTCGACCTGGGCGGCCACGTCGTCGCGGAAGTCGCTGTCCACCTTGGCCCGCGCCTGCCGCAGCAGGTCCAGCGCCGTGGTGGCCGCGCCGCTGCCGGAACCGGTGTCGGCCGACTGGAAGATCGAGAGCACGAATCGCTTGGCCCGGTCGGCACGGGCAGCCTCGACACGCGCCTCGCGCGCCTGCCAGGCCGTGGCAGCGAGTCCCGCCGCGAGCGTGATCGACAGCGCCGAAGTGACGCCATAGGCCACACGATGCCGGACGAGGGCCTTGCGCAGCCGGTAACCCATACTCGCCGGGCGCGCCAGGATGGGCATCGATTGCAGGTGCCGCTCGATGTCCTGCGCCATCGACTCCGCCGAGCTGTAGCGATCGGCGGGCAGCGCGGCCAACGCCTTCATCACGATCGTGTCGAGGTCGCCGCGCAGCGCGCGGGCTGTGGCCGGGTCCGCCACCACCGCGCTGGGCGGACGCAACTGCGCGTCGAGGATCGCCTCTTCCAGCGCCGCCGGCGTGGCGCGCTTGAGCGCGTAGGGCAGCCGGCCGGTGAGCAGCTCGTAGAGCAGCACGCCCAGCGAGTAGACGTCGCTGGCCGTGCCCAGCGCCTGCCCGGCCACCTGCTCGGGCGAGGCGTACTGCGGCGTCATCGCGCGGCCGCCGAGCTGGGTGAGCTCGGTGTCCTGGGTGGCGCCGTCGTCGTCCAGCAGCTTGGCCACGCCGAAATCGAGCAGCTTGACCTGCCCGCGTTCGTCGACCAGCACGTTGGCCGGCTTGATGTCGCGGTGGATGACCAATTGCGCGTGCGCGTGCTGCACCGCCTGCAGCACCTGCAGGAACAGGCGCAGCCGCGCCGCCGTGGGCAGCGCTTGTTTCGCCGCATGCGCGGTGATCGGCTCGCCCTGCACGTACTCGAGCGCGAGCCAGGGCTGCGTGCCGTCCAGGCCGGCATCGAGCACCGAGGCGATGTGCGGGTGCGTCAGCGCCGAGAGGATCTCGCGCTCGCGGGCGAAGCGCTCGCCGATGACCCGGGCCCGTGCGCCCAGCCAGGGCAGCTTGAGCGCCACCTCGCGACGGTGCGCTCCGTCGGCGCGTTCGGCCAGCCACACGCTGGCCATGCCGCCCTGGCCGAGCTCGCGCAGCAGCACGTACGGTCCCACGTGCTGGCCCATCGCCAGGCCGGCCGAGGCCGGCGAAGCGGCCAGCACCGGCAGCGCCTGCAGGAAGGTGCCTGTCTCGATGGCGCGCCGCTCGTCGAGCAGCTGGCGCAGCGCCGGCGCGAGCACACCCAGCGCCGCCTCGCGCGCGGCCAGCCAGGCGTCGCGCTCGGCCGGCGGCAGCTCGAGCGCTTCGTCGAGCAGGCGCAGCAGGGCAGACCAGTCGTCGCGGGCCAGGTTCATGAGCTTGTGATGCGGAATCCTGAAGGCATACGCATCGCCGCGCGGCCATCCGCCATGGCCGCGCGCCGATCAACCACGCTTCAGGCTCGCGTACAGGAAGCTGCGCGCCTTCTCCCAGTCGCGCTCCACGGTGCGCTTGGCCACGCCGAGCGCCTGCGCGATCTCGTCCATCTCCAGGCCGACGAAGTAGCGCATCTCGACCACGCGCACCAGGCGCTCGTCGATCGCGGCCAGTTCCTGCAGCGCCTCGTGCACCTGCAGCACCTCGTCGCTGGAGGCCGGCTGGGCATCGGCGGCGTGGGTGTCGAAGGTGACCATCAGCTGGTCGCCGCCGCGGCGCTCGGCGCGACTCTCGCGCACGAGATCGACCACCACCGAGCGCATCACGCGCGCCGCGTAGGCGAGGAAATGCGAGCGGTCCTCCACGCGCAACTGCTGCAGTTTCACCAGCCTGAGGTAGGACTCGTGCACCAGCGAGGTGGTGTCGAGAAGCGTCGGGCCCTGGCCGCCGCGCAGCTTGGCATGGGCGATCTGGCGCAGCTCGGCGTAGAGCAGTTCGTAGAGCCGGTCCACCGCGCCCTCGGCGCCCTGGTTGGCAGAGCGGATCAGCGCGGTGATGTCGGCCGTCACGCAGTGCCCTCGCCGAGGCGGCGCAAGGAGTCGCCGGTGACGCGGCAGATGCGCCAGTCGGGCATCACCGTGGCGCCCATCTTCTCGTAGAAGCGG
>CAZVLY010000301.1:0-5606 GCA_964628175.1 uncultured Piscinibacter sp. | reverse complement strand
GTCAGTGCTCGGTTCCGAGGTAGGCGGCGCGCACCGCGGGGCTGGCCTGCACCTCTTCCGGCGTGCCTTCGATCAGCTTGGTGCCGAACTCCATCACCACCACGCGGTCGACCAGGCCCATGACCAGGTCCATGTCGTGCTCGACCAGCAGGATCGCCATGCCTTCGCTGCGCAGCTGGCGCAGCACGTCGGCCAGCGCCTGCTTCTCCTTCAGGCGCAGGCCGGCGGCCGGCTCGTCGAGCAGCAGCAGCATCGGGTCGGCGGCCAGCGCGCGGGCGATCTCCATCAGCCGCTGCGGGCCCAGCGCCAGGTTGCCGGCGAGCTCGTGCATGCGGTCGGCCATGCCGATGCGCTCGAGCTGGCGCTGCGCCTCGCGCAGCAGTCGTTTCTCTTCCGCGCGATCGAGCCGCAGCACGGCCGAGGCCACGCCGGACGAGCCGCGCAGGTGGGCCCCGAGCGCGACGTTCTCCAGCACCGTCATGGTGGGGATCATCTTCACGTGCTGGAAGGTGCGTGCCACGCCGCGCGCGGCGATCTCGCGCGAGGGCAGGCTCTGGATCGGCTGGCCGCGCAGCAGCACCTTGCCGCGCGTGGCCGGCAGCACGCCGGTGACGAGGTTGAAGGTGGTCGACTTGCCCGCGCCGTTCGGCCCGATCAAGCCGAGGATCTGCCCGGCGCGCACCTGGAAGCTGACATCGTTGACCGCCACCAGGCCGCCGAACTCCTTGCGCGCCTGGTCGACATCGAGCACCACCTCGCCCTGCGGCGGCTGCTCGCGGTGCGGCAGCGCGGGCGCGTCGCCCCAGTCGACCGCGCGCTGCGGCTTGGGGAAGCGCGCCTCGACGAAGGCCCAGATGCCGTCGCGGGCGTACTGCAGCACCAGCACGAGCAGGATGCCGAAGACGATGATCTCGTAGTTGCCGCTGGTGCCCATCAGGCGTGGCAGCCAGTCCTGCAGCTGCTCTTCGAGCACCTTGACGACGGTGGCGCCGACGATGGCGCCCCACACATGGCCGACACCGCCGATCACCGCCATGAACAGGTACTCGATGCCCTTGTTCAGGCCGAACGGCGACGGGTTGACCGTGCGCTGGAAGTGCGCGAACAGCCAGCCCGACACGCAGGCCAGCAGCGCGGCGAGCACGAAGGCGGTGACCTTCAGGCGGAAGGTGTTGACGCCCATCGCCTCGGCCATCGTCGTGCCGCCCTTGACCGCGCGCAGCGCGCGGCCGGTGCGCGAATCGAGCAGGCGGATCGCGCCGAAGGCCGCCAGCAGCACCAGCAGCCAGAGCAGGAAATAGAAGCTGCGGCCGGTGTTCAGCGGGATGCCGAAGAACTCGATGGCCGGGATGCCCAGCAGGCCGTCGTACTTGCCCAAAGCGTCGATGTTGCCAAGCAGGTAATACAGGCTCAGGCCCCAGGCGATGGTGGCCAGCGGCAGGAAGTGGCCCGACATGCGCAGCGTCACCCAGCCCAGCACCAGCGCCGCGGCGAAGGTGAAGGCCAGGCCCACCCAGATCGTCAGCCACGGCGACACGCCGAAGCTGAGCGTGAGGTAGGCGGCCGTGTAGGCACCCATGCCCACGAAGGCGGCCTGTCCGAACGAGGTCAGGCCCGCGACGCCGGTGAGCAGCACCAGGCCGATCGCCACCAGCGAGTACAGGCCGATGTAGTTGGCCTGGGTGATCCAGAACTCCGGCACCGGCAGCAGCGGCAACGCCGCGACCAGCAGCACGAAGGCGATCAGGACGTAACGACGCATCATCATCATTCTTCTTCGTCGTGGTGGCCGTGCTGGAACGAACGCCACAGCAGCACGGGGATGATCAGCGTGAAGACGATCACTTCCTTGAAGGCACTGGCCCAGAACGAGCCGAAGCTCTCGATCAGGCCGACGAACACCGCGCCGAGCGCCGCGGCCGGGTAGCTGGCCAGCGCGCCGAAGATCGCGGCGACGAAGCCCTTCAGGCCGATCAGGAAGCCGGAGTCGTAGAACATCGTGGTGGTCGGGCCGATCAGCAGGCCCGACAGCGCGCCCATGAAGGCGGCCAGGCCGAAGCTGAGCTGCCCCGCACCCGAGGTGGAGATGCCCATCAGCCGCGCGCCCAGGCGGTTCACCGCGGTGGCGCGCAGCGCCTTGCCGCGCAGCGTGCGCTCGAAGAACAGGTACAGCGCCACGATCAGCGCGATCGACACCATGAAGATGATCAGCGTCTGGCCGGTCAGCGTGAGCGGCCCGGCGGAGAAGCGCGCATCCCAGAAGCTCGGGTTGCGGAAGCCCTCGGCACCGAAGAACACCAGGCCCAGGCCAGTGAGCGCGAAATGCGTGCCCACCGAGACGATCAGCAGCACCAGCACGGTGGCGTCGGCCAGCTTCTCGTAGGCCAGCCGGTAGACCAGCGGCCCCAGCGGCGTGACGATCGCCAGCGTCAGCAGGCTCTGGAACAGCAGCGGCAGCTTCTGCGGCGCGGCCCACCAGGCGACGGCGCACACCGCCACCGGGAAGGCCAGCGACTTCAGCGCGCCCGCGGCCACTGCGGCGGCGGGCAGACCTCGCCGCAGCCCGGCCACGGCGTCGAGCACGGACGCGACCACCGCCATCACCAGCAGCAGCCACACCGTGCCCGGCACCTGCCCGAGCTGCAGCAGCGCGAGCGTGAGCGCGCCGTAGGCCACGAACTCGCCCTGCGGGATGAAGATCACCCGCGTGACGGCGAACACCAGCACCGTGGCCAGGGCCAGCAGCGCGTAGATCGCGCCGTTGGTGACACCGTCCAGCGTCAGGATGCTGGCGATCGTGAAGTCCATCGCTTATTCCACTTTCCAGTCGCCATTGACGACCTTGAGGATCACGCCGGTCTCGGTCGTGAAGCCCCAGTGGTTGTCCTTGGTGTAGTTCAGCACGCCGTGCGAGACCACCGTGCGGCCCATGGTCTCGACCGCATCGCGGATGGCGGCGCGGAACTCCTTGCTGCCCGGCTTGCCCTTCTTCAGCGCCACCGGCACCACCTTCTCGAGCACGACGATGGCGTCGTAGGCGTGGCCGGCGAACTGGTTGCGATTGCCCGCGCCATACGCCTTCTCGTACTTGGCGACGAAGTCGGCGGCGAGCGCCTTCGACGGGTGGTTGGCCGGCAGCTGCTCGGGGATCACCGCCGGGCCGGAGCTGACGAAGGCACCCTCGACGTCCTTGCCGCCCACGCGCACCAGGTCACGCGAAGCCGCGGCGTGGGTCTGGTACATCTTGCCCTTGTAGCCGCGCTCGATGATGCCCTTGTGCGGCATCGCGGCGCCGGAACCCGAGGCGACGACCAGCATCGCGTCCGGGTTGGCCGCGACCAGCTTGAGGGCCTGGCCGGTGACGCTGGTGTCGGCGCGCGCGAAACGCTCGACGGCGACGATCTGCGGCCCGCCGAGCAGCTGCGACTGCGCCTTGAAGTCGTTCAGCCAGCTCTCGCCGTAGGCGTCGGTGTAGCCGAGGAAGCCGACGGTCTTCACGCCGTTCTTCTTCATGTGCTCGATCATCGCGTGGGCCATCACCGCGTTGCCCTGCGGCAGGCGGAAGGCCCAGAAGTCCTTGCCCGCTGGCAGCACGGCCGGCGAGAACATGAACTGCGGCGTGCCCGACTCGGCGGCGGTGTCGGCCATCGCGATGGCCACCGGCGTGGCGGCCGAGCCCATGATGATGTCGACCTTGTCCTCGGTGACGAACTTCTTGGCGTTGCTCACGCCCTTGGTCGGGTCGGTGGCGTCGTCGAGCACGATCACCTTGAGCTTCTCGCCGGCGATCTCGGTCGGCCAGAGCTTGATGTAGTTGTTCATCGGGATGCCCAGGCCCGAGGCCGGGCCGGTCAGCGGCAGGCTGATGCCGATGGTGATGTCGGCCTGCGCGGCGCCGGCCAGCAGCGTGACTGCAACGGCCACCAGGGTCTTGAGTGCTTTCATGGTCTGTCTCCAGGGGTTGAGCGGGTGGGTCAGGAACACAGTTGCCTGATGTCGTCGGGAACGGGAATCGCACGCAGCCGGTCGGGATTGTCGGCGTCGCGTTTCACGAAGGCGCGCACCTCGCGGCCTTCGCAGATCAGGTCGTCACCGCGCGTCACGCGGTGCATCTGCACGAACACCTTGTCGCGCCACTCCTCGATCCAGGTGGCGATGGTGATCGTCTCGCCGTAGGTCACGGCCTTGATGAACTTGGTGTTGATCTCCAGCAGCGGCGTGCCGACGATGCCGCGCGTCTTCACCAGCTCGCGCCAGGGCGGCACGCCGCATTCCATGAAGAACTTCAGCGAGGCGGCGTCCATCCAGCGCGAGAAGTTCGGGAAGAACACGATGCCTGCCGGGTCGCAGTCGCCGAAATGCACGTCGACGGTGTGAAGGGTGGTCTTGGCCATGGCCGGGTGCGTGGGCTTCAGCGCGGCGCCATGCGCAGCGCGCCGTCGAGTCGGATCACTTCGCCGTTGAGCGAAAGGTTGTGGATGATGCCCGCGGCGAGCTGCGCAAACTCTTCGGGTTTGCCCAGACGCTTGGGGAAGGGAATGCTCGCGGCCAGCGAGTCCTGCACCGCCTGCGGCAGCTCGGCCATCAGGGGCGTGAGGAACAGCCCCGGCGCAATGGTGCACACGCGCACGCCGAACTGCGCCAGGTCGCGCGCCAGCGGCAGCGTCATGCCGACGATGCCGCCCTTGGACGCCGAGTAGGCCTCCTGGCCGACCTGGCCGTCGAAGGCCGCGACCGAGGCGGTGTTGACGATCACGCCGCGCTCGCCATCCGCGAGCGGTTCGAGCTTCACCATCTCGGCCACGGCCAGGCGCGTGATGTTGTAGGTGCCGATCAGGTTGACGCGCACGACGCGCTCGAAGTCCTCCAGCGGCGCCGGTGCGCCGTCCTTGCCGACGATGCGTTTCGCGCTGCCGATGCCGGCCACGTTCATCAGCAGGCGGGCCGGGCCGTGCACCGCCCGCGCGGCATCGAGCGCGGCGAGCACGCTGTCGGTGTTCGTGATGTCGCATTCGATGCCGACGCCGCCGATCTCGGCGGCGACCACGGCCGCACCTTCGGCATTGCGGTCGAGCACCGCGACCTTCGCGCCCTGGCTCGCCAGCTCACGCGCGGTGGCGGCGCCCAGGCCGGAGGCACCTCCGGTGACGAGTGCGGCGATTCCCTGGATGTTCATGCTCGCGTTCTTCCTCAGCGTTGCGGCAGGTAGACGCCCTTGCCGCCGGCGTACAGATGCTCGACCAGCGCCGCGCGCTGCGTCAGCACCGCGCGCTGGTTGATCGAACCCTTGTCGGTGACTTCCCCGCGGTCGATGCTGGGCGCATCGACCATCACCAGCGCACGCGCCACGCGCGTCGCGCTGCCGGTGCCGACTGCCCATTGGCTGTCGACCAGGCGCTGGAAGAATTCGTGCACGTCGGGCGAGGCCAGCACGTCGCCGGCGGGTGCCTCGGGCGGCAGCCCGGCGAAGGCACGGCAGGCGTCCAGGCGGGGGAACAGCAGCACGCCCAGCTCGTCGCGGTTCAGACCGGCCACGACCACGTCCTGCACACAGGGGTCGCCGGCGGCGATGATGCGTGCGCGAAGCGGGCCGACCGAGACGAAGG
>CAZVLY010000300.1:0-5632 GCA_964628175.1 uncultured Piscinibacter sp. | reverse complement strand
CATCGTCGTCAACCTCGACGTGATGCTCGCGAAGCGCAAGATGCGCTCGCGCGAACTGGCCGAGCGCATCGGCATCACCGAGCAGAACCTCTCGCTGCTCAAGTCGGGCAAGGTGCGCGGCGTGCGCTTCGACACGCTGTCGCGCATCTGCGAAGTGCTCGATTGCCAGCCCGGCGACCTGCTCGAGTTCCGGCCGGGGCCGGACGATCCGACCGAGGCCTGATGCGGCCGCCCTCGCGCAGCCGCACGGTCGCGGCGGCCATCGTCGTCGCCGCGCATCTGGCGCTGCTGATCGCCTGGTTGCACGACGCCGTGCGCGCACCGGGCCATGCGGTGCCGCCGCGCATCAGCGTGCGGCTGAT
This sequence comes from uncultured Piscinibacter sp., assembly GCA_964628175.1. GTDB lineage: Bacteria > Pseudomonadota > Gammaproteobacteria > Burkholderiales > Burkholderiaceae_C > Piscinibacter. The sequence goes on along the minus strand of CAZVLY010000300.1, from coordinate 5,270 downwards.
CGCGGCGGCGCCGCCGGCTCGTGCTGCCGAGCCCTCGGCGCCTGTGGCGGTGCGCAGCCCGGCGCGCCGCGCGCCGCCGGCGGCACGGGGCGAGCCGCCGCGCCGAGATGCCGTCGCCGCGCAGGCGGTCACGGCGCAGGCGATCGCCCCTGAACTTGCGGCCTCGCAGTCAGAGGCGGTGCCACCCGCTCGCACCGAGCCGCTGCTCGACAGCGAGGCCACGCGCCGCGCCCTGCGCGCCAGTGCCCGCGATCCCGGCCTCGCCGCGCGGGCCGGGCGTTTCGGCGCCGAGCCGCTCTCGCCCGACACGCGGCTCGGCGCCGAAGTGCAGAGGAGCGCCAAGGGCGACTGCCTGAAGGGCGAGTACCTCGGCGGCGGCATGGGCCTGCTCAGCCTGCCCTTCCTCGCCGCCGCCGCATTGCGGGAGCAGTGCCGCCGCTGAAGCGCGCGGGCCGCGGGCCATGGCCCGCCAGGCATGGGCCATTGGCTCCTTCGGGCGATGAGCGGGGCGGGGTCGATCCCGAGAATTCCTCTCATCGATCCACCCCGGAGGCCCGCCATGCCCCAGCCCAGCCGCATCTCGATGCTCGAAACCATGATGCTGATCCGCGCCCACGAGGAGCGGCTCGCCGCCAATGCCGGCAGCTCGCCGGGCACCTGCACCGCCGTCGGCCAGGAAGCCGCTGCCGTCGGCGTGGTCACCGCGCTGCAGCCGCGCGACCGCATCCTCACCAACCACCGCAGCGCCGGCCACCTGCTCGCCCGCGGCGCCGACCCCGGCCGCCTGATGGCCGAGGTGATGGGTCGCGCCGACGGCTACTGCCGCGGCAAGAGCGGCTCGCTGCACGTGTCCGCCAAGGAGCTCGGCGTGGTGCTCACCTCCACCATCGTCGGCGGCGAGCTGTCGCTGGCGCCGGGCGTGGCGCTGGCGCAGAAGATGGGCGCCACCGTGCCCAACGAGGGCACCGAGCCCGGCGGCATCACCGCGGTCTTCTTCGGCGACGGCGCGGCCTGCGAAGGCATCTTCCACGAGTCGATCAACCTCGCCGTGACCTGGCAGCTGCCGGTGCTCTATGTCTGCGAGAACAACCAGTGGCAGGCCTTCGTGCGCCGCGACGAGACCATGCCGCACGAGCAGGTGCGCCCCTGGGCGGCGTCGCACGGCCTGCCGGCCGTCGCCGTCGACGGCAACGACGTCGAGGCGGTGCACGCCGCCGCACTCGTGGCCGCCGAGCATGTGCGCACGACCGGCACGCCCTACTTCCTCGAGCTGATCACCTACCGCACGCGCGGCCACTACGAGCCCGACGACCAGGCCTACGTCGATGCGGACGAACTGGCGCGCTGGAAGGCGCGCGACCCGATCGCGCTGCAGCGCGACCGCCTGCTGGCCGCCGGCGAACTGGCCGCCGGCGAGCTCGCGCACCTGCAGCAGCGCGTGGCCGACACCGTCGAGGCCGCCTTCGCCTTCGCGCAGAACTCGCCCTGGCCCGACGCCCGCGAGCTGCTCACCGACGTCTACGCCTGAACACGAAAGGATCCGATCATGCAGACCATCACCGTCAACGATGCCGTCGGCCAGGCCCTGGCCGAGGAGATGCGCCGCGATGCGCGCGTGCTGACCTTCGGCGAGGGCGTCGCGACGAACCGCCGCGATCTGCTCGCCGAGTTCGGCGCACAGCGCGTGCGCAACACGCCGCTGGCCGAAGGCATCATCGCCGGCGCCGCGGCGGGCGCGGCCGCGATGGGCCTGCGGCCCGTCATCGACCTGCTGTACGCGCCCTTCATGACGCTGTCGATGGACGCGATCATGAACAGCGCCGGCAAGCTGCGCTACCTGTCGGGCGGGCAGTTCGAGTTCCCGATGGTCGTGCTGGCGCGCACCGGCGCGGGCTGGACCGTCGGCGGCCAGCACAACCACAACCTCGAGGCGATGTTCGTGCACTCGCCGGGGCTGAAGGTGGTGATGCCGCACAGCACGGCCGACTACAAGGGCCTGCTGAAGAGCGCCATCCGCGACCCGAATCCGGTGCTGTTCTTCATGGACATGACGGTGGGCTACACGCCGGGCCCGGTGCCCGAGGGCGAGCACGTGGTGCCGCTCGGCCAGGCCGCCGTGCTGCGCGCGGGCACCGACGTGACGCTGGTGTCCTACTCGAAGACGGTGACGACCTGCCTGGCCGCGGCCGATCAGCTCGCCGGGCGCGGCGTCGACGCCGAGGTGGTCGACCTGCGCACGCTCAAGCCGCTGGACGAGGCGACCATCCTGCGCTCGGTGCGGAAGACCGGCCGGCTGGTCGTGGTGCACGAAGCGGCGGCGCCCTGCGGTGTCGGCGCCGAGGTGGCGGCGATCGTCGGCGAGAAGGCCTTCGCCTCGCTGAAGGCGCCGATCCGCCGCATCACCGGGCCGGACGCGCCCGCGCCCTCGTCGTGGATGCTGGAGCAGGCGGCGCTGCCGCAGGCCGACGGCATCGTGCGCGCCGTGCTGGCGCTGGTCGGCGCCGAAGCCGTGCCGGCCTGAGCGATCGCGATCACGCCGCGTCGACGGCGAGCTTCGCCTCGCCCTCGGCGCCGATCAGCGCACGAGATCGCGCGTCGATCTTCAGCTGATCTCCGGCGTCCAGGAAGTGATCGTCGAGATCACCGGGGCGCGTCACCCAGACACGGCCGGCGATCACGCGCAGCGTCACCGCCATGGCCTGCGTCCAGCGCAGCAGCTGGCCGTCGGAGAGTTGCAGCACGAGGGGAGTCTGGAGCTGGAGCATGGTGCGGTCCCGGTGAGGAAGGGCAGGCCAGTGTCGGCACAGACCCGATCCGGCGACAGACGCAGCACTGGCCAAAGTGCACCGGTACAGCCGGCACCGCAGCGCTCTGTACTGGCGACAGATGGCCACCTCTGTACCGGTACGCCCGGGCCTGCGCGGTTCACAATGCTTCGCATGGACGCCGCCACCGGGTCTTCCGGCCCCCTGTACCAGCGCATCGCCGCACAGATCGAGGCGGCGATCGCCAGCGGCGCCATGGCCGCCGGCGCGCGGCTGCCCTCGGTGCGCCAGCTCGCGCAACAGCACGGCGTGAGCATGAGCACCGCGCTGCAGGTCTACCGCAGCCTGGAGAACCGCGGCGTGGTCGAGGCGCGGCCGAAGTCGGGCTACTTCGTCGCGCCGCGCGCGTTCGCCCTGCCCGAGCCGATGCTCGACCTGCGCATGGAAGCGCCCTCGCTGGTCAACATGGACCAGGTGCTGCAGGAGTTCCTGTGGATCGTCAACGACCCGCTGGCCGTGCCCTCCTTCCACGCGCAGCCGGCCCGTTCGCTGCTGCCCGAAGCCAAGCTGCAGCACCTGCTGGCCGGCGTGAACCGGCGCCACCCGGAGTACGCCTCGCGCTGCCAGATGGAAGGCAGCGCCGCGCTGCGCCAGGAGATCGCGCGCCGCGCCGTGGGCTCGGGCGTGCAGTTGCGGCCGGAGGAGATCGTCATCACCAACGGCGGCCTGGAGGCCGTCTACCTCGCGCTGCGCTCGGTGGCCGGCGCGGGCGACACCATCGTGCTGGAGTCGCCGACCTACTTCCACCTGCTGCAGGTGATCGAGAGCCTGGGCATGCGCGCGCTGGAGATCCCGACGCATCCGCGCGACGGCATCTCGCTGGAGGCGCTGGAGTTCGCCACCCGCACGCCGGGCGCGGTGAAGGCCTGCGTGCTGCTGCCCAACTTCCCCAACCCGATGGGCAGCCTGATGCCGGTGGAGCGCAAGCGCGAGCTGGTCAAGCTGACGGCCGAACGCGGCATCACGCTGATCGAGAGCGACATCTACGGCGAGCTCTACTTCGGCGAGCAGCGCCCGCCGGTGCTGAAGAGCTTCGATGCCGAGGCCGACGTGATCCTGTGCTCGGCCTTCACCAAGACCGTGGCGCCCGGCTACCGCATCGGCTGGGTGGCGCCGGGGCGGCATTTCCTGAAGACGCAGGCGCTGAAGTTCCGCACCTCGGTGGCCTGCCCGATGCTCACGCAGGAGGTGCTGGCGCAGTTCATCCGCGACGGCGGCTACGACCACCACCTGCGCCGCCTGCGCGCCGCGCTGAAGACGCAGATGCACCAGATGGTCGACGCGGTGGCGCGCCACTTCCCGATGGGCTGCCGCATGATCCTGCCGCAGGGCGGCATGATGCTGTGGATCGAGATGCCGAAACACGTCGACTCGCGCGAGGTGTTCGCGCTGGCGCGTCTGGAGCACATCGGCGTGGGCCCGGGCGCCGCCTTCTCGACCACGCGGCGCTTCGACCACTTCATCCGTCTGCAGTACGGCGAGCCCTTCACCGCACAGACCGAGGCCGCGATGAAGCGCCTCGGCCAGATCGTCAAGCGCCTGGCCGAACGTTCGCCACAGCGCGAGGAACCCCGCACCCTGCCCACCGCGCTGCATGCCTGACCACTCTGCCGATTCCCGCTATGCCTGGCTGCGCCTTGCCGCCACGCTGGGCCTGATGACCATCGGCTCGGCGGCGATGTACGTCGTCGCCGTGGTGCTGCCGGCGGTGCAGGCCGAGTTCGGCGTGGCGCGCGCCGATGCCTCGCTGCCCTACACGCTGCTGATGGTCGGCTTCGGCATCGGCGGCGTGCTGATGGGCAAGCTGGCCGACCGCTTCGGCGTGATGGTGCCGGTGCTGATCGGCTCGGCCGGCCTGGCCAGCGGCTTCGCGCTCGCCGCGCAGGCCAGCAGCATCCTCGGCTTCGCCATCGTCTCCGGCCTGCTGCTCGGCCTGCTCGGCAGCTCGGCCACCTTCGCGCCGCTGGTGGCCGACACGTCCCTCTGGTTCGTGCGCCGGCGCGGCATCGCGGTGGCCATCTGCGCCAGCGGCAACTACGTGGCCGGCGCGATCTGGCCGCCGATCGTGCAGCACTTCGTCGACACCGCCGGCTGGCGCGGCGCCTACACGATGCTCGCCGTCGTCAGCGCGGTGGCCATGCCGCTGCTGGCGCTGGCGCTGCGGCCGCGCCCGCCGGCCGCCGTGGCCGGTGTGACGCGCGGCGGTGCGGCGGCGCAGCCTTCCGACCGGCCCTTCGGCTTCTCGATGAACCAGGCGCAGGCGCTGCTGTGCGTGGCCGGCGTGGCCTGCTGCGTGGCGATGTCGATGCCGCAGGTGCACATCGTCGCCTACTGCACCGACCTCGGCTACGGCGCCGCGCAGGGCGCGCAGATGCTCTCGCTGATGCTCGCCTGCGGCATCGCCAGCCGGCTCATCTCGGGCCTGATCTGCGACCGCATCGGCGG
>CAZVLY010000299.1:0-5636 GCA_964628175.1 uncultured Piscinibacter sp. | reverse complement strand
TCATCGACATGTCCTTCGACCTCGTCTTCTTCGGCGGCACCGGCGACCTCACCTGGCGAAAGCTGATGCCGGCGCTGTTCCAGGCCTGGCGCCACGGCAAGCTGCCCAGCGGCGGCCGCATCCTCTCGGTCGCCCGCGACGAACGCAGCGACGACGACTACCGCGCCTTCATCAAGGAGCGCTTCGTCGAGGTGGAGAGCGCCAAGCGACCCAGCGACGAGGAGTTCGCGCGCTTCGCCGAGATGCTGCAGTACCGCCGCATGGACCTCTCGCTGCCCGAGCACTACGCCGGCCTGAAGGAATGGGTCGACGCGCGCGGCGCCGAGACGGTGGTGCTGTTCCTGGCCACCAGCCCGCACCTGTTCCCGCAGATCTGCGAGCAGCTCGGCAAGGTCGGCCTGAACGGGCCGAACGTGCGCGTGGTGCTCGAGAAGCCGCTCGGCCACGACCTGGCCAGCGCGCAGGAGATCAACCGCGTGGTGCGCGGCGCGTTCACAGAGACGCAGGCGCTGCGCATCGACCACTACCTGGGCAAGGCGGCGGTGCAGAACCTGATGGCGCTGCGCTTCGGCAACGCGCTGTTCGAGCCGCTGTGGCGGCGCGAGAGCATCGCCAACATCCAGATCACGCTGGCCGAGAGCATCGGCGTGGGCACGCGCGGCGACTTCTACGACCGCACCGGCGCGCTGCGCGACATGATCCAGAACCATGCGCTGCAGCTGCTGACCATGGTGGCGATGGAGCCGCCCGGGCGCAACGACGCCGACGCGATCCGCGACGAGAAGCTCAAGGTGCTGCGCTCGCTCAAGCCCTTCACCGACGAGAGCGTGGCGCGCGACGTGGTGCGCGGCCAGTACCGCGCCGGCAACTGCGACGGCAACCCGGCACTGGCCTACCTCGAGGAGGTGAAGGTGCCGGCGGGCAGCCAGACCGAGACCTTCGTCGCGCTGCGCACCGAGATTCAGAACTGGCGCTGGGCCGGCGTGCCCTTCTACCTGCGCACCGGCAAGCGGCTGGCGGCGCGCGACGCGCAGATCGTCGTCAACTTCCGGCCCACGCCGCACAGCATCTTCCCGGGCCTGAACCAGCCCAACAAGCTGGTCATCAAGCTGCAGCCCGAGGACGGGCTGGAACTGCACCTGCTGGCCGCCAAGGGCTCGGGCCAGAGCGACGCGCTGGCGCCGGTGTTCCTCGACCTCGACTTCGACAAGGCCTTCGCCGAGAACCGCGTCGGCGGCTACGAACGCCTGCTGCTCGACGCCATCGCCGGCAAGCTCAACCTGTTCGTGCGCAGCGACGAGCAGGAGCAGGCCTGGCGCTGGGTGGAGCCCATCCTCACCGCCTGGTCACGCGACAGCACCGGCCCGCGGCCCTACGCCGCCGGCACCTGGGGCCCGGCCGCCGCCAGCGCGCTGGTCGCCCGCGACGGTTTCGCCTGGGCCGAGGAGCAGTGAGCGGCATGCTCGACCGCATCAAGGCCTCGATCCCGGCGCTGCCGCCCGCCGAGCAGCGCGTGGCCAGGCTGCTGCTGGCGGACCCGCGCGCGTTCGCGACGCTGCCGGTGGTCGAGCTGGCCGAGCGCTCGCATGTCAGCAAGCCGACGGTGGTGCGCTTCTGCCGCAGCGTCGGCTACGACGGCCTGGCCGACTTCAAGCGCAAGCTCGCCGGCAGCGTCAACGAGGGCGTGCCCTTCGTGCACCGTGCGGTGGACGAGGACGACAAGACCGCCGACATCGTCGTCAAGGTGATCGACAACGCGGTGAGCGCGCTGCTCAAGTACCGCAACGACGCCGCCAGCCATGCCTTCGAGCGCGCCATCGTGGCGCTCGCCGAAGCCGGCAAGAGCGGCCGGCGCATCGAGTTCTACGGCGTGGGCAACTCGGGCATCGTGGCGCAGGATGCGCAGCACAAGTTCTTCCGCCTGGGCGTGAACGCCACCGCGGTGAGCGACGGCCATGTGCAGGTGATGAGCGCCACCATGCTGCAGCCGGGCGACTGCGCGGTGATCATCAGCAACTCCGGGCGCAGCCGCGACCTGGTCGACGTGGCCGAGATCGCGCGCCGCAAGGGCGCCACGCTGATCGTCGTGACCGCCAGCGGCAGCCCGCTGGCACAGATGGCGCAGGGCGGCGCCAGCCAGATCCTGCTCGCGGTCGACCACCCGGAAGACTACGACCGCTACAGCCCGATGGTGTCGCGCCTGCTGCACCTGATGGTGATCGACATCCTCACCACCGCGGTGGCGCTGCGCCTGCCCGGCGAGCTGCGGCCGATGCTGCAGGAGATCAAGAAGAACCTGCGCGCCAAGCGCTACGCGCGGCCGGAGTAGGCGCGAGCCGCTCGAGCGGCACCTGCCAGCGCCATTGCACGGCGCTGCGGTGGCCCAGCGCATCGCGCCAGTGGCTCAGGCTGAGGCCCATCCCGAAGCCCTGCGGCAGCAGCGCCTGCAGATCGGCTTCGACACCACGCACCGATCCCGCGGCGCGCAGCGTCGGCGTCGGCGCCAATGCGCTACCGCCATGCGCCATGAGCAGCACGCGCAGCGGGCCCCGCGCCAGTTGCGCCCCCGCGCTGAGCAGCCTGACGTCGCCCCCGGCAGGGTGGCCCAGCGGTGCGCCGCGCTGCACGTAGCCCGCCGCATAGAGCGGGTGGTGGTAGGCCGTTCCGGGCGCCGGCCGCCCGAAGGCGCCGCCGGCCGTGGTGTTCGCTGCCTCGACGAACAGGTTCAGCGCCGGCCCTTCGCCGATCACCGCGCTCAGTTCGGCGCCGAGGGAGCCGAGGTAGCGGCTGGGCAGCTGGTGGGCCTCGTCCTCGCCGATCGCCTGACCGTGCACCGCGATGCTTTGCCGCGCAGCCCAGCGCAGCGTGTAGCGCAGGTCGAAGCCGCCCAACTGGTTGCCGGGTTCGATGTTGCTGCCGCTGCCGAAGTTGTCCGCCCCGGCCAGGCCGCGCAGCAAGGTGGGCAGCGACTCCGAACGACCGGCGCCGCCCCACTGCATGACACGCGAAGCGCCGATCTCCAGGCCGGCCAGCGGCTCGATCTCCAGGCGCGCGCCGAGCAGCTTGACCTGGCCCGGCCCGCTCGGGTTGGAGAGCTGGCCGGCGAAAACGTCGGCCCGCCACGGGCCGAGCCACGACAGGGCCGGCAGCTCGAACGGCGTGGCCGCGGTCTTGCGCCAGCCGATGGCGGGAACGGCGCGCGCGCCGCCGTCGAGGATCAGGCTGCCGATGCGCGAGGGCCCCCAGTGGCGGCGCTGCACCGAGGCATAGGCCCGCCCCGGGCCGACCGGCACGCTCAGCGCGGTACCGTCGAGATCGAAGCGCCCATCGCGCCGTTCGAGCGCAAAGCCACCGAACTGCCAGCGCCAGCCCTCCGCATCGCCGCCGGCGAAACGCCATTGCGCGCCGCTGCCGCCACGCACCGGCAGGGCCAGGAAATCCGGCCCCGGGGGCCGCAGCGGGCCGACGGACAGGGTGAGCTCCGCCGAGGTCAGGGGCTCGGCGTCGAGCCCGGCCAGGGTCGCGCGTTCGCGCTGCGGGCGATCTGCGATCGCGGCATCGTCGGCGCGGGCCGCCCCGGCGAGCAGCAGCGCCCCCGCGGCGGCGACGAGGGCCCGACCCACGAGGCGCGTTGGCCAGGACCGGCGGTTGGGGCTCATGCAGGCCACGCTAACGTCTTTGGCGTGCAACAGTCCACCGGCGGTAACCTTTCATAACCCCTGCGCGGGGCGACGCAGGCTGGAATCGCGGGCATTGCAGTTCCACACCACCCCATGCGCCCGACCCTCGCTCCGCTCGCCCTTGCACTCTCCGTGATCGCCTGCGCTGCGCAGGCGCAGACAACCGGCGACCCGGTGGCCGGCCAGGCGCTGTTCGAGAACACCCCCGCCGCGTCCGGCAAGGCCGGCATCACGATGAGCTGCCCGGCCTGTCATGGCAGCGTGCAGGATCGGCGCAGCGCGATCAGCGCCGCCACCGGCAACGGGGGCGACATCAACGCCGACATCAGCTTCGACGCGGCGATGACCCGCTTCACGCAGGCGCTGACCGGCCAGCCCGACATGCGGCCCTTCCAGGCGCTGGACCTGCAACAGGTGCGCAACATCGCCGCCTACCTCGCCGACACCCCGAAGACCACGCCCACCAGCGAGTCGCAGCTGAATTTCAGCGCGGCCTTGAACGGCAACTCGGCCGCGCAGACGGTGTCGCTGAAGCACTCGACCGCCGTGAGCGAGAACCTGCAGGTGACCCGCGTGGAAGCGGTCGGCACCGGCGCGGCCAACTTCGTGCTCGCCAAGGCCGGCTGCGAAGGCGTGACGCTGACGCCGACGGGCAGCTGCTCGATCACCGTGACCTACGCGCCGGTCGACAGCACCATCTCCACCCCCGCCCTGGTGTTCACCTTGAAGCAGGGCGCCTCGACGACCACCTTCGAGCGTGTGCTGTTCCTCAACGGCAGCATCGCCTCGCCCACCACGCCGCCTGCCGACGACAGCGGCGGCGGCGCCCTCGGCGGAGGCTGGCTGGCGGCCCTCGGCCTGGCGATCGGAGCGCTCGCACGCCGACGCGCCTGACGCCGCACGAGGACGAGGGCCTTCCCGGAACCTGCATCCGAGGGCGTCCGCTGGGACGCCCCGAGGCCCATGATCGCACTGGCCGCCTGCTGGTGCGGGCGCAGAATGAAGCCCGCCATGCAGCCATCCGACGCCGCACTTCCTTCGTCCGACGCTGAATCCGCAGCGCAACTTGCGCTGGTCCAGGAAGCGATGGGCATCATCACCTGGATCTGGGACGTGGCCACCGACACGCCCCGCTGGTACGGCGACCTGTCGCCGCTGCTGGGACTGCCGACGGCGTCGTTCGGTGGGCGCTTCCCGCAGTTCCTCGAATGCCTGCATCCGGACGACGTCGCTGCCTCGCGCGAGCGCTTCATCGACTGCCTGAAGGGGCGCCTGCCGACCTACCGGGCCGAGGAACGTGTGGTCTGGCCCGACGGCAGCGTGCACTGGCTCGAGACCTATGGCCGCGGGCTGTACGACGCTGCCGGGCAAGCGGTGCACATGGCGGGGGTGATCAAGGACATCAGCGATCGAAAGCACGCGGAAGCGGCAATTCTTTCAAGCGAGCTGCGCCTGCGCCAACTGATCGAGGAAGCGCCCGTTGCGATCGGTGTGTCGCGGGGCGACGAAGTAGCCTACGGCAACCCGAGCTTCCTGCGCCTGTTCGGCGCACCGAGTCTGGCCGCGGTGACGGGCCGCCCGGTGATGGATCTCGTGGCCCCGCACTCCCGGGCCGCCTTCGCCGCGCGCTCGCGCCAGCGTGCCGTCGGCCAGGCGGTGGAAGCGCAGTACGAGATGGTCGCCTGCCGGCTGGACGGCAGCGAGTTCGATTGCGAGATCTCGGTCACCCAGGTCGGCCTGGGCGGCGACGACCGCTCGACCCTGGTGTTCGTGCGCGACGTGACCGAGCGGCGGCGTGCCGAGCAGCAGGTCCGCGCCCTGAACGCCACGCTGGAAGCACGCGTGGCCGAGCGCACGCGCGAACTCGAGGCGAGCAATGCGGCACTTGCCGAGGCGCGCGACGCCGCCGAGGCCGCCACACGGGCCAAGAGCCAGTTCCTGGCCAACATGAGCCAC
>CAZVLY010000298.1:0-5704 GCA_964628175.1 uncultured Piscinibacter sp. | reverse complement strand
TACCCGGCGATCCTCACCGACGACATCGTCGGCGAATCGGCGCGGCGCGTGCTCAGTGACGGCCAGCGCATGCTCAAGCGACTGATCGAAGGGCGCTGGCTCGCTGCCAACGGGGTGATCGGCCTGTTCCCGGCGAACACGGTCAACGACGACGACATCGAGATCTATGCCGACGAGTCGCGCGAGCAGGTGCTCATGACGTGGCACGGGCTGCGCATGCAGTCGGAGCGGCCGGTGGTCGACGGCGTGCGGCGCCCGAACCGCTGCCTGGCCGACTTCGTCGCGCCCAGGGCCAGCGGCGTGGCCGACTACGTGGGCCTGTTCGCCGTCACCGCGGGGCTGGGCATCGAGAAGAAGGAGAAGCAGTTCCTGGGCGACCACGACGACTACAGCGCCATCATGCTCAAGGCACTGGCCGATCGCCTGGCCGAGGCCTTCGCCGAACGGCTGCACCAGCGTGTGCGCACCGAGTTCTGGGGCTATGCGGCCGACGAGCAACTGAGCAACGCCGACCTGATCGCCGAGAAGTACCGCGGCATCCGCCCCGCGCCCGGCTACCCGGCCTGCCCGGACCACACCGTCAAGCGCGACATGTTCCGCGTGCTGCATTGCGAGGACATCGGCATGGGCCTCACCGAGAGCCTGGCGATGACGCCCGCGGCCAGCGTCAGCGGCTTCTATCTCGCCCACCCGCAGGCCGCGTACTTCAACGTCGGAAAAGTGGGCGAAGACCAGTTGGCCGACTGGGCCGCCCGCAGCGCGCTCGACGTGTCGCAGGTGCGGCGCTCGCTGTCCGCGCTGCTGTAGCCGCGCGCCTTCGCTTGTATCCGCTGACGGCGGACGCAAGCGCTCGCAACAGGACCGCCGCATTGTGTCGGCGCTCGAATTGCGACCACGTGTAAGACCTTGCCGGATTGCCAATTTCTGGCCACATCCGCTGCGCCGAAGCGCCAAGAATCGCCGCTTCGCCCTGGCATGCGTGCTGCATGCCTCGAGCAAAGCAAACGGTTTCAAGTGGAGGCGACCGTGATGACTCAAGACCCGATCGACCAGGGACGAACCCTGGCGACGCGAACCCGTGTGGCGCTCGGCGCCCTGGCCGCCAGCGTCGTGCTGGCTCTGGCTGCCTGCGGCGGCGCGAAGGACGAGGAGACCAGCGGGACGGCCTCCGAGATTCCCGCCTCGCGCAGCGACGCGGCGCGCTTTCTGACCCAGGCGAGCTTCGGGCCGACCACTGCCGCCGTCGACCGTGTCATGGCCGTCGGCTACGGCGCCTGGATCGACGAGCAGCTCGCCGCGCCGGCGGTCTCGCACCGCGCCTCGTGGGAGGCGCAGGATGCGGTGGTCAAGGCTGCCAACGCCGCCAACAGCATCGGCCAGGACGGCATCTACAACAGCTTCTGGAAGCAGGCCGTCAGCGGCGACGACCAGCTGCGCCAGCGGGTCGCCTTTGCGCTGTCGCAGATCTTCGTGATCTCGCTGCAGGACGGCACGGTGGGCGACAACCCGCGTGCCGTGGCCGACTACATGGACATGCTCGCCGCCAAGGGCCTGGGCAACTACCGCGACCTGCTCGAGTCGGTGTCGCTGCACCCGATGATGGGGGCCTACCTGACCAGCCTGCGCAACCGCAAGGCCGACCCGCGCACCGGCCGCGTGCCCGACGAGAACTATGCCCGCGAGGTGATGCAGCTGTTCTCGATCGGCCTGCAGCAGCTCAACGACGACGGCTCGGTCAAGCAGGCCAACGGCGCTGCGCTCGAGACCTACACGCCGGCCGACATCGCCGGCCTGGCCAAGGTGTTCACTGGCTTCAGCTGGGCCTGCCCCGACTGGCCCGACAACGGCTGCTTCAGCAACGGCTCGCTGGGCGGCGTGTCCGACCCCGACCGCTGGATCAAGCCGATGGTCGGCTACCCGCAGCACCACAGCACCGAAGAGAAGGTGTTCCTGTCGGCGAACATCGCGGCGCAGACGCAGTCCGACCCGAACGCCAGCCTGAAGACGGCGCTGGACACGCTGTACAACCACCCGAACGTCGGCCCCTTCATCGGCAAGCAGCTGATCCAGCGCCTGGTCACCAGCAACCCGAGCCCGGCCTACGTCGGCGCGGTGGCGGCCGCCTTCAACAACAACGGCAGCGGCGTGCGCGGCGACCTGCGCGCGGTGGTCAAGGCGGTGCTGCTGCACCCCGAGGCCCGTGTCGTGTCCAGCACCAGCGGCAAGATCCGCGAGCCCATCCTGCGGCTGTCGGCCGTGCTGCGCGCCTTCGGCTACCGTTCGGACAGCGGCAACTTCCGCGTCGGCAACACCGACAACGCCGGCAGCTCGCTGGGCCAGACGGCGATGCGCTCGCCCACGGTGTTCAACTTCTACCGCCCCGGCTACGTCGCCCCGGGCACGCAGGCCGCTGCGGCCGGCCTGGTGGCGCCGGAGATGGCGCTGGCGCAGGAGACCACCGCCGCAGGCTACGTCAACTACATGCGCGACAACGTCTCGCAGGGCGTGGGTGCCAGCGCCACGGTGACCGTCAACGGCGCGTCGGTGACGCGCCGCGACCTGCAGCCCGATTTCAGCGCCGAGTTGGCGCTGGTGGATCGGCCGGCCGATCTGGTCGAGCAGATCTCGACGAAGCTGCTGTACGGCAGCATGCCCGACGCATTGAAAACCGAGATCCGCACGGCGGTCGAGAGCATCACCATCCCGGCGCTGAACAGCACCGGCAGCAACCAGGCGGCGATCGACACCGCCCGGCGGAACCGCGTCAATGCCGCCGTCTTCCTGGCGGTGGTGTCGCCCGAGTTCCAGGTGCAGAAGTGAGCGGGGAGAAAACCACCATGAAGAAGATCGACGCTTCCCGCCGCATGTTCCTGCGGCACGCCGGCGTGATGTCCACGCTCGGCGCGGCCGGCGCACCGCTGGCGCTGAACCTTTCGGCCCTGGGCACGGCGGCGGCGCAGACCGCGGCCGACTACAAGGCCATCGTGTGCATCTTCCTGTTCGGCGGCAACGACTCCATCAACATGGTGCTGCCCACCGACACCGCCTCGTTCACCAACTACACGACCCTGCGCAGCCAGGCGCCCGACTCGATCGCGCTGCTCGCGCCGGGCACGGCGGTCAACGCCGGTGCGGCGGCCGGTTCGCCGGCCCGGCTGGGCGGCGTGCTGCCGATCTCGCCGACCAATGCGCAGGGCCGCACGTTCGCACTGCACCCGGCCATGGGTGCGCTGCAGACGATGTTCAACACCGACAGGCGGCTCGCGATCCTGCCCAACGTGGGGCCGCTGATCCTGCCGACCAGCAAGGCGCAGTACAGCCAGTCCTCGCACCGCAAGCCGGCCAGCCTGTTCTCGCACAACGACCAGCAGAACACCTGGCAGTCCTTCCAGCCCGAAGGCGCCACGGTCGGCTGGGGCGGGCGCATGGGCGACCTGCTCGCGTCGATGAACCAGCGCAGCGTGTTCACCTCGATCACCGCCGGCGGCAACGCCGTGTGGCTGTCGGGCCAGGACGTGCGCCAGTACCAGGTCACCAACAACGGCGCGATCCGCCTGGGCACCAACGCCAGCGGCCAGGTGTACGGCTCGGCCGCGGTGGGCGCGGCGATGGAGCGCATCGTGCAGACCACGCGCGGCGGCCACGTGCTCGAGGCCGACCTGTCGGCGGTGGCGGCGCGGTCGATGCAGGCCGAGTCGCTGCTGCGCAATGCGCTCAAGCCGGCCAGCGACCCGCTGTTCGGCACCGCGCCGGCCAGCGGCAACTACAGCGCCACGAACGACCCGAAACTGCGCTACACCGACCCGAACAACCCCGGCACCACGATCGCCAACAACCTCGCGCAGCAGCTGCAGATCGTGGCCCGCATGATCGAAGCCAGCAGCAACGCCTCGATCGGCGCGAAGCGCCAGGTCTTCTTCGTCAGCATGGGCGGCTTCGACACGCACGACGTGCAGAACGGCAACCACGCGCAACTGATGGCCCGGCTGTCGCATGCACTGCGCTACTTCGACGACACGCTGGGCGCGCTCGGCGCACGCGACCGCGTCACCACCTTCACCGCCAGCGACTTCGGCCGCACCTTCACCAGCAATGGCGATGGCACCGACCACGGCTGGGGCGCACATCACTTCGTGATGGGCGGCGCGGTCCGGGGTGGCGACCTGTACGGCACCTTCCCCGTCTATGGTGCGAAGAACACGAACAACAACAACTTCGACAGCAGCCCCGACCAGCTGGGCAACGGCAGCCTGCTGCCCACCACCTCGGTGGACCAGCTCGGTGCCACGCTGGGCAAGTGGTTCGGCCTGAGCGACACGCAGCTGCTCGACGTGTTCCCGAATCTCGCCAATTTCAGTGCGCGCGACCTCGGGTTCATGAATCCGGCCTGAGCCTGAAGCTGACAGTTCGTTACGCCTGATTCCATCGGCACGGGCACCCCGGTGTGCCGGTGGGGTCGAATCGGCGTTGTCGTTGTGGAGGCGGCGCATGCCCTGCGCGGCCCGACCCTTTCAGGAGAACAAGCATGAGCGTCGAAACTTCCCCGGGCGCGGTGCCCACTGGCAATCCTCCCTCGCGCACGGTGTGGCTGATCGCCGGCGTGCTCGGCGCCGCCTCGCTGGCCGCAGGCGCCGGCATGCTGATGCGCAACGGGATTCCCGAACCCGCCACGCAACCGGTGCCGGCCGTGGCAACGACGGAGCAGCCGAAGGCCGCCGACAAGACGCCGAAGAAGCCGGCTGCCGCGGCGGTCTCGCCGAAGGTCGCGCAGGCTCCGGTGTGCCGCGACTGCGGCGTGGTCGAGTCGGTGCGCACCGTCACCCACAAGGGCCAGTCCAGCGGCGTCGGCGCCCTGGCCGGCGGCGTGCTCGGTGCGGCCGTGGGCAACCAGATGGGCAAGGGCAACGGCCGCACGGCGATGACGGTGCTCGGCGCCGTCGGCGGCGGCGTGGCCGGCAACGAGATCGAGAAGCGCCAGAAGAGCACCACCGCGCACGAGGTCACGGTGCGCATGGACGACGGCTCGGTGCGCACCATCGAGCAGGCCACCGCGCCGCGCACCGGCGAGCGCGTGACCGTCGAGGGCAACAAGCTGCGGCCGATCGCGGGTTCGCAGGGCTGACAGCGCTCTACTGCACCGCCAGCACGCGGCGGTACTGAACCGCCTCGGCCACGTGCGCCAGCACGATGGCTTCGCTGTCGGCCAGGTCGGCGATGCTGCGCGCGATGCGCAGCACGCGGTGAAAGCCGCGTGCCGACCAGCCCAGCCGCACCGACACGCTCTGCAGGAAGTTCGACGCCGCGGCGTCAAGTGCGCAGTGCCGTTCGAGCGACTCGCCGGCCAGATCGCGGTTGAGCGCAGCCTGCCGCTGCAGGGCGCGCGCACGTGCCTGCGCCACGCGCAGCGCGATCGTCGCGCTGGTGTCGCCGTCGGGCGCGGCGGACAGCGCGTTTGCCGCCACTGCGGGCACCTCGACCTGCAGGTCGATGCGGTCGAGCAGCGGTCCGCTCAGGCGGCCCTGATAGCGCGCGACCACGTCGGGCGTGCAGCGGCAGCTGCGCAGGGCGTTGCCGAGGTGGCCGCAAGGGCAGGGGTTCATCGCGGCGAGCAGTTGAAAGCGGGCCGGGAAATCCGCCTGCCGCGCCGCGCGCGAGATCGTCACGCGGCCGGTCTCCAGCGGTTCGCGCAGGGCCTCCAGCGCAG
>CAZVLY010000297.1:0-5725 GCA_964628175.1 uncultured Piscinibacter sp. | reverse complement strand
GCGCGCGGCTTCCGGCTCATCCTGGAAGACGGCAGCGAGGAGCATGCCCCGACGGCGCGCGCCGTTCAGCACATGGCCGAGGCCGGCCCGCAGGACGCCGTGCTGATCACGCTGAAGGCCCATCAGGTGCGCGACGTGCTGCCCGGGCTGCGCGAGCTGTTCGGCCCGCACACCATGGTCGTGACGATGATCAACGGCATCCCCTGGTGGTACTTCCACAAGCTCGCCGGCCCCTACGAAGGCCGGCGGCTGGACAGCGTCGATCCCGGCGGCGTGATTGCCGACTGCATCGAACCCGAGCGCATCATCGGCAGCGTGGTCTACCCGGCCAGCGAGCTGGTCGAGCCCGGTGTGGTGAAGGTGATCGAGGGCAACCGCTTCACGCTCGGCGAGCTCGATGGCGAGCGCACCGAGCGCATCGACGCGCTGTCGCAGGCGATGATGCGCGCTGGCTTCAAGGCCCCGGTGAGCCGCGACATCCGCAGCGAGCTGTGGATCAAGCTGTGGGGCAACCTCAGCTTCAACCCGATCTCGGCGCTGACCCATGCCACGCTGGAGCAGATCTGCCGCTTCGGCCCGACGCGCGCGCTGGCCGCGTCGATGATGCGCGAGGCGCAGACGGTGGCCGAAACACTTGGCGTGCGCTTCAAGATCACGCTCGAGCAGCGAATTGCCGGCGCCGAGGCGGTGGGGGCGCACAAGACCTCGATGCTGCAGGACGTCGAGCATGGCCGCGCCCTCGAGCTCGAGGCGCTGGTCGGCTCGGTGGTCGAGCTCGGCCGCATCACCGAAACGCCCACGCCGACCATCGATGCGGTGTACGCCGCCACCAGCCTGCTGTCGGCCACGCTCAGCGCGCAGCGCGGGCGGCTCGAGGTCCAGCCGCTCCCGCCGGTTGGCTCAGCCGTAGACGTTGGCCAGCCTGCCGACGCCGTCGATGTCGACCTCGACGGTGGTGCCTGGCTTCATCGGCAGCACGCCGAGCGAGGTGCCGCACAGGATCACGTCGCCCGGCTCCAGCGTCATGTCGTGCGACAGGCGCGACACCAGTTCGTGCGGCGCGAAGATCATGTCGGCGAGCGGGTAGTTCTGCCGCTCGCGGCCGCCGACCAAGGTGCGCAGCATGGCAGTCGCGGGGTCGAAGTCGGTCTCGATCACCGGCCCGAACACGCCGAAACCGTCGAAGCCCTTGGCCCGCGTCCACTGCGGGAAGGCGGGGTCGCGCTGCAGCAGTTCCATCGCGGTGAGGTCGTTGGCACAGCTGTAGCCGAAGATGTGCGCTGCCGCCTGCTCGACGGAGACGTTCTTCGCGCGGCGTCCGATCACGATGGCCAGTTCGCCCTCGTAGGCCACACGGCCGACCTCCGCCGCCGGCGCGGCGATGGCCTGGCCGTGCGCGGCGAAGCTGTTGGGCGTCTTGACGAAGTACAGCGGCTCGGCGGGAATGGCCCAGCCGTTCTTCTCGGCCGCGGCGCGGAAGTTGTTCCACAGCGCCAGCATCTTGGTCGGCCGGCAGGGCGTGAGCCACTCGACGCCAGCCAGTTCGATGCGTTCGCCGGTGGGGCGCACCTCGCCGAACAGATCGCCGTCGTGGACGGCGAGCCGGTCGCCCTCGAGCCGACCGAACAGTTCACGGCCATCCTGGCGGCAGCGCATCCACTTCATCGTGTCTCTTCCAGTTCATCGAGCAGAGCGACGACCGCCTTCCACTCGGCCGGGGTCACCGGCGTGATCGACAAGCGGCTGCCTGGGCGCAGCAGCAGCATGGTCTGCAGTTGCTGCAGCTCGCGCATGCGCTTGAGCGACAGCAGCGGGGTCTTGCGGCGCAGCTTCACGTCCACGAGCTGCCAGCGCGGTGCGTCGGGGTCCGACTTCGGGTCGAAGTACGGACTCTTCGCGTCGAACTGCGTGGCGTCGGGGTAGGGCGTGCTGGCCACTTCGGCCAGACCCGCCACACCGGGCTCGGCACAGGAGGAGTGATAGAAGAGCACGCCATCGCCGACACGCATGGCGTCGCGCATGAAGTTGCGCGCCTGATAGTTGCGGACGCCGAACCAGGGCACCGTCTGGCCGGGTGCCGCGGCGAGGTCGTCGATGGAGCACTCCGCCGGCTCGCTTTTCATCAACCAGAAGGACATCGGCCTCGCGGTGCTCTGAAGAAGAAGGTGTCCGCCACGAACCGGGAGCCGCATTCCTGAACCCAGGGTTCAGGTGGGCGAGGTCAGCGAGGCTTCGGGTTCATCTGACGCGAGACGATCACACCTGCCAGGCGATGTTCCAAGCCCTAGCTCGCAAGAGCATCGGTTCAAGGAAATATAAGACTCACGCGAACGCGACGGACGAAAACATTCTACGCCGCGCTCGCTGCGCGATCAGAGCAATTGACCGTCGGCACCAAGGGCTTGATCGAGGCGCTGGATCAGCGCGTCCACGTCGACGGCGCCTGCGGCGCCACTCTGTGTCGCGGCGGGCATCGGCCGCTCCGCCAGCGCGAACGCCAGGTTCAGCGCGGCCAGCACGGCGATGCGCTCGCGCGCCTTGACCTTGCCCGAATCGCGGATGGCGCTCATCTCCCGGTCGACGCTGGCGACCGCTTCGAGCAGCGAGGTTTCGCCGCCTTCCGGGCAGCCGAGGATGTAGCTCTGGCCCATGATCGTGACTTCGATCTGCTTCACGTCGGGTTCCCCGGGGTGTCGCCGGCCTCCGCCGGCAGGCGCTCGAGCAGCGAGTCGATCCGGCCGCGTGCCGCATTCAGGCGCGAGCGCAGGCTGTCGCGCTCCTGCGTCACCGAGGCGAGCTGCTGCTCCAGCAGTGCATTCGTGCGCTGCAACTCCTGGTGCCTGAGCAGCAGGCGATCGACCCGTTCCGCAAGATCCTGGAGCTTGGGCATGGCGCACGAAGAGGTGGGCGGAACGCGAATTGTAGGCGCCGGCGAAGCGCCGGCCGGGGCGCTGCACGCGGCGGGCGTGCAGCGCGTCACGTCGTGCCGCGGTGGGCATCGTCCTCGTCCGGATCGAGCGGTGCGGGCATGGTGAGCAGCCGGTTCGGCGAACTCGGCTCCCACAGCGCCGCCGGCTGGGTGTCGGTGTGCGCGTTGGCCGCGTTGAGCAGCGCCAGGCTGGCCCGCGAGCCGATCTGGCGCAGCATCTGGATCTGCCGCTGCGACCACACCAGCGGCGCGCCGGCCTGTTCGCAGCTGAAGGTGCCGAAGGGGACGCCGTTGACCGAAAAGCAGACATCGAGGACCGAATGGAGGTCCAGCGGGATCAGGTAGTCGTCACGGAACACCGACGTGGCCGGGTGATAGCGCGCATCGGAAGCCACCACGCAGCCATCCGTCACCAGCGTCTCGAAATACGGGCCGGCGGCCGCATTGAGCATGTCGGTGGCGCCGACGATGCGGTCGACACGCCGGTCGTACATGGCCATGCAGCGCAGGGCGCGGCCCTCGGCGGTGTCCACGAAAATCCAGACGCCCGCACGCGTGCAGCCGATCAGCTCGCTGACGGCCCGCGTGAGTTGCTCGAAAAAGTGGTCGCGATCGATTTCGCCGCGGTCGAGGCGGCCGCAGATCTCCTGGATGTCTCTGACATCGGGCATGGACGGATTCTGGAGCGCGCCGGCGCTGCCGGACACTGCAAGGTCTTGCAGGTTCGGCCGGGTTTCAGCGATCCTTCGGCGCGGAATCGCAGTACGCCGCGACGCTGCACTCGGCGCAGCGGGGCTGCCGGGCCTGGCAGACGTAGCGGCCGTGCAGGATGAGCCAGTGGTGGGCGTCCACCCGGTAGGCCGGCGGCACCCGTTCGAGCAGTTGTTTTTCCACCTCGAGCGGATTGCGGCCAAGAGCCAGGCCGGTGCGGTTGGCGACGCGGAAGATGTGCGTGTCGACCGCCATGGTCGGCTCGCCGAAGGCGACATTGAGCACCACGTTGGCGGTCTTGCGCCCCACGCCCGGCAGCGCCTCGAGCGCTTCGCGCGTGCATGGCACCTCGCCGCCATGGCGTTCGACCAGCAGCCGGCAGGTCTCGTAGAGGTTCTTCGCCTTGGTGCGGAACAGGCCGATGGTGCGGATGTGTTCGGTGAGCGCCGGCAGCCCGAGGGCGAGCATGCGCTGCGGCGTGCCGGCGATCGGAAACAGGCGCCGCGTGGCCTTGTTGACGCCCACGTCGGTGGCCTGGGCCGACAGCAGCACCGCGGCCAGCAGTTCGAAGACGCTGGTGTATTCCAGTTCGGTGACCGGGTTCGGGTTGGCGCGCTGCAGCGTGGCGAAGAAGGGTTCGATCTGGCGGGCATCCATCGGATGTCTACTCCTGCGCCCGCTGGCGCGCCCGGGCGCGTTCGAGAGCCGCCTCGATGACGGCGCGCTTGCGCTCGATCACCTCCGGGTCGGTGTGTCGCGTCTGATTCGGCAGATCGGCCAGCTTGGTGTGCGCCTTGGCCGCCAGGCGTGCATCGTTGTCGCGTGCCGCCTGCTCGAGCCGGATGGCACGGAAGGCGTAGCGGTCACGCGCGGCCTCGGCCTGGTCGCCACTCCAGGCCGACCAGCCGGTGCGGTCGCCGCTCGCGTCGACCAGGCTGATGCAGTCCACCGGACAGGCCGGAATGCACAGCTCGCAGCCGGTGCACTGCGACTCCACCACCGTGTGCATGACCTTGGGGGCACCGACGATGCAATCGACCGGACAGGCCTTGATGCACAGCGTGCAGCCGATGCACCAGGCCTCGTCGATCAGCGCCAGCCGCAAGGGCCCTTCAACGCCACGGGCCGGGTCCAGCGGCAACGGCGGGCGGCCGGTCAAGGCCGACAGCCGCGCCACGCCTTCCTGCCCACCCGGGGGGCACTGGTTGATGCCCGCCTCGCCGGCCGCGACCGCCCGCGCGTAGGCGGCGCAATCGGGGTAGCCGCAGCGCGTGCACTGCGTCTGCGGCAGGGCGCCGTCGATCAGGCGGGCGAGTTCGGCGGTGTCGGGCACCGCGCGATTATCGGGCGCGTGACTTGGCCTTCTTGGCCGGTGCCGGCCGCGAGCGGGGGGCTCGCACCGAATCGTTCTGATGCGAGGCGATGAACTGCTTCACCTCGGGGTAGACCTTCTCGCGCCAGCGGCGGCCGGAGAAGATGCCGTAGTGGCCCGCGCCGACCACGTCGTAGTGGAACTGGCGCGTCTTGGCGATGCCGGTGCACAGGTCGTGCGCCGCGCGCGTCTGGCCGGCGCCGGAGATGTCGTCGAGTTCGCCTTCGATGGTCAGCAGCGCGGTCGTCTTGATGTCCTGCGGGCGCACCAGCTGGCCGTTGACGTGCCAGGTGCCGTTGACCAGCGCGAAGTCCTGGAACACCGTCTTGATGGTGTCGAGGTAGTACTCGGCCGGCATGTCCAGCACGGCGTTGTATTCGTCGTAGAACTCGCGGTGCGAGTCGGCACTGTCGCCGTCGCCACGCACCAGGTCGAGGAAGTAGTCGTAGTGCGAGCTCAGGTGCCGGTCGGGATTCATCGCCACGAAGCCGCTGTGCTGCAGGAAGCCGGGGTACACGGCACGGCCGGCGCCGGGGTAGTTGACCGGCACGCGGTAGATGACGTTGTGCTCGAACCAGTTGTGGCTCTTGTTCATCGCCAGGTTGTTCACCGCCGTCGGGCTCTTTCGGGCGTCGATCGGACCGCCCATCATCGTCATCGTGCGCGGCGTGGCTTCGCCGTTGCTGGCCAGCAGCGAAATCGCGGCGAGCACC
>CAZVLY010000296.1:0-5729 GCA_964628175.1 uncultured Piscinibacter sp. | reverse complement strand
CGCGAGATCGTCACGCGGCCGGTCTCCAGCGGTTCGCGCAGGGCCTCCAGCGCAGAGCGCTGGAACTCGGGCAACTCGTCGAGGAAGAGCACGCCGTGGTGCGCCAATGAGATCTCGCCCGGCCGAGGCGGTGAGCCGCCGCCGATCAGGGCCGCCGACGAGGCGCTGTGGTGCGGCGAGCGCAGCACGCGCTCGCCCCAGGCTTGCGTGGCCGCGGCACCGGTCAGGCTGAGCAGCGCGGCCGACTCGATCGCCTCGTCGTGCGTGAGCGCCGGCAACAGGCCGGCGAAACGCTGCGCCAGCATCGACTTGCCGCTGCCCGGCGGGCCGACCATCAGCACGCTGTGCCCGCCGGCCGCGGCGATCTCCAGCGCCCGCTTGGCGCCGGACTGGCCGCGCACGTCGCGCAGGTCGCCGCACGAGTGCGGTGGCGCGACGGGCGCCGGCACCGCGCTCGGCAGCGGCTCGGCTGAATCGCCCGGCAGCAGCGAGCGCACCACCTCGAGCAGGTGCGCCGCAGCGTGGATGGCCACGCCGTCGACCCGCGCCGCCTGCGACGCGCTCTCGATGGGCAGCACCATGGCGCGCGGCGGATCGGCGGACTCGTGCGCCGCGGCCAGCGCCATCGCGAGGGCGCCGCGCACCGGGCGCAGTTCGCCGGCCAGCGAGAGCTCGCCGGCGAACTCGAAGCGGGCCAGCTTCGCTGCGTCGATCTGGTCGCTCGCGGCCAGGATGCCCAGCGCAATTGGCAGGTCGAAGCGGCCCGAGTCCTTGGGCAGATCGGCGGGCGCCAGGTTCACGGTGATGCGTTTGTTGTTCGGGAACTCCAGGCCGCTGGTCTGCAGCGCGGCGCGCACGCGTTCGCGCGCCTCCTTCACCTCGGTGTCGGCCAGGCCGACGAGCGTGAAGCTGGGCAGGCCGTTGGCCAGGTGCACTTCCACCGTGACCTGCGGGGAACGAAGCGCATCGAGGGCGCGGCTGTGGACGACGGCGAGTGACATGGCGCCATTCTTCGCGGCGGGCCTGCGCCTGTCGTTCCCCCGCGCGGGCGGCGCCGGAGGGCGCCCGAAAGGGGGTGAGCTACAGTCGGCGCGAGCCCCGCAACCGACGCATGAACTTCACCCAGCTGCGCTACTTCGTCCGTGTTGCCGAGATGGGCAGCTTCAGCAAGGCCGCCATCGAGCTCGACATCGCGCAGCCGGCACTGAGCCGCCAGGTGCGCCTGCTCGAGACCGATCTGCACGTCACCCTGCTGCAGCGCACCGGCCGCGGCGTGCTGCTCACCGACGCGGGCAAGCGCCTGTTCGACCACGCCGTGGGCATTCTGCAGCTGGTCGCGCACGCGCGGGAGGACCTCGGCGCCAACCGCGACGAGGCCACCGGTCGCATCGTCGTCGGCCTGCCGCCGAGCATGGGCCGCATGCTGACGCTGCCGCTGGTCGATGCCTTCCAGCAGCACCTGCCGAAGGCGCGGCTGGCCATCGTCGAGGGCCTGTCGGCCCACATCGTCGAGTGGATCTCCACCGGCCGCGTCGACCTCGGCCTGGTGCACAACCCCGACGCCAACCCGTCCATCGAGACCCTGCACGTGCTCGACGAGCCGCTGTGCCTGGTCAGCGCCGCCAAGGGTGCGGCGCGCAAGCCGTCGCCGCTGCCCTTCGCCGAGCTGGTCACGCTGCCGCTGGTGGTGCCCGAACACACCCACGCCATCCGCAAGCTGCTGGAGACGCAGGCGGCGCTGGCCGGCCTGAAGCTGAACATCGCCTACGAGGTGTCCAGCGTCAGCTCGATCCTCGAGCTGGTGCGCAGCGGCCATGGCCACGCGGTGCTGACGCCCAGCGCGGTGGCCGCGTCGGGCCAGGCAGCGGCATTCCGCGTGCGGCCGATGGCCGAACGGGTGCTGACCAGCACGCTGTGCCTGGCCAGCTCGGCGCACAAGCCGGCCACGCCGCTGGTCAAGCAGGCCATGCGCATGCTGCGCGAGCTGGTGCTGGCCAGCGTGGCGCCGGCGCGCGCCCATAACAGGATGCGATAGCTGCTAGCGGCCCGTCTCGATTGGCGTGCCGCCCCGGCCGCCGCAGAATCAGCCTTCCTCTTGCCCCCGGCCTGGCCCCGGCAGCCGACATGTCCTACCCGATCACCGGCATCTCGTCGATGGCGACCCGCCCGCTGCTTGCCGAGCTGGCCCGCGCCTACGAACAGCGCTCGGGCCGTGTCGTGGCGATCGAGTCCGTCGGCGGGGTCGATGCGGCCAGGCGCGTCCAGTCTGGCGAGGCCTTCGACGTGGTGGTGCTGGCTGCCGACGCGATCGACAAGCTGGTCGCCGCCGGACGCGTCCTGGCGGGCAGCAAGGTCGACCTGGTGCATTCCGGCGTGGCCGTGGCGGTGCGCGCCGGCGCGCCGCGGCCGGACATCGGTTCGGAGGACGCGCTCAAGCGCGCCGTGCTCGGTGCCGGCAGCATCGGCTACTCCACCGGCCCGAGCGGCGTGCAGCTGATGAAGCTGTTCGAGCGCTGGGGCATCGCCGACGAGATCGCGCGCCGCACCGTGCAGGCCCCGCCCGGCGTCCCGGTGGGCACGCTGGTGGCGCGCGGCGAAGTCGAGCTCGGCTTCCAGCAGCTGAGCGAGCTGCTGCACCTGGAGGGCATCGAGCTCGTCGGCGTGCTGCCGCCCGCGGTGCAGATCGTCACCACCTTCAGCGCCGGCGTGTGCAGCACGTCGACGCAACCCGAGGCCGCGCGTGCGCTGCTGGCCTTCATGAGCTCGCCCGAGACGGCCGACAGCAAGCGGCGCCAGGGCATGGAACCCGCAGGAGCAACACGATGATCATCGACGTGCACGGCCACTACACCACCGCGCCGAAGGCGCTGGAAGAGTGGCGCAACCGGCAGATCGCCGGCATCAAGGACCCGGCCGCCAGGCCCAGGGTGTCCGACCTGAAGATCAGCGACGACGAGCTGCGCGAGTCCATCGAGACCAACCAGCTCGCCAAGATGCGCGAGCGCGGCAGCGACCTGACGATCTTCAGCCCGCGCGCCAGCTTCATGGCCCACCACATCGGCGACTTCGAGGTCAGCTCGACCTGGGCGGCGATCTGCAACGAGCTGTGCTTCCGCGTGTCGAAGCTCTTCCCGGACAACTTCATCCCCGCGGCGATGCTGCCGCAAAGCCCCGGCGTGGATCCGGCCACCTGCATCCCCGAGCTGGTCAAGTGCGTCGAGCAGTACGGCAACGTGGGCATCAACCTGAACCCGGATCCGTCGGGCGGCCACTGGACCAGCCCGCCGCTGTCGGACCGCCACTGGTACCCGATCTACGAGAAGATGGTCGAGTACGACATCCCGGCGATGATCCACGTCAGCACCAGCTGCAACGCCTGCTTCCACACCACGGGCGCGCATTACCTGAACGCCGACACCACGGCCTTCATGCAGTGCCTGACCAGCGACCTGTTCAAGGACTTCCCGACGCTGAAGTTCCTCATCCCGCACGGCGGCGGCGCGGTGCCCTACCACTGGGGGCGCTTCCGCGGCCTGGCACAGGAGCTGAAGAAGCCGCTGCTCAAGGACCATCTGCTGAACAACATCTTCTTCGACACCTGCGTCTACCACCAGCCCGGCATCGACCTGCTGACCAAGGTGATCCCGGTTGACAACATCCTGTTCGCCAGCGAGATGATCGGCGCGGTGCGCGGCATCGACCCGGAAACCGGCCACTACTACGACGACACCAAGCGCTACATCGAGGCGAGCACGCAGCTGAGTGCGGCGCAGAAGCAGCAGGTCTACGAAGGCAACGCGCGGCGCGTGTTCCCGCGTCTCGATGCGGCTCTCAAGCGAGCGGGCCGCTAGGCCGGCCCCACAACCGGGCCGTGAGGCCCGCTTTCCTGTCGAGGTCCCCATGTACGAACTCGGAGTCGTCTACCGCAACATCCAGCGCACCGATGCCGCCACCGCCGACGGCCTGGCCAAACTCGGCAGCGCCACGGTGCATGAAGCGATGGGCCGCGTCGGCCTGCTCAAGCCGTACATGCGGCCGATCTACCCGGGCGCGCAGGTTTCGGGCACCGCGGTCACCGTGCTGCTGCAACCGGGCGACAACTGGATGATGCACGTCGCGGCCGAGCAGATCCGCTCCGGCGACATCGTCGTGGCGGCGGTCACCGCCGAGTGCACCGACGGCTACTTCGGCGACCTGCTGGCGACCAGCTTCATGGCGCGCGGCGCGCGGGCGCTGGTCATCGACGCCGGCGTGCGCGACGTGAAGACGCTGCAGGAGATGGGCTTCCCGGTGTGGAGCAAGGCGATCAGCAGCAAGGGCACGATCAAGGCGACGCTCGGCTCGGTGAACATCCCGATCGTGTGCGCCGGCGCCTACGTGACGCCCGGCGACGTGATCGTGGCCGACG
Organism: uncultured Piscinibacter sp.; assembly: GCA_964628175.1. GTDB lineage: Bacteria > Pseudomonadota > Gammaproteobacteria > Burkholderiales > Burkholderiaceae_C > Piscinibacter. The sequence continues at coordinate 1,321 of CAZVLY010000296.1, read as the reverse complement.
ACGACGGCGTGGTCTGCGTGCCGCGTGCGATGGCGGCGAAAACGCTCGAGGCCGCCGTGGCGCGCGAGGCGCTGGAAGGCGAGAAGCGCGCCAAGCTCGCGTCGGGCGTGCTCGGCCTGGACATGTACAAGATGCGCGAGCCGCTGGCGAAGGCCGGGCTGAAGTACATCGACTGATGGCCATGACCATCGCCTTGATCGGTTATGGCGAAGTCGGCCGCATCCTCTGCGAGGACTTGCGCGCGCACGGCGAAAGCGTCGTCGCCTTCGACCTGAAGCTCGGCGGCGAAGCCGGCGCGGCGATGCGCGAGCATGCGTCGACGCAAGGCATCTCGCTGGCCGCGTCGCATGCCGACGCGGTGCGCGGCGCCGACCTGGTGATCTCGGCCGTCACCGCCAGCCAGGCCGTGCCGGTGGCGCAGGCCTGTTCGGCGGGATTGAAGCCCGGCGCCTTCTTCCTCGACTTCAACTCGGCCTCGCCGGGCGCGAAGATCCGCGCAGCGAAACTCGTGAATGCCGTCGGCGCGCGGTATGTCGAGGGCGCCGTGATGACCTCGGTGCCGCCCTACCGCATCCAGGTGCCGCTGCTGCTCGGCGGGCCCGATGCGGCGGCGCTGGAGCCGGTGCTGAACGGCCTGGGCTTCGCGGCCAAGGTGGCGAGCGAGAAGCTCGGCGTCGCCTCGGCCACCAAGATGTGCCGCAGCGTGATGATCAAGGGCCTGGAGGCGATGGTCATCGAGAGCTTCACCACCGCGCGCGCCTACGGCGTCGAAGACGCGGTGCTCGCCTCGCTGAAGGAGACCTTCCCCGGCATCGACTGGGAGAAGCAGGCGAGCTACTTCTTCCAGCGGGTCATCGAGCATGGCCGGCGGCGCAGCGAAGAAGTGCGCGAGGTCGCCGAGACCGTGCGCGAGGCCGGGCTCACGCCCTGGTCCGCCAGCGGCACCGCCGAACGCCAGGCCTGGGTGGCCGATCTGGCCGACGCCGGACTGTTCGGCACCAAGGGCACGAAGGCATTCGCCCGCAGCGCGGACTGGCGCACCGAAGCCGACCGCATCCTCGATCACGTGAAGAAGACATCCTGATGGAATTCACCAAGACCCCCGGCTGGCTGGACTGGTATGCCGGCCCTTCCCGGCCCGCGTTCACGCTGCCCCCCGGCAGCGTGGACGCGCATTGCCACGTGTTCGGCCCCGGCGCCGAGTTTCCCTTCGCGCCGGAGCGCAAGTACACGCCCTGCGATGCGAGCAAGCAGCAGCTGTTTCAGCTCCGCGACCACCTCGGCTTCGCGCGCAACGTGATCGTGCAGGCCACCTGCCACG
>CAZVLY010000295.1:3569-5765 GCA_964628175.1 uncultured Piscinibacter sp. | reverse complement strand
TGCACGCCAACAGCGCCAACCAGGCGCTGGACCGCATCATCAACTTCTTCCCGGAAGAGCGTCGCGCCCAGCTGCTGATGGACCTCTCGCTCAACCTCAAGGGCCTGGTCTCGCAGCGCCTGCTGCCGCGCCAGGAGGGCAAGGGCCGCGTCGCCGCCGTCGAGATCCTGCTGAACACGCCGCTGATCGCCGACATGATCTTCAAGGGCGAGGTCTCCGACATCAAGGACCTGATGAAGCGCTCGCGCGAGCTCGGCATGCAGACCTTCGACCAGGCGCTGTTCGACCTGTACGAGAGCAATCTCGTCACCTACGAGGACATCCTGCGCAACGCCGACTCGGTGAACGACCTGCGCCTGCAGGTCAAGCTGCACAGCCAGCGCGCGCGCAGCTCCGACCTGGCGGCCGGCACGGAGCACCTGACGATCGTGTAATCTGGCGCCTCGCTGGATCTGGACGGCCTCTGACGAGGCCGTCGTCATTTCGGAACCGACACATGAGCACGCGTACCTACGATCCGATCGCACCGCGCGACGTCGCCTTTCTCGGCCTGGGCGTGATGGGCCATCCGATGGCCGGCCACCTGGCGCGCGCCGGCCACCGCACCACCGTATACAACCGCACCACCGCCAAGGCCGCCGCCTGGGCGGCCGAATACGGCGGCGGCCACGCCGCCACGCCGCGCGCGGCCGCCAAGGGCGCCGACATCGTCTTCGCCTGCGTGGGCAACGACGACGACCTGCGCTCGGTGACGCTGGGGGCCGACGGCGCATTCGCCGGCATGAAGCCGGGCGCGATCTTCGTCGACCACACCACGGCCTCGGCCGAGGTCGCCCGCGAGCTGGGTGCCGAGGCCGCGAGGCGCGGCCTGCAGTTCATCGATGCGCCGGTGTCCGGCGGCAACCTCGGCGCGATCAACGGCGCGCTGACCGTGATGTGCGGCGGCGACGCGGCAGCCTTCGAGGCGATGAAGCCGGTGGCGATGGCCTTTTCCAAGGCCGTCACGCTGCTCGGCCCGCACGGGGCGGGGCAACTCGCCAAGATGGTGAACCAGATCGCCATCGCCGGGCTGGTGCAGGGCCTGGCGGAAGCGATCGCCTTCGGCGAGAAGGCCGGCCTGGACATGAAGGCCGTGCTCGCCGTGATCGGCAAGGGCGCCGCGCAGAGCTGGCAGATGGACAACCGCGGCCCGACGATGGTCGAGGGCCAATTCGACTTCGGCTTCGCGATCGACTGGATGCGCAAGGACCTCGGCCTGGTGCTCGACGAAGCCCGGCGCAACGGCGCCCGGCTGCCCGTCACCGCGCTCGTCGACCAGTTCTATGCCGATCTGCAGGCACAAGGCGCGAACCGGCTCGACACCTCGAGCCTGATCAAGCGCCTGCGCTGAGCGGACTCCCGAGCCGAGCGCCTACTGCTTCGGCTGCGGCTGCGGCTGCGCCTGGGTCTGCCCTTGCTTGGGCTGCAGCTCGGCCAGCTCGGCCTCGGTGATCACCTCGAACACGCGCACCACCTTCTGCACGCCGCTCACGCCGCGGGCGATGTCGGAGGCGCGGTTGGCTTCACGCTCGGTGACGCGGCCCATCAGGTAGACGGTGCCGCGTTCGCTGACGACCTTGATCGCGTTGGCGAACACGTCCTTCGCGTCGATGAAGCTGGCCTTCACCTTGCTGGTCAGGATGGCGTCGTTCGAGCGGGCGGCCAGCGAGGACGAGCCCGCCACCACGAGCTCGTTGACGACGGTGCGCACGCCCTCGATCTTGGCCACGGCCTGCTCGACGGCGACCTTGTCGGTGTCGGCCGCCACTTCGCCGGTCAGCAGCAGCGTGCGGTTGTAGCTGGTCGCGTTGACATGGCCGCGCTCACCGACGGCTTCGCGCGTGCGCGTCATCGCCTTCAGCTCGATGGACTGGTCCTCGAGCTGCGTGCCGGAGGTGCGGCGGTCGGTCACCATCAGCGAGGTGCCCATCACCGCGCCACCGACGAGCAGCGGCGCACAGGCCGACATCAGGGTGGCAGCCGCCACGGCGGCGAGCACGAAGGAGGGGCGAACGAGTCTGGAGCGAAGGGTCATGTGTTTTCCTGTTCACCGAGCAATTGGAGGTCGACCGCGTCGCACAGGCAGTGCAGCACGAGGATGTGCACTTCCTGGATGCGCGCGGTGCGCTCGTGCGGCACGCAGATGTGCACGTCGGT
>CAZVLY010000295.1:0-3469 GCA_964628175.1 uncultured Piscinibacter sp. | reverse complement strand
GCGCTGTCGAAGAATTGCTGCTGGATGCGTTGTTCAAGCATGGTCGCCGATGATAAGACACGCTCTTGCCGCCGCGGTTCCCTGGACGACGTGACACGGTGTCACGATGCATCGAAGGCGCCCCGCAGCCATTCGATGCGCTCGCCGTCGAGAGCGACCACGTCGAAGCGGCAGGGCGGCGGCGCGGCCAGCCGCATCAGGTAGTGGCGTGCCGCGAGCACGATGCGGCGCTGCTTGGCCGAGCCCACGCTGGCCGCCGCGCCGCCGTGGCCATCGTCGCGCCGCGAGCGAACCTCGACGAACACGAGGGTGCCGTCGCGCTCGCGCAGGATCAGGTCGACTTCGCCGCCGCGCGCCCGCGGACCGCGCGCGACCCGATAATTGCGCTCCACCAGCATCAGGCCCGCGCGCTGCAGATGTGCCAGCGCGAGCGCCTCGCCCGCATCGCCGATCGCCTTCGTCGTCTGCCGACCCGTGAACACCATCGACGCCCCGTTGTTGCGGCAGGCCGCCGCCGCGGCGGCCGGCGGCCAGAGTTATCCGGCCGGCGCACTGTACGTCGTGGCCACGCCGATCGGCAACCTCGCCGACCTGAGCCTGCGCGCCATCCACGTGCTCGGCCTGGTCGACGCGATCGCCTGCGAGGACACGCGCCACAGCGCGCCGCTGCTGCGCACGCTGGGCATCGAAGGCAAGCCGCTGCTGGCGGTGCACGAGCACAACGAGCGCGAGGCGGCCGCGGGGGTGATCGAGCGGCTGCAACGCGGCGAGCGCGTCGCCTTCGTCAGCGACGCCGGCACGCCGGCGGTCAGCGACCCCGGCGCGGCCCTCGTGGCGGCGGTGAGCGCGGCCGGCCAGCGCTGCATCCCGGTGCCCGGCGCCAGCAGCGCCGCCGCGGCGCTGAGCGTGGCCGGCGATGCGCAGGGTCAGGGCTTCGTGTTCCACGGCTTCCTGCCGACCAAAGCCGGCGAACGGGCGCAGGCGCTGCAGCGCATCGCCGCCGATGCGCACACGGCCATCCTGTTCGAGGCGCCGCACCGCATCGCGCCGCTGGCCGCGGAGCTGGCGGCGGCCTGCGGCGCACGTCGCGTCACCGTCTGCCGGGAATTGACCAAGCAGTTCGAGGCGGTGAGCAGTCTGCCCGCCGACACCCTGCCGCAATGGCTGGCCGAGGACGCGAACCGCTTGCGCGGCGAGTTCGTCCTCGTGATCCACGCGCTCGACCGCAGCGGCGACGAGGCGCTGCCCGATCGCCACGACCGCGTGCTCGATGCGCTGCTTGCCGCGCTGCCGCTGAAGCAGGCCGTGGCGCTGGCGGTCGAGCTGACCGGCGCGCCACGCAACGCCCTCTACGGGCGCGCCCTGGCGCGCAAGCGCGATTCACAAGGCGACTGATCCGCTCGGGCCAGCCGCACGCTGGTCACGGCTTGGCGGTCTGCGCGTCGTGCTTCTGGTGATGGATGTCCTTGCTGGCGTGGTTCTGCATCTTGTGCAGCCGGCGGCGCTCGGCCTTCGTCACCGTGCCGTCGGCCTTGGCCTTGTCTTCGGCGCGGTTGATGACGTTCTGTTCCTTCTCCAGGCGGCGCGTCTCGCGCTTGTTGAGCTCGCCCGAGGCAATGCCCTGGTCGATGCGCTTTTCCTGGTTGGCCTGCCGCTGGTCGACGCGCGGCGTGGCAGCAGGCGCCGAAGCGGCCTGGGCGAAGGCGCCGACGGCGGCCACGGCGAGCGTGGCGGCAACGGCGAGGGTCTTGAGCTTGAACATGGTGCGTGTCCTTTGGGTTGTCGGCGAAGCGTCTTGTCCTGTGCGCTTCGTCGCCTTTCAACGAAAGCCGCGCGACGCCCGTGCACGCTCCATCCGTAAACCCTCGTAAAGACGTGCGAAGCAGCCCCGCTCCTACAATGAACCTCAGTTGCCGAGGACGCCGCCATGATCTCCCGTGAACCCACGATCGAACGCCTGGCCATCGCCCGCTCGCTGCTGCTCGAGCCCTTCGGCCTGACCGAGGCGTCGCTGGGCAAGGCGCTGGCCACCATCGCCACGCACCGCATCGACGACGCGGACCTGTACTTCCAGTACACGCGCAGCGAGGGCTGGAGCCTGGAAGAGGGCATCGTGAAGAGCGGCAGCTTCGGCATCGACCAGGGCGTGGGCGTGCGCGCGGTGGCCGGCGAGAAGACCGCTTTCGCCTACTCCGACGACATCTCCGAAGCCGCGCTGCTCGACGCCGCGGCCACGGTGCGCACCATCGCCGCCGCCGGCCAGAGCAGGCGCATCAAGATCGACACGCCGACGAAGATCGCGCCCAGTCGCATCCTCTACGCGCCGATGGATCCGATCGCCACGCTCGACAGCACGCAGAAGGTGGCGCTGCTCGAGCGCGTCGAGAAGCTCGCCCGCGCCAAGGACCCGCGCATCGTGCAGGTGATGGCCGGCCTGGCCGGCGAGTACGACGTGGTGCTGGTGGCCCGTGCCGACGGCACGCTGGCCGCCGACGTGCGGCCGCTGGTGCGACTGTCGGTGACGGTGATCGCCGAACAGACGGTCGACGGCCAGGTGCGCCGCGAGGTCGGCTCCGGCGGCGGCGGCGGGCGTTTCGGCTTCGGCTACTTCCACGACGCGATGATCGAGAGCTACGTCGACCAGGCGGTGACGGCGGCGCTGACCAACCTCGAGTCGCGCCCGGCCAAGGCCGGCGAGATGAGCGTGGTGCTCGGCCCGGGCTGGCCCGGCGTGCTGCTGCACGAGGCAATCGGCCACGGGCTGGAGGGCGACTTCAACCGCAAGGGCTCGAGCGCCTTCTCCGGCCGCATCGGCCAGCGCGTGGCGGCCAAGGGCGTGACGGTGCTCGACGACGGCACCATCCCCGACCGCCGCGGCTCGCTGAACATCGACGACGAGGGCCATGCCTCGCAGCGCAACGTGCTGATCGAGGACGGCATCCTCAAGGGCTACATCCAGGACTCGCTGAACGCGCGGCTCATGAAGGTCAAGCCCACCGGCAACGGCCGGCGCGAGAGCTACGCCGCCGTGCCGATGCCGCGCATGACCAACACCTACATGCTCGGCGGCGACAAGACCAAGGAAGAAATCATCGCGGGCCTCAAGCGCGGCCTGTACGCCACCAACTTCGGCGGCGGCCAGGTCGACATCACCAGCGGCAAGTTCGTCTTCTCGGCCAGCGAGGCCTTCTGGGTCGAGAACGGCAAGATCCAGTACCCGGTGAAGGGCGCCACCATCATCGGCAACGGCCCCGATGCGCTGACCCGCGTGAGCGCCATCGGCAACGACATGAAGCTCGACACCGGCGTGGGCGTGTGCGGCAAGGACGGCCAGAGCGTGCCGGTGGGCGTGGGCCAGCCGACGCTGCGCATCGACCGCCTCACCGTGGGCGGCACCGCCTGACGCAAGTTCCTCGTGCTAGAGTTCGGCCCATGCGCTCGCAGAAGTCCTTCTTTTTTGCGTACTTTT
>CAZVLY010000294.1:0-5795 GCA_964628175.1 uncultured Piscinibacter sp. | reverse complement strand
CTCAACCCGCAGTTCTTCGCGCTCACCTGGCGCGACGGGCACCTGTACGGCGCGCTGATCGACATCCTCAACCGCGCCGCGCCGCTGATGACGGTGGCGCTGGGCATGACGGTGGTGATCGCCACGCGCGGCATCGACATCTCGGTGGGCGCGGTGGTGGCCATCGCGGCGGCGGTGGCGGCCTCGCTGATCGGCGGCAAGCTGCTCATCGTCGACGGCCAGCAGGTGCACGCGCCGAGCGTCGCGATGCCGCTGGCGCTGCTGGCGGCGCTCGCCGCCGCGGCGCTGTGCGGCCTGTTCAACGGCGTGCTGGTGGCCAGCGTGGGCATCCAGCCGATCATCGCCACGCTGATCCTGATGGTGGCCGGCCGCGGCATCGCGCAGCTGATCACCGGCGGGCAGATCATCACCATCTACCACCCGCCCTACTTCTTCATCGGCGCCGGCCATCTGCTCGGTCTGCCCTTCTCGCTGTGGCTGGTGGCCGCGCTGCTCGCGCTGATGGCCTGGCTGAAGCACCGCACGGCACTGGGCCTGTTCATCCAGGCCAGCGGCGGCAACCCGGCGGCGGCGCGGCTGTCGGGCATCAACGCACGCGGGCTGCTGATCGCCGTCTACGCCTTCTGCGGCCTGACCGCCGGCATCGCCGGGCTGATGATCAGCTCGAACGTGAAGAGCGCCGACGGCAACAACGCCGGGCAGCTGCTCGAGCTGGACGCGATCCTCGCCGTCACGCTGGGCGGCACCTCGCTGCTCGGTGGCCGTTTCAGCCTGCGCGGCAGCGTGCTGGGCGCGCTGATCATCCAGACGCTGACGACGAGCATCTACTCGCTGGGCGTGCCGCCCGAGGTGAACCTGGTCGTCAAGGCGGTGGTGGTGTTCGCGGTGTGCCTGGTGCAGTCGCCCGAGCTGCGCGCCTGGCTGACGAGGCGGCGGGTGGCGGCATGAAGTTCGTGCCGAGGCTGAGCGCGCAGACGCTGCCCAGCTGGGTGGCGGTGCTGCTCTTCGTGGCCATGTTCGCGGCGGGCTCCTTCGCCTACCGCGGCTTCTTCTCCGGCCAGGTGCTGCTCAACCTGCTGATCGACAACGCCTTCCTGCTGGTGGTGGCGATCGGCATGACCTTCGTGATCCTGTCCGGTGGCATCGACCTGTCGGTGGGCTCGGTGGTGGCGCTCACGACCATGGTGCTGGCCTGGGGCGTGGAGCGGGCGCAACTGCCGCCGATGCTGATGATCACGCTGGTGCTCGCTGGCGGCACGCTGTTCGGCGCGGCGATGGGCTTCGTGATCCAGACCTTCCAGATCCCGGCCTTCATCGTCACGCTGGCCGGCATGTTCCTCGCACGAGGCCTGTGCTACCTGATCAGCATCGACTCGATCGCCATCAGCGAACCCACGCTCACCGCTTGGTCGCAGGCGCGAGTGCCGCTGGGCGGGCTCGGCGAGGTCTCGCCCGGGGTGGTGGTGGCCGCGGCGGTGCTGGGCGCGGCCGTGTGGCTGGCGCACGGCACGCCCTTCGGCCGCGCGGTCTACGCGGTCGGCGGCAACGAGCGCTCGGCGCTGCTGATGGGCTTGCCGGTGGCACGCACGCGCATCGCGGTGTATGCGCTCAGCGGCGCCTGCTCGGCGCTGGGCGGCGTGCTGTTCGCGATCTACACGCTGTCGGGCTACGGACTGCATGCGCAGGGGCTGGAGCTCGACGCGATCGCCGCCACGGTGATCGGCGGCGCGCTGCTGACCGGTGGCGTCGGCTACGTGATGGGCACGCTCACCGGCGTGCTGATGCTCGGCGTGATCCAGACGCTGATCAGCTTCGACGGCTCACTGAGCTCCTGGTGGACGCGCATCGTCATCGGCGCGCTGCTCGGCGTGTTCTGCGTGCTGCAGCGGGGCATGGAGCTGGCGCACCGGGGCCGCAGCGGCCAGCCACCAGGCTAGGGGCAGGCTCGCGCGGTCAGTCCGGCGGGGTGTCCGCGGCCTTCGGATCCTCTGTGTTCACCAGGGTGCCGGCAGCGGCGCCGCCCAGTGCGCCGGCGACGGCACCGACCGTGCCACCGACCACCGCACCCACCGGGCCCGCGACCACGCTGCCGATGGCGGCACCCGTGGCCACGCCGACCATGACGCCGCCGCCGGTCAGCACCGAGTTGGCTTCACGTTCGGCCTCGCCGGGTTCGAGGGGCAACTGTGCCTTGGGGTCCGGGTCCTGGGACGGAATGCCATGGCCGGGGCGGGCCTGCTCGGCGAGGTCTCCATCGGTGGGCGTCGACGTCGGAAGGGGGTTGATGGCTGTGTTCATGGGCTCTCCTAGGGAATGGATGGGGGTGCGAGCAGGAGGCTCGGCTTGTCTTCGGGCCTGCCGCGCGTCGGCACGGGCCACGGCCTGTGCACGCCGTGGCGATCGCGCTCGGTGAGGCCGCCCTTCATGCCGGGTCCAGCGCGGCCTTGACCGCCGCGTCCAGCGCCTCGAGGCCGGACGAGACGTCCACGCTGCGGCCATTCAGGAAGAACGCCGGCACGGCCCGCAGGCCGCTGTGTTCGCCGGCGCGGCGATGTTCCTGCACGCGTTGCGTGTAGATGCGATCGGCCATCTCGGCGTTGAAGCGGTTCATGTCGAGTCCGAGGCTCCGTGCATGGCCCGCCAGGGCCGCGGGCGCCAGGTGATGGGCCTGGGCCAGCAGGAGCCGGTGCATCGGCCAGAAGCGGCCCTGCGCCGCCGCCGCTTCGGCGGCTTCCGCGGCGAGCTCCGCGTTCGGATGCGCTTCCATCATCGGAAAGTGGCGGAACACGAGGCACAGACGGCCCGGGTGGGCGTCCATCAGATGCCGGACCCGCGGTTCGGCCCGGATGCAGGCCGGGCATTCGTAGTCGCCGTATTCGAGCAGCGTGAGCTTCGCGTGCACGTCGCCCAGCACGTGGTCGGCCGCCGCGAGGGCGACTTCGCGGGCTGCGCCGTTCTCGGTGCCGCTGTGACCCAAGCCCGCATGGCCCGGGCCGGCCCCATGCGCGCTGGCAGTCTTCTCGTTCATGGTGGCGCCTTTCCGTGGGGGCTGCGAAGCGCGTCGGGGCTGTCGGGCCACGACCGTCGCGTTCGATCGCTCACACTGAAGTACATGGTCGCCCTCCAGCACCGCCGGGTCTGTTCTTCAACGCACAGACGCGGCGGGCCCCGGAACCGGCCCGCTGCGGACGGGGGGCGCCGCGGCCCGTGCTCGAGGCCATGTGCGTTGAGAGACAGACGGCGGTCGCCGGCCACCCTACAAGTGGAGTTCCGTCTCACAGCGAAAGCCACCTGCATGAACAAGCCCGCAGCCACCCCCGTGCCCGCCCCGAAGACACTGGCGGAACAGAAGTCCGACTTCACTGCCGAGGGCTCGCCGCCACCCGGCAAGGTCTCGACCTCCACGCCGGACACGCCGGCCGAGCCGGACAAGGTCACGCAGCCCCGGAAGCCGGTCCGCGCAACGCTCACGCTGAAACGGTCGGCCGCGCGCACCCGTCCCTAGACTTTCCCGGCTCCGCCGGACGAGCCGCTGCGTGCGGCCTGGCGCGACCCTCACGGCCCGTCGCGGCAAGCGGGTCCGGTGCAAATCTCGCCTGCGTGTACGTTGCTGCACAGAAGCCACGCCGAGGCTCGCCTAGATTGGCGCAGCGAACTCGCTTCATCCGCAGGCGAGCGCACAACCATCGAGGTGCCTGCCATGACGCTCTGCCCGATTGCCATCGCCATCACCTGCCGGAGATGCCCGATCGTGAAGGTCTGCCCCGTAAAGACGGTCATCGGCGACTACGTCGAACCCAGCCGGGCGAAACCTCCTGCCGGCAAGGCGAAGAAGCGCTAGCCAGGCCGGCTCCCAACCAGGCGCGTCACGCCGTCGCCGCAGGCGGGGTCGGGTCGCACGGCGCCGCCTGGCGCGCCGGATAATCGAGGCCGTTGCGTTTCAAGGCGGGCACATCATGCGACTGCAGGGCAAGGCAGCCATCGTCACCGGCGGGGGCTCGGGCTTCGGCGAGGGCATCGTGAGGAAGTTCGTCGCAGAGGGCGCGAACGTGCTGATCGCCGACCGCGACGAAGCGGCGGCCCGGCGTGTGGCCGAGGCCACCGGCGCGCAGTTCCTGCGCGTGGACGTGAGCCGCGCCACCGACGTGAAGGCGATGGCCGACGCGGCCTTCGCGCACTTCGGCGCGCTCGACATCCTGGTCAACAACGCCGGCATCGGCCACCTGCCGCAGCCGCTCGAAGGCCTGCCGGAAGACGACTTCGACCGCATCGTCGCGGTCAACATGAAGGCGATCTACCTGGCCGCCGTGGAGATCGTGCCGCGCATGAAGGCGGCCGGCCGCGGCGTGATCCTCAACATGGCCAGCACCGCGGGCGTGAGCCCGCGGCCGCGACTGACCTGGTACAACGCCAGCAAGGGCTGGGTCATCACGGCCACGCGCTCGATGGCCGCCGAGCTCGCGCCTTTCGGCATCCGCGTGGTCGCGCTCAACCCGGTCGCCGGCGAGACGCCGCTGCTGGCCACCTTCATGGGCGAGGACACGCCGGCGATGCGGGCGAAGTTTCTCGCCACCATCCCGATCGGGCGCTTCTCCACGCCCGAAGACCTGGGCAACGCGGCCTGCTTCCTGTGCAGCGACGAGGCCTCGATGATCACCGGCGTGGCGATGGAGGTCGACGGCGGACGCTGCATCTGAGCGTGCCATGTCGCCTCAGCCGGGGCGCTGGTTGTATCGCTCGATCACCCAGCGGAGCTGCACAAAGAGCACCGGCAGGTCGCAGGCGGCATAGCGTCCGCAGTAGCGGCCCCAGTGGCCCTTCTGCGTGGGGGGCACGTACAGGTAGACGGGCGCATGGTGCGTGGAGTCCGGCGGGGCATCGATCACCAGCGGCTGCGCGTAGACCAGCGGCGGCACGGCGTTGCCGATGTCGATGCGCCCGTAGTCGCCGGGTTGCCTCACGGCGACGGCCACCGCGCCCGTGCCTGACTGGGCGCTGGCGGAGGCGGCCGTCAGGGCGGCGAGTGCGAGGGTGGCGAGTCGAAGGCGCATGACGAGGCTGCCGCAGATGTCGCCCGGGCCGGCATGGCCCGTGGCAAGGCGCATGCGGCGCCGACTGCACTGTGCCCCTTGCCTGCGGCGGCTTCTGTGCGGTGGCGTACGTTCAGTGCAACGCCGACAGGAACTGCTGCAGCTCCGGCGTCTGCGGCGCGCCGAAAAGCTGCGCCGGCGGCCCCATCTCGTGGATGCGCCCGGCGTGCATGAAGACCACGCGGTCACTGACCTTGCGCGCGAAGTTCATCTCGTGCGTGACCATCAGCAGCGTCATGCCTTCCTCGGCCAGGCCCTCGACGACGCGCAGCACCTCGCCGACGAGTTCCGGGTCGAGCGCCGAGGTGATCTCGTCGCACAGCATCACGCTGGGCGCCATCGCCAGCGCGCGGGCGATCGCCACGCGCTGCTGCTGGCCGCCGGAGAGCTGGTCGGGCCAGGCGTCGAACTTCTCCGCCAGGCCGACGCGCGCGAGGAGCGTCCGCGCTCGCTCCTCGGCCTCGCCGGCCGACACGCTCTTGACCAGCGTCGGCGCCAGCATGACGTTGCGCCCGACGCTGAGGTGCGGGAACAGGTTGAAGCTCTGGAAGATCATGCCCACGTGCTGGCGCAACGCGCGCATCGCCTTCGCGTCGCCGTGCTTCAGGGGCTGGCCGTCGACCTCGAGCGCGCCGTCCTGGAACTCCTCCAGCCCGTTGATGCAGCGCAGCAGCGTGCTCTTGCCCGAGCCGCTCTTGCCGATGA
>CAZVLY010000293.1:0-5801 GCA_964628175.1 uncultured Piscinibacter sp. | reverse complement strand
TGACCACACCGGGACTGCAGGCCTTCATGGAAGGCCTCTCCGCGGCGCATGGGCCGCGTGGCATCACCGTGCTCACGGCGGCCGTGGCGGCATTGCTGTTCGCCGGCCGCCAGCGCTCCGATGCGCTGTGGCTCCTGCTGACGGTGTTCGGCGGCGCCGCACTGAACCACCTGCTCAAGCACACCATCCAGCGGCCGCGGCCGGGCATGGAACATCTCGGCGCAGTGGCGACCGATTTCAGCTTCCCGAGCGGCCATGCGGCCAACACGACGCTGCTCTATGGCGCGATGGCCCTGCTGCTGATCCGCCAGGTGCGCTCGCCCGGCCTGCGCGGCCTGGCCGCGGCATTCGCGGCATCGGCCGTGCTGCTGGTCGGCAGCAGCCGCCTGGTGCTGGGCGCGCACCGCTTCAGCGACGTGGCTGCCGGCGTGCTGCTCGGTGTGCTGGTGCTGACCGCCAGCCTGCTCGTGCGGACCGCGCTGCGCCGCTGAAGCGGACTCAGGCGCGCGTGCCGACCAGCAGCAGCGGCGCGCGCAGCTCCGCCACGGCCGGGGCCGCCAGGCGCGAGGCCGGCGCCACCACCAGCCGGGCCGAGCCCAGCGGCGGCAGCCTGGGCTGCCCGTCGATCTTGAACACGCGCAGCGGTGCGCCCAGCGCCTGCGCCAGGCGCCCGGCCAGCCGCACCGCTTCCTGCCCGTCGGCGCTGCCGTCGTCCAGTGCGGCCACGACGGACCGCCGGGCGCGCGCCTCGGCGAGGGCGAGGGGGCTCGGCGCCTGCGCCACCAGCAGCAGGTCGGTCTCGTCGCGCAGGGCCAGCACGGTCTGGCCCAGCGCACCGCGCGTGACGCGCATCGACCAGGTCACCGGGTGCCGCGCCGTCGCCCGCTGGGCCTGCGCGCGCAGGCGCGCGGCCTGCACGCGCCAGCCACGTTCCACGTCCGCCGGCGCCAGCGGCGCCCAGGCGTGGGCCGCGAGCGCCAGCACGCGCGAGGCCGGCAGCTCGGCGGCGGCCAGCGCCGCGGCGCTCTCCACATAGACGAGCTGCAGCTCGCGCTGCACGAGCTGGGCGAGCGCGCACGAGGCTTCGAGCAGGGCGTCGGCGACGCTGGCGTCGTCGAGCACGGCGAACACGCGCCCGGGGGCGGCCGCAGTCACGGCGTGTTCTCCTCCCCGCCCGGCCGCACTGCGCGGCGCACCGCCTGCCGGCGCAGCGCGCGCGGCTCGCCGCGGCGGATCATCGCGTAGCTGCGCAGCCGCTTCGCCACGCGGCCGTTCACCGTGTCCTCGTCGATCCGCTCCGGCTCGCCGGCGGGCAGGCCGGTGAGCACCTCCAGCACGTCGTCGATGCTGCCCACCGCGCGCAGCAGGAAGCGCCCGGCGGCCACCGCGGCGACCACGTCGTCGCGCAGCATCAGGTGCGCCACGTTGGCCTGCGGCAGCATCACGCCCTGCGTGCCGTCCAGGCCGCGTGCGGCGCACAGGTCGAAGAAGCCCTCGATCTTCTCGTTCACGCCGCCCACCGCCTGCGCGTCGCCGAACTGGTTCACCGAGCCGGTGACGGCCCAGCCTTGCCGCACCGGCAGGTCAGCGATGGAGGAGAGCAGGGCACTGAGTTCGGCCAGCGAGGCACTGTCGCCCTCGACCATGCCGTAGGTCTGCTCGAACACCAGGCTGCCCAGCAGCGAATGCGGCGCCTGGCGCGAGTAGCGCGTGGCCAGGAACGCCGACAGGATCATCACGCCCTTGGCGTGCACCGGGCCGGACATGTGCGTCTCGCGCTGGATGTCGATCACCTCGCCGTGGCCGAAGCGCGTTGTCGCGCTGATGCGCATCACCGCGCCGAAGCGCTCGCCGCCGACCTCGTAGACGCTCAGGCCGTTGACCTGCCCGGTACGCGCGCCGGCGGTGTCGATCATCAGGATGCCGCGCGTCACCGCGTCGTGCAGCCGCTCGGCGACGCGGCCGGCGCGCTCGCGGCGCGCGGCGATGGCGGCGAGCACCTCGTCGGCACCGATGCGGGGCTGCTGCTTCGCCCGCGCCATGTGGTCGGCCTCGTGCAGCACGTCGAGCAGCCGGCGCACCTGCGCGGTCAGGCGCGTGCTGTCCTCGGCCAGGCGCGCGCCGTGGTCGATCAGGCGCGCCAGCGCCTGCGCCGAAGGCACGAGCAGGCCGCCGGCCTGCGCCTGCACGCACAGCGTGGCGGCGAGCTCGCGCACGGTGTCGGCGCCGCGCGGCATGTCGTCGCCGAGGTCGGCCACCACGCGGAACAGCTGGTCGAACTCCTCGTCGTAGGCCTGCAGCAGCGCGCAGATCTCGCGCGTGCCGACCAGCGCCACCTTCACCTTCAGCGGGATCGGCTCGGGCTCGAGCTGCATCGTCGAGATGGCGCCGAACTGCTCGGCCAGCGACTCGATGCGGATCTCGCCGCGCAGCAGGGCGCGCTTGAGCGCCGCCCAGGCGAAGGGCTGGCTGAGCAGCTTGACCGCGTCGATCAGCAGGTAGCCGCCGTTGGCGCGGTGCAGCAGGCCGCCCTTGATGAGGCGGAAGTCGGTCAGCAGCATGCCGAAGCGCGCGACATGGTCGACGCGGCCGACCAGGTTCGGTTGCGAGGGCAGGTCGGCCTCGACGATCGGCCCGCCGTCGCCGGCCGTGGCATCGAGCAGCAGGTTGACCTCGTAGCGCGACAGGTCGGCGTGGTCCTCGCCGGAGGCGCTGCTGCCGTCTTCGTCGGTGGCGCGGAAGTCCTCGGCATGGTCGACCACGTCGGCGCACACGGTGTCGAGCCAGGCGGTCACTCGCGGCAGGTCGGCATAGTGTTCGCGGATGTCCTCCATCGCGTGTTCGGCGGCCACGCGGGTCATCGAGCGGTTCAGCTCGCGCACGCGGTCGGCGTGGTCCTTGCGCAGCCGCATCGAGGCGCGCAGCGCGCGCACCAGCTGCTCCTGCACCTCGGCCATGGCCTTCTGCAGCGCCGTGCGCTCGGCCTCGGGCAGGCTCTCGAAGACCTGCGGCGGCATCACCTCGCCGTCCTTCTGCGGCGCCACGGAGAAGCCCACCGGCGTGCGCACCATCGCCAGGCCGCGGCGGTGCGCCTCCTTGCCGACCTCGATGAAGGCCTGCTCGGCGTGCTCCTTGAACTCCGCGTCGATGCGCTCGACCTCGGTGGCGTACTCCTCCGACTCGAACATGGTGCGGATCATCGTGCGCAGGTCGCGCACCAGCGACTGCATGTCCTGGCGCAGCGCGGCACCGCGCCCGGCCGGCAGCTCCAGCGCGATCGGCTTGTGCGGCAGCGAGAACTGGTGCACGTAGACCCAGTCCGAGCGCTGCACGCCCTGCGTGTGCACCTGCGCCTGCACGGCATGCCGCACCAGCGCGCGTCGCCCGCTGCCCGGCGGCCCGGCGACGAACAGGTGGTGGCCGGGGTGCGGCGTCGAGATCGCGAACTCGACCGCCGCCGCGGCGCGCGGCTGGCCGACGATCGCCCCCGGCGCCGGGGGCAGGGGCAGGTCGATCTCCAGCGAGGCCGCGTCGCAGCGGCGGGCCAGTTCGGCAGGGGTCAGATCACGTGCGGGCATCGGGCCATGCTAGGCACGCCGCCGCGACGCGGCTTGATCGATGTCAGGGGCTGCTTCGGCTTCAGCCGTGCGGCGCGACGTGCCCGACGCGTGCCATCGGCTGGCCGCGCCGCAGCACGTGAACGAACTCGGCCAGTGCCGCGGCGTGCGCCCCCTGCTCGCGCTCGCGCCCGGTGAGCGCCAGCGTGGCCACCGGCGACCGATGGCACAGCCGCCGCAGGTCGTGCAGCACCTTGCCCTGGCCGGAGCCTTCGCAGGTGCAGAAGAAGGCCACACGGCCCAGGCTGCCGCGGTGCGCCTCGAGGTAGCTGCGCAGCGGGCTGGCCATGTTCCAGAACCAGACCGGCGTGCCGATCACCAGCAGTTCCCCGGGCCCCGGCGCGTGGCCCGCGGTTTTCAGGTCCGGGCACAGGCCGAGCACGGCTTCGAGGGCGCTGCGCAGGTAGCCCCAGGGGCCGCGCCGGTCGCCGGGCTCGGTGATCTCGTCGAGCTCGGCGCCGCAGGCGTCGGCGATCTCGCGGGCGAGGCGGCGGGTGTGGCCGTCGCGCGAGAAGTACACCACCCGGATGCGTTCCATGGTCGTCCCCGAGGCCGCCTCAGAAGGCCGGCCCGCCGGCGTCGGGCAGGGCCGGCGCCTTCGGGGCCGGCGCGTTGGCGATCATGCAGTCGGTGGTGAGGATCAGCGCGGCGATCGAGGCGGCGTTCTGCAGCGCCAGCCGCGTCACCTTGGCCGGGTCGATCACGCCCATCTGCAGCAGGTCGCCGTACTCGCGCGTGGCGGCGTTGTAGCCCTGCGCGCGGTCGCTGGCGGCGTCGACGCGGTGCAGCACCACCGAGGGTTCGTCGCCGGCGTTCTGCACGATGCGGCGCAGCGGCTCCTCCATCGCACGCGCCACGATGCGCAGGCCCGAATCGTGGTCGAGGTTCGGCCCCTTCAGCGCGGCGAGCACGCGGCGCGCGCGCAGCAGCGCCACGCCGCCGCCGGGCACGATGCCCTCCTCCACCGCGGCGCGGGTGGCGTGCAGCGCGTCCTCGACGCGGATCTTGCGTTCCTTCAGTTCCGACTCGGTGGCCGCGCCGACCTTGATCAGCGCCACGCCGCCCGAGAGCTTGGCGATGCGCTCGTCGAGCTTCTCGCGGTCGTAGTCGCTGGTGGCGGCGTCGCGTTCCTGGCGGATGCTGGCGATGCGCTCGCGGATCGCCGCCGGGTCGCCGGCGCCGCCGATGACCGTGGTGTCTTCCTTGCCCACCTCGATGCGGCGGGCGCGGCCGAGGTTCGCCAGCCGCGCCTTGGCCAGCGTGAGGCCGAGCTCGTCGCTGACCACCGTGCCGCCGGTGAGCACGGCGATGTCCTGCAGCATGGCCTTGCGGCGGTCGCCGAAGCCCGGCGCCTTCACCGCGCAGGTCTTGATCGTGCCGCGCATCGTGTTGATGACCAGCGTGGCCAGCGCGTCGCTCTCCACCTCCTCGGCGATCACCAGCAGCGGCCGGCCGGCCTTGACGACTTCTTCGAGCAGCGGCAGCAGGTCCTGCAGCGAGGACAGGCGCTTGTCGTAGAGCAGGATCGCCGCGTCCTCGAGCACGGCGGTCTGCCGCTCGGGGTTGTTCATGAAGTAGGGCGACAGGAAGCCGCGGTCGAACTGCAGGCCCTCGACCACCTCCAGCTCGCTGGCCAGGCCCGAGCCGTCCTCGATCGAGATGGCGCCTTCGCGGCCGACCTTGTCGATGGCGCGGGCGAGCAGCTCGCCGATCGAGCGGTCGTTGTTCGCCGAGATGGCCGCCACGTGGGCGATCTCCTGCGAGCTGGCGCAGGGTCGCGCGAGCTGCTTGAGTTCGCCGACGACCGCCTCCACGGCCTGCTCCATGCCGCGCTTGAGGTCCATCGGGTTCAGACCGCCGGCCAGGTAGCGCATGCCTTCGTCGATCATCGCGTGCGCCAGCACGGTGGCGGTGGTGGTGCCATCGCCGGCCTTCTCGCTGGTGCGCGAGGCCACCTCGCGCAGCATCTGTGCGCCCATGTTCTCGAAGCGGTCCTCCAGCTCGACGGACTTGGCCACCAGCACGCCGGAGTTGACGATCTGCGGCGGGCCGTAGTCGCGGTCGAGGATGACGGTGCGCCCGCGCGGGCCCAGCGTCACCTTGACGGCCTCGGCCAGGGTGTCGATGCCACGGCGCATGCGCTCGCGCGCGTCGTCGCCGAACAGGAGGCGTTTCGCGGTCATG
>CAZVLY010000292.1:0-5826 GCA_964628175.1 uncultured Piscinibacter sp. | reverse complement strand
TGCCGTGCGGACTCCGCCGTGCCGTGGCGAGGCCACCGCACCAGCTTGCGTTGGCCCCCGGCCCCATCGACCCCCATCCGACAGCACGTCACATGATCAGCGAAGACCAAGATCTCTCTCACGCCGCCCCGTCGAGCGCGATGCGCAGCGACCGGGCTCGACAACATCGCCAGGGCGTTCGCGCAAGGGGCGGGGCGATGAGGTATTCCGACCTCTGCGCCAGCGTGTTGCTGGTGACGCTGGCGGCTTGCGCCGGAACCGCGGCGTCCGATCTGAGCCTGCCTGCCGAACTCTCGCCTGCGCCGGCAGCGTCTTCGCAACGGCTCGCCGCGCGCGGTGTGCAGATCTACGAATGCCGTGCGGCTGCGGATCCGAACTCGCCAGCGTTATGGACGCTGGTGGCGCCGGAAGCAGAGCTGTTCGACAGCCAGGGCCAGCGCGTCGGCCACCATTTCGCGGGCCCGCATTGGGAGGCCGACGACGGCAGTCGCATCGTCGGCCGCGTGAAGGCGCGCGCCGAGGCTCCGCAGCGCGGTGCCATCGCCTGGCTGCTGTTGAGCGCCAGCTCGGTGGGCGCACGCGGACGCTTCAGCGGCGTCACGCAGGTGCAGCGAATCCGCACCGTGGGCGGCGCCGCGCCGGCGACGCCCTGCACTCCGGGTGCCTCCGGCGGCCCGGTCCGCGTGCCCTACAGCGCCGACTACGTCTTCTTCAGCGATTGATCGCAAACCCATGACAACGCCACTTGAACAGGAACGACCGATGAATCTGTCTCTTTCCCCAGGGCACCGCGTGAAGCGGCTATCGCTCGCGGTCCTGGCCGCCCTTTGCGCGGCGGCGGCCCACGCGGCGCCGTTCATCGATGCCCAGGGCGACTTCCTGCCCAGCTACGCCGGCCCCAGGGACGCCGATCTGGATGTGCGCTTCGCGGACGTCGTGATCGATCCGAAGGCGGGCACGGTCTCCTTGACAGGCATCGTCGCCGGCCCGATCGACAAGGCCTCGGGCAAGTTCTACGTCTTCGGCATCGACCGCGGCCGCGGCGACGTCGGGCGCGACCTGGTCTTCCAGGGGCCGCTCGGCGGCGAGCCCAGGATCGGCAGCGGCGTGCGCTGGGACGCCGCCATCGGGCTGCTGGCCAACGGGCAGGCCGTGTTCTTCGACGCGCTCCACCCCGGTGTCGTGCCGCTGCCCGACGTGGCCGTGCGCATCGCCGGCAACGAGATCTCGGCGACGGTGCCGTTGGCGCTCCTGCCCTCGCAGGGCGCGAGCCTGAAGGACTACAGCTTCAACCTCTGGCCGCGTTCGCAGGTGTCGCTGGCCAACACGACGGTCGCCGACTTCGCGCCGGACAACGGCGACGTGCCGGTGGGCATCGTCGGCAGGCGCACCGCTTTCAAGATGGTGCGATCCGCCGGTGCGGAACGCGCCGCCTGCCTGGCCAACGCCGGCGCAGACGTGACGATCCACTCCGTCGGCGGGGTCGAGGTGATGGACGTCTCGGTGCGTGGCCTGCCGCCGCAGACGACCCTGAATCTGTTCGTCGTTCAGCTGCCCAACGCACCGTTCGGTCTCGGCGCGTACCAGGGCGACATCGAAACGAATCGCCACGGCCAGGGCCATCAGCGCTTCATGGGACGCTTCAGCAGCGAGACCTTCACGGTCGCGCCTGGCAGCGGCCCGGCGCCGGTGCTTCACCACAACGCCTTCCCCGACGCACCGTTGAATCCGGCCACGGCCCCGGTGCACCAGTACCACCTCGGGCTGTGGTTCAACTCGCCGGCCGATGCCGTCCGGGCTGGCTGCGCCGGCGATGTCACGCCGTTCAACGGCGAGCACCAGGCCGGCGTCCAGGCGCTCAGCACGCGCAGCTTCGGGGACCTGCAGGGACCGCTGCAGGAGGTGAAGCCTTGAGCCCCGCGCAGTTCGGTCCGAAGCGTCGGTTCGTGCGCCACCTGCAGGACGTCTGGCAGAGCCTGCGCGCCGGCTGGGCGCGACGCCGGATCGAACGGGACACGCTGGCCGAACTGCACTCGCTCGACGGCCGCGCGCTGCACGACCTCGGGCTGGACCGCAGCCAGATCCCGTCGCTCGCGGCCGCGGCGGCCCGGTTCGGCCCCGGGCGACTCCACGACAACAGGATGCTCGCGACGCGGTCGACGAGGAGCGCGAGGGCCTGAGGCATGGAGACATTGCATCAAGCCATCGTCTGGCTCTTCGTCACGGTGAATGCGGCGCGAACGCTGGCCTACCTGCCGCAGATCTGGTCCGTCATGAGGTCGCACGACGGCGCACGGGGAGTCTCCACGCTCACCTGGGGCTACTTCGCGCTGTCCCACCTCACGGGTTCGCTGTACAGCCTCGACGTCGCACACGACTCCAGGCTGGCCGGCGTGTTCCTGGGCAACTTCCTCGCTTGCGGCGTGCTGCTCGGGGTGGTGTACTGGCGGCGCCGCATGCCGGCGGCGAATCCGTCACCCGGCGCCGCCAAGGCACTCGGCACTTCGTGATTTCTGCGCAACGCCATCCATGACGACCCTCTCACAGCTCTCCGTCGTTCAGGCTCAGCTGGAGGCCTACAACGCGAAGGACGTCGACGCCCTGCTTCGAACCTACGCGCCGGACGCCGAGCAGTTCACTCTGCACGGCGACCTGCTGGCCAGGGGCCATCGGCAACTGCGCGAGCGCTTCCTCGCACGCTTCGAGGAGCCTGATCTCCATGCCAGGCTGGTGTCGCGCGTCGTGGTCGGCAACATCGTCGCCGACGTCGAACTGATCACCCGGAACTTCCCGGAGGGTCTGGGCACGCTGGAGATGCTGTGCATCTACGAGGTGGTCGACGGCCTCATCCAGCGGGCCTCGTTCGCG
Source organism: uncultured Piscinibacter sp. (assembly GCA_964628175.1). Lineage (GTDB taxonomy): Bacteria > Pseudomonadota > Gammaproteobacteria > Burkholderiales > Burkholderiaceae_C > Piscinibacter. The sequence continues at coordinate 2,958 of CAZVLY010000292.1, read as the reverse complement.
CTCGGCGAGAAGACCTTGCGTGCCTGAGTGCCACGGACCCCACCCAGAGGAAGCTGCTGCGATGCCTGCCCTCGAGACACTCGAGCGATCCATCGCGCGGGTCCAATCACGATGGACTCCTGGACGCCCTGCGGCGCGCATCTGCGCTGCGCAGCACCTTCACGCCGCCCGTGCGAAGCGCGCGCGAGATCCTGGCCGGGGTCGAATCGGGCACCACGATCAGGTGGACCGCCTCGAGAGGGACGATCACATAGGGCGAGGCGGCCATCAGCTTCTCGGTCGACGCGAGCACCACGGTCTCGGCCGCGCGGCGATGCAGCGCTCGTTTCACGGACGCCTCTTCCCTGTCGCCGGTCGTCAGGCCCTCCTGCGGATGCACGCCGGTGGCACCCATGAAGTAGAGGTCGGCGCGCAGTTGCGACGCCGCGTCGATCACCGAGGCCCCGACGTTGACCATCGAGTGCCGGAACAGCCGCCCGCCCAGAACCACGATCTCGACGCTGGCGCAGGCGGCCGCTTCGACGGCGACGTTCGGGCTGTGGGTCACGATGGTTGCGTGCAAGCCCTGCGGGAGATGGCGCGCGATCTGCACGGCCGTGGTGCCGCCATCGAGGATGACGACCTGTCCCGGCTGGATCATCGACGCGCCCACCTTGCCCAGCTCGGCCTTGTCGTCGGGCGACAGCTGTTCGCGAACCCGCAGGTCGCCCACGGCCTGCGAAGCCGGCAGCGCTCCGCCATGGACACGATGCAACTGGCCGTTGCGGGCCAGCTCCCGCAGATCGCGCCGGATGGTGTCTTCGGAAGTGTCCAGCTCCGCGGCCAGTTCCTTCGCGACGATCTGGCCACTCGCGGCGAGTCGATCGAGTATGAGCTTCTTCCTCTGGGCGGTCATCACGCTGGTGGCTCCTTGCAGGTGCGCTTCCGGTGCACTATGCTTGCACGAAGTTGCACGTTTATCAACACTATTCAATACTTCGAGAGGATACGCGGATGAGCAAGCCCATGCTGGTGTTGATTGCCGGCCCCTATCTTTCCGGCACCGACGGGGATCCGGTTCGTGTCGCCGCCAACCGGGCGCGCCTGGAGGCCCAGGCCCGGCCGATCTACGAGCGCGGCCATCTGCCGCTGGTCGGGGAGTGGATGGCGCTGCCCATCATCCACGCGGCCGGCGGGGTGCATCACGGCGACGCTGTCTTCAACGCCTACCAATACCCGGTCGCGCAGCGCCTGCTGGAGCGCTGCGACGCGGTCCTCCGAATCCCGGGTGAATCGCGCGGCGCCGACCTGGACGTCGCCAGGGCACGCGAACTCGGCATTCCGGTCTACGCGACGGTCGACGAAATTCCCGCCCGCGCCGTCACGGCCCGGGCCGGGCCCGGCCCCTGCGCCACGTCGTCGGCCTGACGAACACCGATCGGTACCCCATGGACACCTTGTCAGACGTACTCAAATCGGTCCGGCTCGAAGGCGCGTTCTTCCTCGACGCAGAGTTCACGGCGCCCTGGTGCATGCGCGGAAGGTACGGCATGAGCAGCGTGAAGGAACGGCTCGCCGGCGCCGAGCATGTGCTGCTGTTCCACTTCCTCACCCAGGGCAGCTGCCGCGTGCGGCTGGCCGAAGGAGGCGAAGAGATCGAGCTCGCCGCAGGCGACCTGATCCTGTTCGCGCAGGACGATCGGCACCTGATGGGCAGCGACCTGCGGATCGCACCGCTCGAAGCCGACCACCTCATCGACGCGGCCGCGGCCCGCGCGGCCAACCCGGCGTTCGTGCCGGTCCGCGAAGGCGGCGGCGGTGCCGCGACCCGCTTCGTGTGCGGCTACCTCGCCTGCAACCGCAGCCTGTGCCGCCCGCTGTTCGAGGCGCTGCCCCGCGTCCTGCGCATCCGGCTCGGCGACGAGATGGCAACGACCTTGTGGCGCCAGCTCATGCGCGCCGGCGTGAACATCTCCGGATCGCCGGTCCCCGGGGCGGAATCGACGCTGGCCAAGATGGCCGAGCTGATGTTCGTGGAGGCCTTGCGCCGTCACGTGGCGGCCCTGCCGCCCGATGGCCAGGGCTGGCTCGCAGCCTTGCGCGATGCGCACATCGGCCGTGCCCTGAGCCTGCTGCACGAAGCGCCCGAACGGGCCTGGACGGTGGACGCACTGGCGCGCGAAGTCGCCTTGTCGCGCTCCCTGCTGGCCACGCGATTCGCGATGCTGGTGGGCGAGTCGCCGATGCGGTACCTGACGCGCTGGCGCCTGGCGCTGGCCGCCCGCGCGCTGCGCTCGGGCCGCGATGCCATCTCGCGCCTGGCCGAACGCAGCGGCTACGAGACCGAGGCAGCGTTCAGCCGCGCCTTCAAGCGGGAGTTCGGCCTGCCGCCTTCGAGCTGGCGCAAGGGGCTGGCACAGCCCCTGCCCGCTTCGGCCGGGCATCCGGCTAGGCCGGCCCGAGCACATGCTGCAGCGCCCAGGCGCCCACCTGCCGGCCCTGCTTCAGCCCCTGCGCCACGGCGCGCCGGAAGTGAAAGCCCAGGTACACACGAGACACGCCGATCTCCTGTTCGGCCTGGGCAAAGCTGACGAAGCTGCGCGATGCGCCGGGCAGGCTCTCGCTGCGGTGCACGAAGCTCGCCGAGCTGCCGAACACCGACTCCAGCACCACCGCGCCGGCCCCCGCCGCCGCCGCGTGACCCGAGGCATGGTCGGGAATGGGCGGCGCGGGTTCCAGCGAGGTCCACGCGGCATCGGCGGTGGTGTCCGGGTTGCCGTCCGTGTCGGCCGCGCGGATGGCCGTGATCGGGCGCCAGAAGCCGTAGTGGTACTTGCTGTCGAACGAGGCCACGTAGGCATCCGCCTCGGCCACCTGAAGCAGGGCATACAGGCGCATCTGGTCCCATCCGTTCAAGCGCCGGGCGGCGGACATCGCCATCGCGATGCGCTGCCACGACATCGGCGTGTTCTCGAGCCA
>CAZVLY010000291.1:0-5864 GCA_964628175.1 uncultured Piscinibacter sp. | reverse complement strand
GCCTTGAAGTCGATCTCCGCGCTGCCCGGCAACTCGAGGCGCAGGGTGCTCTCGACATGCGTCAGATGCTCGACCATCAGTGCACTCGCCCGTTCGCCGTCACGCGACTCCAGCGCATCGACGATCTCGTCGTGCTCGTGGTGCGGGCACGAGGGGACGCCAGGCGCGTCGTAGAGCGCGATGACCAGGCAGGTGAGTGAACAGAGTTCGCGCATGTACTTCGAGAGGTAGGCGTTGTTGCTCGCCTCGGCGACCAGCACGTGGAACTCGCCCGAGAGCCGGATGATGGCGCGCCGGTCGTTGCGGGTGCGGGCCTCCGCTTCCTGCGCGGTGCACTTGCGCAGTCGGGCCAGTTGCTCCTTCTTCGCCGTCGCCGCGAGTTCCTTGACGAGGCAGGCCTCGACCACGCGCCGCGCGTCGAACACCTGGCGCGCCTGCTCGACCGTCGGGCTCGAGACGAAGGTGCCTCGGTTCGGCTCCACGGTGAGGATGCTGTCGTGAGACAGCTTGCCCAGCGCCAGCCGGACTTTCGTGCGGCTCACGCCGAACACCTCGGCCAGCTTCTCCTCGACCAGCTTGGTGCCCGGTGGCAGGCGGTGCTCCCAGATGGCCGCCAGGATCTTGTCGGTGATCTCGTCGACGGAGGCGCCTGAACCCCCTGCGCCCGGTTCCGGCATGTCGGCGACGTTGCTGCGCGGCTTGGCGCTCATGGAACACCTTTCAGGTCTGCTCTGTACTGCAGAAGTTGTCAGATTGTATGGCGGTTCTGCGGCCAGATTGCCGATCATCCTCGTAAATGGCCCGGAGCAGCATCGAACACCGCCAAAACGTAGGGGAGAACCCTGAGAATTCCATCATACAAAAGAAACTGAGCCGCCGTACAAAATAGTTCTTGATTGAACATCGGATGAGGTCTATCTTTCGGCCGTCTTCTGCGCAGGGCCCACCCGGCGGACGACCCCGATCAATCCGCTGCCAGGAGCAGACCATGCAAGCTGTCTCATCCATGCCCCTCGCGGGCCCCACGGTTGTCAAACCCTCATCCACGCGCCGGGTGGCCGCCGCGAGCCTCGCCGGCACGACGCTGGAGTTCTACGACCACTTCATCTACGGATCGGCCGCTGCACTGGTCTTCCCGAAGCTGTTCTTCCCGCAGAGCGACCCGCTCGTCGCCACGCTGCTCTCCTTCGCCAGCTACGGCGTCGCGTTCGCGGCGCGTCCGCTGGGCGCTGCCGTGTTCGGCCACTTCGGCGACAAGATCGGCCGCAAGTCGATCCTGTTCCTCACCCTGCTGATGATGGGCCTGGCCACCTTCTGCATCGGCCTGCTGCCCACGTACGCCAACGTCGGCGTGCTCGCGCCGCTGCTGCTGGTGGCGCTGCGCATCCTGCAGGGCCTGGCGCTCGGCGGCGAATGGGGCGGCGCAGCCATCATGGTCAACGAGCTCGACCCGGAGGGCAAACGCCGCGGCCTGCTCGGCAGCCTGGTGCAACTGGCCGCACCCATCGGGCTGCTGCTGGCCAACGGCGTGTTCGCGCTGGTCACCTGGCAGATCTCGGAGGAAGCCTTCCTCGACTGGGGCTGGCGCGTGCCCTTCCTGCTCAGCGCGGTGCTGATCGGCGTGGGCCTGTACATCCGCGCCAACGTCGGCGAGTCGCAGATGTTCGAGAAGATCGAGGCCTCCGGCGCCGAATCGCCCGCGCCGATCAAGGAAGTGCTGCGCGACTACCGCCCACAGCTGCTGATCGCCTTTGGCGCGCGCCTGGGTGGCGACGTGGCCTTCTACGTCTTCACGCTGTTCCTGCTCTATTTCGTGCCCACGAAGCTCGGCCTGCCGAAGAACATCGCGCTGAGCGCCGTGCTGCTGGGTGCGGTGGCGCAGATCATGTTCATCCCGGTGGCGGGCTGGCTGTCGGACCGCATCGGGCGCCGCCCGGTGCTGATGATCGGCGGCATCGGCGGCGCGTTGTGGGCCTTCGCCTTCTTCGCCCTGCTGCAGACGCGCCAGCCGGCGCTCATCGTCGCCGCCTCGTTCGTGGGCATGATCTTCGTGTCGTTCATGTTCTCGCCGCTGGCCTCCTTCCTGCCCGAGCTGTTCGCCACCCGGGTGCGCGTCACCGGTTCGTCGCTGGGCTTCCAGTTCGCCGGCGTCTTCGGCGGAGCGCTGGCGCCGATCATCGCGGCGAGCCTGCTGGCCAAGTACGATTCGACCACGCCCGTCGCGATCTACCTCGCGGTGGTCTGTGCCGCCATCGCGGTGGCCGCCTGGGCGGCGCGCGAGACGGCGCACATCAACCTGCGCGACGCCGGCAACGGCCGTCGGTCATGAGCCACAACCTTCCCCGGGGGTTCGACGTGCAGCGCTTCGACACCGTCATCCGCCACGGCACCGTGGCCACGGCCAGCGACGTGATGCAGTGCGACGTCGGCATCGCCGGTGGCCGCATCGTCGCACTCGGCCAGGGCCTCGCGCCCGGCCAGCGCGAGATCGATGCCCGCGGCCGCCTCGTGCTGCCGGGCGGTGTCGACGCGCACTGCCACCTCGACCAGCCGATGCCCGACGGGCTGAAGATGGCCGACGACTTCCGCAGCGGCACGCGCTCGGCGGCCTGCGGCGGCACCACGACGGTGATTCCGTTCGCCGCGCAGACGCGCGGCGATACGCTGCGCGCCGCGGTGGACGACTACCACCGCCGCGCCGACGGCAAGGCGATGGTCGACTACGCCTTCCACCTGATCGTGACCGACCCGACCGAGGCGGTGCTGCGCGAGGAACTCCCCGCGCTCATCGCCGAGGGCTACACGTCGTTCAAGATCTACATGACCTACGACGACATGAAGCTGGACGACGGCCAGATCCTGCGCCTGCTGTCGGTGGCGCGCGAGCACGGCGCGCTGGCGATGATCCATGCCGAGAACGCCGACTGCATCGCCTGGCTGACCGACAAGCTGGAAGCGCAGGGGCATACCGCGCCCGGCTTCCACGCCTCGTCGCGGCCGATGGCCATCGAGCGTGAGGCGACGCACCGCGCGATCACGCTGTCGGAGCTGAGCGACGTGCCGATCCTGATCGTGCACGTGTCCGGCCGCGACGCCATTGAGCAGATCCGCTGGGCCCATGGCCGCGGCATGCGTCTGTATGCCGAGACCTGCCCGCAATACCTCTTCCTCACCGCGGAGGACCTGGGTGTCGACGGCTACCACGGCGCCAAGTGCGTGTGCAGTCCGCCGCCGCGCGATCGCGCGAACCAGCGCGTCGTCTGGGACGGCCTGGCGGACGGCCTGTTCACCATCGTGTCATCCGACCACGCGCCGTTCAGCTACGACGACCCGCAGGGCAAGAAGCCCGGCGGCAAGGAGGTGCCGTTCCGCTATATCCCGAACGGCATTCCCGGCCTCGAGACGCGCCTGCCGCTGCTCTTCTCCGAAGGCGTTCGGCGCGGCCGACTCACGCTCAACCAGTTCGTCGCGCTGACCGCCACCAACCCGGCCAAGCTCTACGGGCTGCACCCGCGCAAGGGCACCATCGCCATCGGTGCCGATGCCGACATCGCGATCTGGGATCCGGATCGCCAGGTCACGATCCGCAACGAGATGCTGCACCACGCGGTCGACTACACGCCGTACGAAGGCATGCAGATCACCGGCTGGCCGGTGACGACGCTGGTGCGCGGCCAGGTGGTCTGGGACGACGGCGAGGTCAAGGGCCAGGCCGGCGATGGCCGCTTCCAGGCCTGCGGCCGCCCGGACATGGCGCGGCCGAAGTCGGTGCACGAAGGTGCCGTCGGCCGTTACATGCTCGACCAGCCCGGCGCCCTCGCCGAGCTCGCGCGCGAAAGGCCATGAGCGTGCTCGACGCACGGCGCATCGCCGAAGGGGTGAACCGCGGCGAACTCGATCCGGCGCAGGTGCTGGCCGGCTTCGAGCAGCGCATTGCGCAGCGCAACGCGCAGCTCAACGCGATCGTGGGCGGCCGCAGTGACGGCCTCGACGCCGACCTGCGCCAGCTGCAGCAGCGCCTGAAGGCCGGCGAGCGGCCGCCGCTGGCCGGCGTGCCCATCGTCGTGAAGGACGTGATCTGGGTCGAAGGCCGGCGCGTGACCCAGGGCTCGCGGCTGTTCGAGGACTTCATCGCGCCGCGCGATGCCATCGCCGTCGAGCGGCTGCGGCGTGCCGGGGCGCTGATCGTCGGCATGGGCAACACCTCCGAGTTCGCCTGCAAGGGCCTGACGACGAACCGTGTCTACGGCGTCACGCGCCATCCGATGGACGACAGGCTCACCCCGGGCGGGTCGTCCGGCGGCTGCGCCGTCGCGGTGGCCGACGGCATGGCGCCGTTGGCGCTGGGCACCGATGGCGGCGGGTCGAGCCGGCGTCCGCCGGCGCATGTCGGCGTGGTCGGCTTCAAGCCCTCGTGGGGCGCGGTGCCCGACTCGATCGGATTTCCACACGCCTTCAACGGCCTGCAGGTCATCGCACCGATTGCGCGCCATGTCGGGGATGCCGCGCTGCTGTTCGAGGCGATCGCGGGCGAGGATCGACGTGATCCGGATTCGGTGGCACTGGCGCCGATGGACGAGCGCATGCTGCGGCGACCGCGCATCGCCTACAGCCCGCGACTGGGCCTGGACGTGCCGGTGGACGCCGACGTCGATGCGGCGATGCACGCAGCCATCGAGCGCTTGCGGCAGGCGGGCTTCGATGTCGAGACGGCCGACCCCGTCTGGCCCGCCGGTGTCGACGAGGCCGCGCTGTCGCCGCTGCAGCAGGTCGGGCTGGCCCATCTGTTCGGCAAGGCCTGGCACGAAGACGCCTCCCGCTTCGACCCCGACATCGCGCGCCAGATCGAGCGCGGCCTGGCCTGGAGCGGCGCGCAGGTGGCCCATGCACGTGAAGCCGGGCGACAGATCGCCCTCACGCTGGCGCAGTTCTTCACGCGCTTCGACTTTCTCGTCTGCCCGACCACCCCCTGCGTCGCCTGGCCGCACGACCGGCTCGGCCCGGCCACCATCGGTGGCGTGGCGGTCGAGCCCCGCGGCCACGCCGTGTTCACGCCCTTCATCAACCACGCCATGGCGCCGGCCATTTCGCTGCCCTGCGGCACGGGACGGGACGGCCTGCCCGTCGGCCTGCAACTGATCGCCGCCCGCGGCCTCGACCGGACGCTGCTGCAAGTCGCAGGGGCGATCGAGCAGGCCCTGCAACCGCTGCTTGCCGAGAAGGAATGAGATGCGCATCCTCGTCTTGAACCCGAACACCAGCACCGGCATCACCGATCGACTGATGGCCGCAGCCCTGGCGGCTGCGGCACCCGGCACGGAGCTGACCGCGCTGACCGCGACCCGCGGCTTTCCCTACATCGCCACGCGCGCGGAAGCGCAGGTTGGCGGCGCGGTGGCCCTCGAGATGCTCGCCGAGCACCACCATCGATTCGATGCCGCGATCATCGCGGCCTTCGGCGACCCCGGGCTGGGCGGTGCACGCGAGCTGTTCGACATCCCGGTGATCGGCATGGCCGAGGCCTCCATGCTGACCGCCTGCATGCTCGGCCGCCGCTTCGCGATCGTGACCTTTGCGCGCGCACTCGGTCCCTGGTACCAGGAGTGCGTGGAGTCGCACGGCCTGCTCGGCCGCCTGGCCGGCATCCGCATGCTGGGCGGCGCGTTCCAGTCCGTCTCCGACGTGCAGGAGGAGAAGGAAGACCTGCTGGTGGAACTGGCGCAGCGCGCCGTCGACGAGGACGCGGCGGACGTGGTGATCCTGGCCGGCGCGCCCCTGGCCGGGTTGGCCGAGCGGGTGAAGCACCGCATCCCCGTGCCCGTGGTGGACCAGATGGCCGCGGCGATCAAGCAGGCCGAGGGGCT
>CAZVLY010000290.1:0-5888 GCA_964628175.1 uncultured Piscinibacter sp. | reverse complement strand
GAAGGGCATCTGCGCCACGATCGGCAGGCAGCCGCCCAGCGGGTTGACCTTTTCTTCGCGGTAGATGCGCATCATCTCCTGCTGCATCTGCTGCGGCTTGTCCTTCCGCCGCTCGCGCAGCTCCATGACCTTCGGGTTGATGGCCTTCATCTTGGCCATCGAGCGGTAGGCGCTGGCATTGAGCCAGTAGAAGGCGATCTTCAGCAGCACCACCAGGGCGACGATCGACCAGCCCCAGTTGCCGATCAGTGCGTGCAGCTGCGTCAGCAGCCAGAACAGCGGCTTGGCCAGGATGGTGAACCAGCCGTAATCCTTCACCAGCTCGAGCCCGGGGGCCAGCGCGGCGAGCTTGTTCTCTTCCTGCGGGCCGACGAACAGTTGCGCGTCGAACGCCTTGGTCGCGCCGGCGGCCACTTCGCCGACGGGCAGGAACATTCCCACGGAGTAGGTGTTGGTGTCGATCTTGCCGGTGTAGAACTCGCGCGGCAGCTTGGCGCCGCTGCCGTTGTCGACCAGCCAGGCCGAGGCGAAGTAGTGCTGCACCATCGCCACCCAGCCGTCGTTGCCGCTGGTGGCGTGGTCGGGCTTGTCGCCGGCCTTGTGCTTCTCGATCGTCTTGAAGTCGATCTTCTGGAACTTGGTGACGTCCGTGTAGACCGCCGGCCCCGTGAAGGTGAAGTAGAAGCTCGACTCGCCTTCCGGCGGGTTGCCGTCGCGCACGAGTTGCAGGTACAGGCGCGGGCTGATCGGCGCGCCCGAGCTGTTGATCACCTCGTGCCGCACGCCGATCACGTGGTCGCCGCGTTTGAAGGTGTAGATCTTCGCGAGCTTGACGCCGCCCACGTCGGGTGACTCGAAGCGCACCTGAACCTCGTTGCTGCCGTCGCGCAGTTCCAGGTCACCCGGCACCAGCGTCATCACGGTGTGGTGGTTGGGCAGGCCCGCGCCACCGGCCGGCGGGATCAGGCCCGTCTGCGCCGTGTACAGGCGCTTGGCCGACTGGTCGAACAGCACCACGTTCTTGCTGCGATCGTTCTGGTCGCGCTGCTTGAGCAGTTCGAGCCGAACCAGCGAGGCGCCCTGGGTGTCGATCGTCGCCTTGACCAGGTCGGTGGTGACGGTGACGCGCTGGGCTTGCGCCGCTGAGGCCGCGGGCGCAGGCACGGACGCCGGGGTGACCCCGGGCGCAGCGGCCGCGGCCGTCGGCGTGGCGGCAGAAGGCACCGGTACGGCGCCGGGTGCCGTCGACGCGCCGGCCGCGGCCGGCTTGGCCGTCGGCGCCGGACCGAACATCGAGGGGTTGCCGTTGTGCTTGTTCCAGGCATCCCAGATCAGGACGAGGGACATAGAGAACACCACCCACAGCAGGGTGCGACGCAGGTCGGTCATGGGGTCTTGTCGGACGAAGGGGTGGACGGGGCCGTTTCGGTCACGAAGCGGCGAAACAAGGCGGGCGGGCGGTGCGGTACGGCATCGAAGCCGCCGTCGCACCACGGATGGCAACGCAGCACGCGGGCGCCGGCCAGGTAGCTGCCGGCTGCCGCCCCGTGACGCTGCAGCGCCTCGAGGGCATAGACCGAGCAGGTCGGCTCGAATCGGCAACTGCTGCCGAGCCACGGGCTGAGCAGCAGGCGGTAGCCGCGAACCAAAAGGATCAGGCCACGTTGCGGCAGTGCGCTCCAGCAGAAGGGGTCGTGCGCCATGACGGTGAGCTCAGACCGCTCGCTGGAACAGCTGGGCGAGTTCCTCGCCCGCCTGATCGCCCAGGGCGTTGGACGCGGCCGCCGGAAACGTCTTCCGGTCGAAGGGCGAGCGCAGGCGCACCACCCAGAGCCCGCCGACAAGCGAGGGCTCGCTGCGGCCGATGGCGGCGCGGATCTGACGTTTCAGCAGGGAGCGGGTCACCGATCGGCGCGCATGGCGCTTCGGAATCACCATGCCGAGCCACACGCGCGCAAGGGCCGAGGGGGCCTGCGCGACAGAGTCATCCACAGGCAGCACGTCTGTCGGGGCTTCGCCTGTTGACAACTGTTCATTTTCGCGCTTGCGCAGGGGCTTGGCGGGCGGCGTGGGCACACCAGCCAGGTGGTGCAGGGCGAAGTGGGCCGACCGTGCTCGCGGCGGGCACCGCAAGACGCGTTCGAAATCGACGGAGCGCACGATTCGGCCGATCACGGCGAGGCGGATGCGGGCAGAGCCTGGGCCGCCGGGCCGGCGGGCCTCAGACGGCCAGGCGCTTGCGGCCCTTGGCGCGGCGAGCGTTGATGACCGCGCGGCCGCCGCGGGTCTTCATGCGGACGAGGAAACCGTGCGTGCGGGCACGGCGGACTTTCGAGGCTTGGTAGGTGCGTTTCATGATCGGTCCAGCGAAGCAGAGCGGGAATCGGTTCGCCCGCAGCACGCCAACACGTGAGTACGGCGCGAACAGGCTCTGAACCCGACGCGGCAGCCCGCTTCGGGAAACCGGCTATTACAGCAAAAATGTCCTTCCCGGTCAACGACTTGGCCTTATGGCCGCCTCGGCCGGGCCTGCGGTCGACACCTAGTTCATCTGTGGATAACCACTGGCACGAACAGCTTCGGGGGGTAGAATCCGGCCGCTCCGAGAAGAACTTTTCCACAACATGGCGGCAGACCTGTGGCAACGCGGTTGCGAGAAGCTCGCAGCGGAATTGCCAGAGCAGCAATTCAACACCTGGATCCGGCCGTTGCCGGCCGCCGACGTCACCGATGACGCAGGCGGCGGCTCGGTGGTCACGGTGCGCGTGCCCAATCGATTCAAGCTGGACTGGATTCGCAACCAGTACGCCGGCCGCATCGAGGCGGTCCTGAGCGAACTGGCCGGCAAGCCGGTGCGCCTGGACATCACGCTGGCGCCGCGCGAGGCGGCCGCACTCACGCAAGCGCGTCCGCCGGCCACGTCGATGCAGCCGGTTTCGCAGGCGCTCAACGGCAGCCGGACCGGCGCTGACCAGGCGCCAGCCGCCAGGTCGCCGTCGGCGGCCGCCGCGACCGCCGCCCGCGGCCGGCTGAACCCGCAGCTGACCTTCGACACCCTGGTGCCCGGCCGTGCCAATCAGATGGCCCGCACGGCGGCGCTGCACGTGGCGGGTGCGCCAGGGCAGATGTACAACCCGCTGTTCATCTACGGCGGGGTCGGCCTGGGCAAGACGCACCTGATCCATGCGGTCGGCAATGCGCTGCTGGCCGACCGCCCGGACGCGCGCATCCTCTACCTGCACGCCGAGCAGTTCATCACCGACGTCGTGCGCAACTACCAGCGCAAGACCTTCGACGAACTCAAGGCCAAGTACCACCAGCTCGACCTGCTGCTGATCGACGACGTGCAGTTCTTCGCCGGCAAGGACCGCACGCAGGAGGAGTTCTTCAACGCCTTCGAGGCGCTGCTGGCCAAGAAGGCGCACATCATCATGACCAGCGACACCTACCCCAAGGGGCTGGTGGACATCGACGAGCGGCTCACCTCCCGCTTCGACGCCGGACTGACGGTGGCCATCGAGCCGCCCGAGCTGGAGATGCGCGTGGCCATCCTGATGCGCAAGGCCGAGCAGGAAGGCTCGCCGATGCCCGAGGACGTGGCCTTCTTCGTGGCCAAGAACGTGCGTGCCAACGTGCGTGAACTCGAAGGGGCGTTGCGCAAGATCCTCGCCTACTCGCGCTTCAGCCACAAGGAAATCAACATCGGCCTGGCGCGCGAGGCGCTGAAGGACCTGCTGTCGATCCAGAACCGGCAGGTCGGCGTCGAGAACATCCAGAAGACGGTGGCCGACTTCTACAAGATCAAGGTCGCCGACATGTACAGCAAGAAGCGCCCGGCCAGCATCGCGCGGCCGCGCCAGATCGCGATGTACCTGGCCAAGGAGATGACGCAGAAGAGCCTGCCCGAGATCGGCGAGCTGTTCGGCGGGCGCGACCACACGACGGTACTGCACGCGGTGCGCAAGATCTCCGGCGAGCGGCAGAAGAACAGCGAACTGAACCAGCAACTGCACGTGCTGGAACAGACGCTCAAAGGCTGAGGGTGTCAAGGCACAAGCCTGTGGACGGATCCGGAACAACTGCCCAGCTGTCCACAGGCACGGGCCGTTCGCCGAAGTTGTTGTCGGTCTTCGGCCTCGCACCGGGTTCCCGGCACACAGGGTTTGCGGCGCGTAAGAGCTTGCTGGAAAAGAGGAAAATGCGGTTCTCCACAGAAAGCCCGGTCCTCTACTAAGACGACTATATGAAGAGGTTCAAATGATTGTCTTGAAGACAACGCAGGAAAAAGTTCTGGCAGCCCTGCAGGCCGTGGCCGGCATCGTCGAGCGGCGGCACACGCTGCCGATCCTGGCCAACGTGCTCATTCGCAAGAGTGGCAGCCAGATCGAGCTGACGACCAGCGACCTGGAGATCCAGGTGCGCACCACGGCCGAGCTCGATGGTGACGCGGGCAACTTCTCCACCACGGTCGGCGCGCGCAAGCTCATCGACATCCTGCGTTCGATGCCGGCCGACCAGACCGTCACGCTGACGGCGAACCAGAGCAAGCTCACGCTGCAGGGCGGCAAGAGCCGCTTCACGCTGCAGACGCTGCCAAGCGACGACTTCCCGCTGGTGCAGGAAGCGGCCGACTTCGGCCCGATGTTCAGCGTGCCGCAGAAGACGCTGAAGGCGCTGATCAACCAGGTGCACTTCGCGATGGCGGTGCACGACATCCGCTACTACCTCAACGGCATCCTGTTCGTCGCCGAAGGCAAGAACCTCACGCTGGTGGCCACCGACGGCCACCGCCTCGCACTGGCCCAGGCCACGCTCGACGTCGAGATCCCGAAGCAGGAGGTCATCCTGCCGCGCAAGACCGTGCTCGAGCTGCAGCGCCTGCTCAAGGACGAGAAGGAAGGCGACGAGGGCGCGATCGAGATGCGCTTCGCCGGCAACCAGGCCAAGTTCGTGTTCAGCGGCATGGAGTTCGTCACCAAGCTGGTCGAGGGCAAGTTCCCCGACTACAACCGCGTGATCCCGAAGAACCACAAGAACGCCGTCACGCTGGGCCGTGCGCCGCTGCTGGCCAGCCTGCAGCGCGCCGCGATCCTGACCAGCGAGAAGTTCAAGGGCGTGCGCGTGAACATCGAGCCGGGCCTGCTGCGCATCGCCTCGAGCAATGCCGAGCAGGAAGAGGCCAAGGAAGAACTCGAGATCGACTACGGCGGCGACACCATCGAGATCGGCTTCAACGTGACCTACCTGATCGACGCGCTCATGAACATGAGCCAGGAAATGATCAAGCTCGAGTTGCAGGACACCAACTCGAGCGCGCTGATCACCGTGCCCGAGCAGGCCGGCTTCAAGTACGTCGTCATGCCGATGCGGATCTGAACGACACAGGCATCGGCAACACCGAGCGGGCTGCGGCCCGCTTCAGCGTTTCAAAGGGGCCCGCATTGCGCCGCAGGCGGCCTCCGACACAGAGCGAATCCTCCCCATGAGCGACACCCCGAGCACCCCCGAGCACGATCCGAAGCCCGTCGATACGTACGGCGAAGGCAGCATCCAGATCCTCGAAGGTCTGGAGGCGGTGCGCAAGCGCCCGGGCATGTACATCGGCGACACCTCCGACGGCACCGGATTGCACCACCTGGTGTTCGAGGTCGTCGACAACTCGATCGACGAGGCGCTGGCCGGTTACTGCGACGACATCGTCGTCACCATCCACACCGACAACTCCATCTCGGTGACCGACAACGGCCGCGGCATTCCCACCGGCGTCAAGATGGACGACAAGCACGAGCCCAAGCGCAGTGCCGCCGAGATCGCGCTGACCGAGCTGCATGCGGGCGGCAAGTTCAACCAGAACAGCTACAAGGTCTCGGGCGGCCTGCACGGCGTGG
>CAZVLY010000289.1:0-5891 GCA_964628175.1 uncultured Piscinibacter sp. | reverse complement strand
CGTGGACAGCAAGCGCAACAGCTACGGCCTGGCGGTCGGTGCGGGCTTCGACTACGAGATCCAGAAGAACGTCTACCTGAACCTCGACGTCAAGAAGGTGCAGATCAAGACGACCGTCAGCGTGGGCGGTGTCGACGACGGTGACCTGAAGGTCGACCCGCTGCTCGTCGGCGTGGGCGTCGGCTTCCGCTTCTGAGCAGCTGGGAAGCTGCTTCGGCAGAACCGCTCAGACGAGCGGTTTCTGCCAGCTGACGCCGTCCTCGGTGAGCATGGCGTCCAGCACGAAATCCTGATCGGTGGGGAACAGCAGCGGCAGGAAGCCGTGGCTGTAGCTCACCCCCACCGTGACCGGCCGCGGCTGGATCGACTTGAGCGTGCGGTCGAAGAAGCCGCCGCCGTAGCCCATGCGCACACCGCCGGGGCCGAAGCCCAGGCAAGGCACCACCAGCAGTTCGGGGACGAACTCCTCGGTGTCCTTCGGCTTGGGGATGTCGTAGGCATCGAGCTCGGTCGGGCAGCCCGGGTACCAGACATGGAAGCGCAGCGAGCCGGTCTCGCGGTGCGCCACCGGCAGGCCGATGCGGCGTGTCACGCCTTCCGGCGCCCCCTCGGTCCAGCGGTACAGGGCGGGCAGGCAGTCGAATTCGCCCTTGATCGGCCAGTAGGCGCCGATCGTCTTCTCCGGGCGGCCGATCAGCCACACGCGCAGCACGCTTTGCAGCGCCACCGCGCGCTCCAGGCGGTCGGGCAGCGCCTGACGGGCGGCGACCAGTCGCTTGCGCAGGGCATCTCGTTCGGTGGGCAGCATCGGTGCGTCCGGGTGGCGGGCCAAAACGCGATTGTGCAAGACTGCCGCATGGCCGCCGACCGCGAGTTCGTCACCCACTGCATGGAACTGCTCACGCCGCTGGGCAGCGTGCGATCGCGGCGCATGTTCGGCGGGCACGGCTTCTACGTCGACGAGCTGTTCCTCGCCCTCATCGCCTTCGAGCGCCTGTACCTGAAGGCCGATGCGCAGACGCGGCCGCGCTTCGAGGCGGCCGGCTGCGAGCCCTTCGTCTACGACGGCCAGGGCAAGCGCGTGACGCTGGGCTACTTCAGCGCGCCCGAGGACGCGATGGAGTCGCCGGCCTTGATGCAGCCCTGGGCGCGGCTGGCGCTCGAGGCGGCGCTGCGCGCCAGGGCGGCGAAGAAGGCCCCGGCGAAGCCGCGCAAGGGCAGACGTTGAAGAAGCGGCTGGCGCGCCTGCCAGCGCACCGAGGCGCCGGCGCCGCGGTCCCAGGCCTCGATGACCACCGCCTGCGCATCGCTGACGCGCAGCGACTGCCCGGGCGAGAGGATCTGGTCCGCGTCACCGCACTCGCCGGTGAGCCACACGCGGCCGCGCAGCACGGTCAGTTCGCCACCACCGAGGCCAAGTCGGCGGGCCTGGCCCGGGGCCAGGGACAAGATGGCATGGGCTTGCGAATTCATCATCAATCTCCTGGAAGTCACGGTAGGATCTTCGTCCTTGAGCCGAGGAAACTCCAATGACTTCGGTGGAGCTCATTGATGCGGATTTGAAATGAATACCGGACGCCGCCGCCCGCTCTCACTGACCAATCTGCGCGCCTTCGAGGCGGTCGCGCGGCGCCTGAGCTTCAGCGACGCGGCCGAGGAACTGTTCGTCACCCAGTCGGCCATCAGCCGGCAGATCAAGAGCCTGGAAGACGAGCTTGGCACCCCGCTGTTCGTGCGCGGCACGCGCCATGTCGAGATGACGCAGGACGCGCAGATCCTGCTGCGCACCGTGGAGCCCTGGCTGGCGCGGCTGGACGCCGGCGTGCGGCAGATCCGCGAGAAGCACAGCCGGCAGCGAGTCAGCGTCACCACCTTCGCCTCGTTCGCCTCGCTGTGGCTGCTGCCGCGCATCGAGGCCTTCCAGCGCGCCCACCCGGACATCGACATCCGCGTCTCTGCGCACGACTCGCTGGCCGACCTCGACGACCCCGAGCTCGATCTCGCGCTGCGCTACTGCAGCCCGGCGCAGGCGCCGGCCGGCGCGGTGCGCCTGTTCGGCGAGACGCTGACACCGGCGGTAAGCCGCCAGCTGATGGCGCAGATCCGCGACGGCCAGGCGCCGCCACTGGCGCGGCCGGCCGACCTGGCCCAGCACACCCTGGCCGAGGAAGACGACAACAAGGCCAGCACCGAGTACCTGAGCTGGCGGCACTGGCTGGCCCAGCACGGCGAGCCGGCGCTGCAGCCGCGGCGCTGGCTCTACCTGAACTTCACCTACCAGCAGGTGCAGGCGGCGCTGGCCGGCCAGGGCGTGGCGCTGGCGCGGGTGGCGCTGGTCTACGAGGCGCTGGCGCGCGGCGAGCTGGTCGAGCCCTTCGGCATGGCCGGGCGCACTACCAGCCCCTACGCCTACTGGCTGATCGCGCCGCCGGCCAGCCGCGCGCGCCCGGAGGTGCGCCAGTTCTGCGAGTGGGTGCAGGCGCAGGCCGAGATCACCCGCGCCGCCACCGGCGAGGCCGCGGCTAGCTGACGCCCTGCTCGGTGACGATCACCGTGAGCGGGATGTCGTGCGGCTGCGGCGTGAAGTCGGCCTCGCCCAGCGCGGCGAAGGACCAGGACACGCCGATCGTCGTGACATGCGGGTGCGCCGCCAGGAAGCGGTCGAAATAACCACCGCCGTAGCCGAGGCGGTAGTTGCCGGCCGCATGGCCGACACAGGGCACCAGCACCACGTCGGGCACCACCATGGGGCCCGAGGCGGAAGCGATGTTGCATTCGTCGGGCACCATCGGCGACTTGCGGTCCCACAAGCGGTAGTGCATCTCGCGCGGCGTGCGCAGGCAGTACGGCAGCGCCCAGGGCAACTTGTCGCAAGTTGGGTCGGCGCCGAGTGCAACCACTGCGTTAAATTCAGATCGTATGGATGCGTACAGGCCCAGACATTGCGGCTCGAGCTGGGTCACCACGGCGACCAGATGACGGCCCAGGGCCTGTGCGGCCGTCTCGAACGGCTCGGAAAGCGCAAACTGCTGGCGCTGCGTCCGCAGTCGGCTGCGCAGTTCGGCGCGGTGGTTGGCGGTATCGGTCAAGACCAGAATGGAACGAGTTTGTTGAATCAATCGCTACAGGCCAGACCAGTATATGAGCGCTCCCGCGCACAACCGTGGCGGCGCACGCTGGGGCTGACGCTGCTGGCCCTGGGCGCCGCGCTGCCGCCGGCGGCCTGTGCCGCGCCGGGCGACAGCGCCATCGTCGAGGCCCGCGAGGCCCTGCGCAAGAAGGACCGCACCCGCCTGGCCGCCGCCCGCAGCGCGGCGATGGCGGCCCAGCACCCGCTGGCGATGTGGGCCGACTACTTCGAGCTCGGCAACCGGCTGGCCGAGGCCCAGCAGCCCGAACTGAACGCCTTCTACGCACGCTGGCCGGCCACCTATGTCGAGGACCGCCTGCGCAACGACTGGCTGCTCGAGCTCGGCAAGCGGCGCGACTGGGCCAACTTCGCCCTCGAGTACCCGCGCTTTCGCATGAACGACGACCGCGAGGTCAGCTGCTACGCGCTGATGCTCGACCACCAGGGCGGCAAGGACGTGCACGACGAGGCGCTGGCCACCTGGCTCGCCCAGCGCGATGCCGATGACGGCTGCGCGCTGATGGCCGCCACCCTGGTCGACGCGAAGAAGTTCAGCAACGCGGACGTGTGGCGCAAGGTGCGCTTCGCGATCGACGCCGGCCGGCCGAAGGCGGCGCGCCAGGCGGCCGTGCTGATCGGCGCCTGGCCGGCCGCCAGCGTCGCCGAGCTCAGCGACAGCCCGCTGCGCTTCCTGGCCAAGAGTGCGTCGGCCTCGACACGGCCGGGCGCGGAGCTGGCCACGCTGGCGCTGATGCGGCTGGCCTCCACCGAGCCGGATGCCGCCGCGCAGCAGCTCAACGACCGCTGGGACCGCGCCCTGCCGCCCGACCTGGCCGCCTGGGCCTGGGCCGCGGTGGGCAAGCAGGCCGCGCTGAAGCTGCTGCCCGAGGCGACCGAACATTTCCAGCGTGCTGCGATCCGCGCCAGCCGCGAAGGCGCCGAGCCGGACTGGCCCGACGACACGCTGGCCTGGAAGGTTCGTGCCGCCCTGCGCGCCGACGGCGGCCGCGGCCGCTGGCAGCAGGTGATGCAGGGCATCAACGCGATGGGCGCCGAGCAGCAGCGCGACCCGGCCTGGGTGTACTGGAAGGCCCGCGCGCTGCAGACGCTGTCGGGCAACTCGCAGGACGCCGAGGGCATGCGCGAGCTGTCGCGCGAGCTGCTCGCCAGCATCGCCGGGCGCATGCACTTCTACGGCAAGCTTGCCGCCGAAGACCTCGGCCAGGGCATCGTGCTGCCGGCCAAGCCCGCGCCGCCGACAGCCGAGGAGATCGAGGCGGCGCGCAGCCACCCGGGGCTGGTGCGCGCGCTGCAGCTCATCGCGCTGGGCCTGCGCAACGAGGGCGTGCGCGAATGGAATTTCTCGCTGCGCGGCATGGACGACCGCCAGCTGCTGGCCGCCGCGCAACTCGCCTGCGACCGCGAGGTGTGGGACCGCTGCATCAACACCAGCGACCGCACGCGTGCGGAGATCGACATCGACCAGCGCTTCCCGATGCCTTTCCGCGCCGAGGTGCAGGCGCGCGCCAAGGAGATCGGGCTCGACCCGGCCTATGTGTACGGGCTGATCCGCCAGGAGTCGCGCTTCGTGATGGACGCACGCTCGGGCGTCGGTGCCTCCGGGCTGATGCAGATCATGCCGTCCACCGCACGCTGGACGGCGCGCAAGATCGGCCTGGACTTCACGCCCGACCTGATCACCGACCGCGACGTCAACCTGCGCCTGGGTACCAGCTACCTCAAGATGGTGCTCGACGATTTCGGCGGCTCGCAGGCCATGGCCGCGGCCGCCTACAACGCCGGCCCGAGCCGGCCACGCCGCTGGCGCGAGGGGCCGTCGCTGGAAGCGGCGATCTGGGCGGAGAACATCCCGTTCAACGAAACCCGCGACTACGTCAAGAAGGTGCTGAGCAACGCCACCTACTATTCGATCCTGCTCAGCGGCCAGTCGCCGTCGTTGAAGACCCGCCTGGGGAGGCCCATCGGGCCGCGCGACGACGCAGCACCGCCGCCGGACAAGGACATCCCCTGAATCGATCGCGAGCGTGCCGGCGAGGCCCGGGCGCCCCGCGTGGAACGAGACTGCACCGATGATCGACGACATCCTGGTATTGGGCGGCACTGGCTTCGTGGGCCGCAGCGTGTGCGAGAAGCTGGTGGAGCGCAGCGGCGGCGCGGGCGGCCGCATCGTGGTGCCCACGCGGCACATCGCCCATGCGCGCGACCTGCAGATGCTGCCCACGCTGCAACCGGTGCAGGCCGACGTGCACGACGATGCGCAGCTCGCGCAGCTGGTGGCCGGCCGCGGTGCCGTGATCAACCTGGTCGCGGTGCTGCAGGGCGACGAACGCCGCTTCCAGCATGTGCACGTGGAGTTGCCGACCCGCCTGGCGCGGGCCTGCCAGGCCGCCGGCGTGAAGCGGCTGGTGCACGTGAGCGCCCTGGGCGTGGGCGCCAACGCGCCCAGCCTCTACCTGCGCTCCAAGGCGGCCGGCGAGGCCGCGCTGGCCGCAGCCGGGCTCGACCTGACCGTGCTGCGCCCGTCGGTGATCTTCGGCGCGCACGACAAGCTGCTCAACGTGTTCGCCGCATTGCAGGGCGTTGCCCCCTTCGTGCCGCTGGCCGGCGCCGACTCGCGCTACCAGCCGGTGTGGGTGGACGACGTCGCCTCGGCCATCGTGCGCTGCCTCGACGACCCGGCCACCATCGGCCGGACCTATGAATGCGCCGGCCCCGACGTCTACACGCTGCGCGAGCTGGT
>CAZVLY010000288.1:0-5990 GCA_964628175.1 uncultured Piscinibacter sp. | reverse complement strand
CTCCGACACCTTCATGGGCGCCAGCGGCTACCGGCTGGAGGCGGTGGCCATCGAGGTCTACTCCGACAAGAAGTAGAGACCGCGGGCGGCCGCCCGCTCAGTTCGCCCTCGCCGGGCCCTGCAGGGCTTCGCCCGCGTCCACCAGCAGGCGATAGCCGACACCGGTGTCGGTCAGCAGGTACTGCGGCCGCGCCGGCTCGGGTTCGAGCTTCTGCCGCAGCTGCCGGACGTAGATGCGCAGGTAGTGTCCCTGCTCCGCGTGACCCGGACCCCAGACCTCGCGCAGCAGCTGCGCAGACGTGACCACCCTGCCGGCGTGCCGTGCCAGCACCTCCAGCAGCCGCCACTGGGTGGCGGTGAGGTGGACCGGCACATCGCCGCGTTGCACGAGGCGGGCGGCGAGGTCGATGCGCACATCGCCCATGCGCAGGCTCGAGTCGCCGCCCAGCGTGCTCTGCGCCGCATGGCGCAGCGACACGCGCAGGCGCGCATGCAGTTCGGCGACGCCGAACGGCTTCGACAGGTAGTCATCGGCACCGGCGTCCAGGGCCTCGACCTTCTGCGCCTCCTGGGATCGGGCCGAGAGCACGATGATCGGCCGCCGCGTCCAGGTGCGCAGTTGCCGGATCAGCGACAGGCCGTCCCGATCGGGCAGGCCCAGGTCGATCAGGAACAGATCGATGCGCCGGTTGCCGGCCAGCGTCTCGCCCTCTTTCGCGCTGGACGCCTCGAACACCGCATAGCCCTCGGCTTCCAGCGTCGTCGCCAGCAAGCGTCGAATCGGCGCCTCGTCCTCCACGACGAGCACATGCGGCCCGGGCTCGCGCGTTGCCATCAGGCCCCCTCCTCGAGCGAGGGAGCGGGCGCGACCGGCTGGGGCAAGGTGAGCGTGAAGCGGGCGCCGCCGTCGCTGGTCGCCTCGATCGTGCCTTCGTGCAGGCGCGCGACTGCGGCGCAGATGGCCAGCCCCAGCCCGGTGCCGGAGCCGGCGGTCTCGTCGCGGGCGCGGAAGAACTTCTTGAAGACTTCGCGCTCCTGCCCGGCCGGCAGGCCCGGGCCGTCGTCGGCCACGACAAGGCGACAGCAGGCCTCGTCCCGTTCGAAGCCGACCTGGATCCGGCAATGCGCCGGCGAGTGCCGCAGCGCATTGTCGAGCAGGTTGACCAGCATCTGTTCCATGAGTCGCGCATCGCACCACACGACGGCCTCCGGCGGCACCTGCACCGTGATGTCGCGCCCGAGCAGGCGCGCGCCGAGCGCCAGGCGCGCCTCGTCGATCAGGTCATCGACGGGACACCACTCGCAGTTCAGCTGCATCGCGCCCTCTTCCATCCGCGTCAGATCCAGCAGGTCGCACATCGACGCATGCATTCGCCGGGCTTCGTCCAGGATGCTCTGCTGCAGGCGCATGCGGCGCGACTCGTCGAGTGCGGCGTTCTGCTCCAGCAGGCTGGTGGCCGATCCGATGATCGTCGTCAGCGGCGTGCGGAAGTCGTGCGACACCCCCGACAGCACGGTGCTGCGCAGGCGCTCGCTCTCGGCCTCGAGCACCGCTGCCGCGCTGCGCTGCTCATGCAGCGAGCGCTCCAGGGCGAGCGCTGCCTGATTCACGAAGGCATCGAGCAGACGGCGATCCTCGGGCGTGCCCAAGCGCTGGCTCGCGGCCCGCACGACGAACACGCCGAGCGCACCGCCGGAACCCCGCAACGGCAGGCACAGCAGCAGCTCGGTCGGCGGCGCGGCGCTTGCCGTCTCGGTGCCGCGGCCGGCCTCGAACGCCTGCCGGGCCAGCGCTATCTCGTCGGGCCCGGCGGTGCCCATCTCGCCCGGCGGGCCGCGACGACAGAAGCCGTCGGGATCGACCAGCCGGCCGCGCTCGTCCGGCAGCAGCAGCGCCGAAGTCGCCCCGAAGGTCGTGCCCACCGCGGCGGCCAGGCCGGCGCCGATGTCCTGCTCCGACTGTGCCGAGACCAGGTGCCCTGCCAGTTCGTTGAGCGCCTGCGCACTGTGCGCACGCGC
This sequence comes from uncultured Piscinibacter sp., assembly GCA_964628175.1. GTDB lineage: Bacteria > Pseudomonadota > Gammaproteobacteria > Burkholderiales > Burkholderiaceae_C > Piscinibacter. The sequence continues at coordinate 3,971 of CAZVLY010000288.1, read as the reverse complement.
CTGCGCCACCAGCGTCTGCCGGCGGGCGCGGTCGGCCAGCCGGTTGATCAGCATGCCCACGACCAGCATCACCAGGAAGGTGAAGTAGTACTGCGGGTCGGTCGGCTTGAACGACCAGCGCGGCTCGACCACCAGCAGGTCGAAGACCAGGATGCTCAGCACCACCGCGAGCAGCGACGCGGATTGCCCGTGGCGCAGCGCCACATAGACGACGCCCGCGAAGTAGACCATGGCCGCGCTGGCGAGTTCGACGTACGGCAGCATCGCCTCCGAGACCAGGGTGCACAGCGCCACGACCGCGATGGCCTGCAGCCAGCCCCGGCGGCGCGAGCCGGGTTCGCCCCCGCGATCGGCGGCGGGCGGCTCCGTCGCCCGATCGTCCGGGAAGTGCATGACGTTGATCACCACGCCGGGCAGGTGCCCACCGAGCGCATCGGCGAGGGTGCCGAGCCAGGGGCGCTGCAGGCCGGCCATCCAGCCGCCGGCCGCGTCACCGCCGATCAGCACCATCGAGGCTCCGGTGCGGCGCGCGCACTTCGCCACGGCGGCCATCACCGTGTCGTCGCTCAGCGTGGCGGTCGCGGCGCCCAGGTCCTCGGCCAGCCGCAATGCCCTGAGCGCATGTTCGCGCGCCGGCGTCGCCGTACCGCCAGTCTCGGGCGTCTCGACGCTGATCACGGTCCACGACATGCCGCCGGACCGGGCGAGCTGGGCGGCATGGCGCACGAGGGTCTGCGCCTGCGGGTGGTTGCCCACCCACACCAGCAGATGCGAGGACACGGTCGGCGCGGCGCCGGCCCCGTCGTCCAAAGGAGGGACTGACATGACACTCAGATGCGAGGCCTGCGGGAGGGCACGATTGTTCCACCGGTCCCGCATCAGGCTCGAGCCCGCCATCCGGCGCACTGTCTAGGTCCAGAACCAGCGCGAGAACAGCTCGCACACCTCGTGCGGCCGTTCGCAGCGGGCCAGTTCCTGGCGCAGGGCGGGATGCGCCAGGCGCTGTCGCAACCGGGCCAGCAGCTCGAAGTGGGCCGCCGTGGCCGGACGCGGCACGAGCAGCGCCAGGATGTCCGACACCGCCAGGCCATCCGGCGCGTCGAAGTCGATGCCCTGCGCCGGACGCAGGTAGACCGCCATCGGCGCGCGCAGTCGCGGCACATGGGCATGCGCCAGCGCCGCGCCCAGCCCGAGCGCCGTCGAGCCGCGCGCCTCGCGGCGGGCGAGCCAGCGGGTGATCTCGACGTCCGTCGGCCCCTCCCGCCGCTGGGCGAGCCGGCCGATCTCGTGGAGTGCGGCGGACTTGTCGGGGAGCGCGACGCCGAGCGAGATGCGCTCCGGCGCGAACAGGGCCATCGCGGAACTGCGCGACGGAGCCGGCGAGCCCAGGGTGATCGACGGGTGCGGTGGCCGCGTCACGCCACAAGCGCTCGCGGCGCCTGCCCCGGTCGTGGCCGTTCGAGTCACGCCGCGGCCCTCACCGACGGCCGGACGCCCGGCGCCGGAACGCCGCCAGCACCCGCGGATCGCCGGTCCGGAACGGCGTCCGCCCCAACCCGCGCGAGCGCAGCACCAGCCGCGGGACGCCGATCCACGACAGTCGCGGCGCATGGATCGAGCCGCAGCCCGCGGCGACGACAGCCACCGCGGCGAACAGCAGGGCGCCCTCGCCTGGGACGAACCGGGCCGGCGGGGCCTGCCGGCGCAGGCTGCTCGGGGCACGGCGGCTCCAGCCCGTTCATTTCGGCGCGCTCGCGGGCTGGCGGACGCTGCGAAGCAGCTCCTCCATGGCCTGACCGTCGTCGTCCCCGCGCGAGCGTGTCTCCGTCGTCGGGATCACGACCTTGTCCAGATCGACCCGGGTCTCCTTGTCCAGCAGGGCGGTGACGGACTGCGGAAACGCGATGACCGCCGCGACCAGCAGCAGTTGCAGCACGATGAAGGGAATCGAGCCGAGGTAGATGTCCCGGGACTGGACCTTCTGCGGCAGGGCGCCGTTCTTGAAGAGTGTGTCGGAGATGCCGCGCAGGTAGAACAGCGCGAAGCCGAACGGAGGATGCATGAAGCTGGTCTGCATGTTCACGCACAGCATCACGCCGAACCAGATGAGGTCGATGCCCATCTTGTCGGCCACCGGCCCGAGCATCGGCAGGATGATGAAGGCGATCTCGAAGAAGTCGAGGAAGAACGCCAGGAAGAAGATGAAGATGTTGACGACAATGAGGAAACCCGTCTGCCCGCCGGGCAGGCCGGTCAGCAGGTGCTCGATCCAGATGCCCCCGTCGACGCCCTGAAAGACCAGCGAGAAGATGCGCGAGCCGATGAGGATGAAGACGACCATCGCCGTCAGGCGCATGGTCCCGGCCATCGCGCCGCTGACCAGCGGCCAGCTCAGACGCCCGTGCAGGGCCGCCAGGATGAACGCCCCCACGGCGCCCATCGCCCCCGCTTCGGTGGGCGTGCAGATGGCCTTGCTGATGCCGGGCAGCCCGCCCATGCTGCCCAGCACGGCGAAGATGAGCACGGCCGACGGCACGATGCCGCGCAGGCACTTGCGCCACAAGGCCCAGCCCTGCAGCGTGCGCGCTTCGGGTGGCAGGGCCGGAAGGTGCGAGGGGCGCAGCCGGGACAGCACGAAGGTGTAGACGGCGAACAGCAGCACCTGCAGCACGGAGGGGCCCCAGGCGCCCTTGTACATGTCGCCGACCGAGCGGCCCAACTGGTCGGCCATGACCACCAGCACCAGCGACGGCGGCACCAGCTGCGTGATGGTGCCCGACGCGGCCAGCACGCCGGTGGCGTAGCGCATGTCGTAGCCGTATCGCATCATCACGGGCAGCGAGATCATCGCCATCGCGATCACCTGGCCGGCCACCGTGCCGGTGATGGCGCCGAGGATGAAGCCGACGATGATCACCGAATAGCCCAGCCCGCCGCGCGTCGGCCCGAACAGCTGGCCCATGGAATCGAGCAGGTCCTCGGCCAGCCCGCACTTCTCGAGGATGGCGCCCATCAGGGTGAAGAAGGGGATCGCCAGCAGCAGTTCGTTGGAGAGGATGCCGAGCAGGTTCAGCGGCAGGTTGCCCATGAAGGCCGCCGGGAACCAGCCCATCTCGATGGCGATGAAGCCGCACAGCAGACCCAGCGCCGACAGCGAGAACGCCACCGGGAAGCCGATCAGCATGATGGCAATGAGCCCCGCGAACATGACCGGGGCGAAATCCTGGGCGCTCACTGCAGCGGCCTTTCGTAGTGCGTGTCCATGTCGTAGCGGTGCAGCAGCCAGCCCACCCGCTTGATGACCTCGGAGATCGCCTGCAGCACCAGCAGGCTCATGCCCAGCGGGATCGTCAGCATCACCGGCCAGCGGATCAGGCCGCCGGCGTTGTTCGACATCTCGCCGCTCGTGAACATGCGTTCCAGTGTGGGCAGCGACAGCCAGATCACGAGCACGGCGACCGGCAGCAGCAGCAGCAGCAGGCCGAAGAGATCAACCAGCACCTTGACCCGGGTGGGATAGTGGCCGTACAGCACGTCGACCCGAACATGCTCGTTGACCCGCAGCACCTGGCTGGTGCCGAACATGACAGCGGCGGCGAACAGATACCACTGGATCTCCAGGAACGCGTTCGAGCCGATGTCGAAGCCGTAGCGCATCAGCGCATTGCCGGCGCTGATGAAGCAGGCGGCCAGCACGGCCCACTTCGCGAAGCCGGCGAACCGGTCGTTCAACGCGTCGATCCAGTGGGCTACTTCGAGCAAGCCCTTCATCCGCGAATCTCCCATGCCAGACGAGGTTCAGGTCGGACTCGACGCCTGCCGCAGCCGCGGGCAGCCGGACGAGTCACTCTGCCCGACAGGCTAGTGGGGATGGCGTAAACGGCGCATATAAAGCGCGCCAGCCGGTCAGCGCAGGCCGTCGTAGAGCAGCTTCGCGCCGGTGAGGAACATGCCGGTGTAGGCGAGCCGGT
>CAZVLY010000287.1:0-6023 GCA_964628175.1 uncultured Piscinibacter sp. | reverse complement strand
TCGGGCAAGACGACCTCGACCGCCAAGCTGGCGCGTCACCTGATCAGCAAGCGCAAGAAGAAGGTGCTGACCGTGTCGGCCGACGTCTACCGGCCGGCCGCCATCGAACAGCTCAAGACCGTCACGAGGCAGGCCGGCGCGGAGTGGTTCCCGTCCGCGCCGACCGACAAGCCGCTGGACATTGCCGCCGCCGCGCTCGACCACGCCCGGCGTCACTACTTCGACGTGCTGCTGGTCGACACCGCCGGCCGCCTGGCGATCGACGAAGCGCTCATGAAGGAGATCGCCGAACTGCACGCGGCACTGAACCCGGTCGAGACGCTGTTCGTCGTCGACGCGATGCAGGGCCAGGACGCCATCAACGTGGCCAAGGCCTTCAAGGAGGCGCTGCCGCTGACCGGCATCGTGCTGACCAAGATGGACGGCGATGCGCGCGGCGGTGCCGCGCTGTCGGTGCGGCAGATCACCGGCGCGCCGATCAAGTTCGCCGGCACCAGCGAGAAGCTCGACGGCCTGGAGGTCTTCGACGCGCAGCGCCACGCCGGCCGCGTGCTCGGCATGGGCGACATCGTCGCGCTGGTCGAGGAGGTGCAGAAAGGCGTCGATGTCGCGGCCGCCCAGAAGCTGGCCGACAAGGTCAAGTCTGGCGACGCCTTCGACCTCAACGACTTCCTCATGCAGATCTCGCAGATGAAGAAGATGGGCGGACTGTCCGGCCTGATGGACAAGCTGCCCACGCAGCTCACTGGCGGCAAGACGCCCAATCTCGGGCAGGCCGACATGGACCGCGCCGAACGCGACGTCCGCCGCATGGAAGGCATCATCTGCTCGATGACCCCGCTGGAGCGCCGCAAGCCCGACCTCATCAAGGCCACGCGCAAGCGCCGCATCGCCGCCGGCGCCGGCGTGCAGGTCCAGGAAGTGAATCGGCTGCTCAACCAGTTCGACCAGATGCAGGGGATGATGAAGAAGATGAAGGGCGGCGGCCTGATGAAGATGATGAAGCGCATGGGCGGCATGAAACTGCCCGGCGGGCCGCGCTGAGACCCCGGGAATCGGTGACGCCCCGCCGACGGCGCGCTATGCTGCGCGCACTTGAAGAGCACGACGAGGAACGTTGATGCCCAGTTGGGGACTGGCGGCACTGGCCGCCCTGGTGGTCTTGCTGTTGATCGTGGTGGTGCTGCGGCAGCGATCCTCCGCGGGCGGCAAGGGTGCGGATGGGGCTCGCCTCGACACGGTGGCGGCCTGGCCGCCCACCGCCACGCGCATTCTCACCACGGCCGAGCGCAACGCCTATGGCACGCTCGAGCGCGCGCTGCCCGGCTACATGATCCTGGCGCAAGTGCCGCTGGCACGATTCCTCAAGGTGCCGACACGGCATTCCTATTCAGAGTGGCTTCGTCGGCTCGGAACGCAGTGCGCCGATCTGGTGGTCTGCGACATGGCGTCGGAGGTGCTGGCGGTGGTCAACGTGCAGGCGCCGGCCGGCTCGGAGAGCGAGCGCGCCCGCAAGCGGCTCAACCGCATGGCACGCGTGCTCAAGGCCGCCGGCATCCCGATGCACGTGTGGACCGACAACGCCCTGCCTTCGGTCGAGACGGCGCGCGAAATGCTGCTGCCCAGGGCGGCCGCCGCGCCAGTGGCCGCCGCAGCGCCCGCGCCGGTGGCGGACACCCGTGTGCGCCCCTCGCGGCCCACGCCGTTCGACGAGTCGCAGCGCGACTCCACCCAAGACGAACTGATCGAGGTGCGCGAGCCGCCGCCATCGACCTGGTTCGACGAATTCAACTCGGGCCCCGCGCCCCTTCCCGGCGACCAGGGCAAGCGCTGAAACGCGGCTTCAGCCCAGCAAGGCCTGCGCGAACTCGCGCGCGTCGAAGGTCTGCAGGTCTTCGAGTTTCTCGCCCACGCCGATGAAGTACACCGGCAGCGTCTGAGGCCGCGTCCGCGACCACAGCGCCAGCGCCGCCAGCACACCGCCCTTGGCCGTGCCGTCGAGCTTGGTGATGATCACGCCGGTCAGTCCCAGGGCCGCATCGAAGGCCTGGATCTGCGACAGCGCGTTCTGCCCGGTGTTGCCGTCGACGACCAGCAGCACTTCGTGAGGTGCGCCGTCCTGGGCCTTGCCGATGACGCGGCGGATCTTCTTGAGCTCCTCCATCAGGTGCGACTGCGTCGTCAGGCGGCCGGCCGTGTCGGCGATGACCACGTCGCAGCCGCGCGCCTTGCCGGCGGTCACCGCGTCGTAGGTGACTGCGGCAGGATCGCCGCCCTCCTGACTGACGATCTCGACCCGGTTGCGATCGGCCCAGACCATGAGCTGCTCGCGCGCGGCCGCGCGGAAGGTGTCCGCCGCGGCCAGCAGCACCTTCTGGTCGGCCGCGGCCAGATGGCGGGTCAGCTTGCCGATGCTGGTGGTCTTGCCGGCACCGTTCACGCCGACCACCATGATCACCGTGGGCGCATGCTCGCCCACCCGCAGGGGCTGCTGCAGTGGCGCCAGCAGCTCGGCCACCGCGTCGGCGAGCAGCGCCTTCACCCCCGCCGGATCTGTGGCCTTGGCGTCCTTGACCCGGCGCTTGAGGTCGTCCAGCAGGAACTGCGTGGCCTGCACGCCGGCGTCGGCCATCAGCAGCGCGGCCTCGAGGTCTTCGTAGAGCGCATCGTCGATGCGCGTGCCGGTGAAGACCTGCGCGATGCCGCTGCCGGTGCGCCGCAGGCCCTGCTTGAGCTTGTCGAGCCAGCCGCTGCGCGGGGCCGGCGGTTCATCGCTGGAGGCGCCCGCGGCGGGAGCGACAGGAGCAGTCGCAGCAGGCGAGGCCGGCGCCACCGGCAAGGGCGTGGCCTTTTTCTTGAAGAAGCTGAACATCGAGATCCCGGAACGGGCGCCGCGTGGGCGAGGATCCAAGCCACGATATAATTGCGGGCTCAGGCGCTTTAGCTCAGTCGGTTAGAGCGACGGAATCATAATCCGCAGGTCCGGGGTTCGAATCCCTGAAGCGCCACCAAGATTCCCCGAACGGCTCCTCGTCTGTCCCAGACCGGGAGCCGTTCTGGTTTTCGCCCGTCCCTCACGCAGCCACTGGATCTACACCATGTACCGCTGTTTCATCGCCTTCTTCGCCGCTGTGCTGTTCGCCGGCGGCGTGTCCGCGCAGTCGATGCGCAGGTTCCCGCCGACGGCCTTGCGCGGCACGTTCGAGGTTGTCCAGGCGCCCGACGTTGCGCTGAACGGCAAGGCCGCGCGCCTGGCTGCCGGGGCCCGGATCGTCGGGCCGGACAACATGCTCAAGCTGTCGGCATCGCTCACCGGCCAAAAGGTCCTCGTGCACTACACCGTCGACACGCAGGGCCTGCTGAAGGATGTGTGGATCCTGACCGCCGACGAAGCCGCGAGGAAGCCCTGGCCCACCACGACGACCGAAGCGCAAGGCTGGGTCTTCGACCCGGTGGCGCAAGTCTGGTCGAAGCCCTGACGGAGGCCGCCATGACGACCCCCGCGAGCAAGAAGGTCTACGTCAAGACCTTCGGCTGCCAGATGAACGAGTACGACTCCGACAAGATGGTCGACGTGCTCCAGGCCGCCCAGGGCTACGAACCGACGCAGAACGTCGACGAAGCCGACCTGATCCTGTTCAACACCTGCTCGGTGCGCGAGAAGGCGCAGGAGAAGGTGTTCAGCGACCTGGGCCGCGTCAAGCACCTCAAGGCCAAGGGCGTGATGATCGGCGTGGGCGGCTGTGTCGCCAGCCAGGAGGGCGCGGCGATCATCGAGCGCGCCCCGTATGTCGACGTCGTGTTCGGCCCGCAGACCCTGCACCGCCTGCCCGAGATGCTGGCCCGGCGCGCCGCGCAGCGCCGACCGCAGGTCGACATCAGCTTCCCCGAGATCGAGAAGTTCGACCACCTGCCGCCGCCGCGCAAGGACGGCGCGAGCGCCTTCGTGTCGATCATGGAAGGCTGCTCCAAGTACTGCAGCTACTGTGTAGTGCCCTACACCCGCGGCGAAGAGGTGTCGCGCCCGTTCGACGACGTGCTGACCGAGGTCGCCGGCCTGGCCGACCACGGCGTCAAGGAAGTGACGCTGCTCGGGCAGAACGTCAACGCCTACCGCGGCACGATGGGCGCAAGCGGCGAGATCGCCGACTTCGCGCTGCTCATCGAGTACGTGGCCGAGATCCCGGGCATCGAGCGCATCCGCTACACCACCAGCCACCCGAACGAGTTCACGCAGCGGCTGATCGATGTCTACGGGACGGTGCCGAAACTGGTGAATCACCTGCACCTGCCAGTGCAGCACGGCAGCGACCGCATCCTGATGGCGATGAAACGCGGCTACACCGCGATGGAATACAAGAGCACGATCCGCAAGCTGCGCGCGGTCCGGCCAGGCATCAGCCTGTCGACCGACTTCATCGTCGGCTTCCCGGGAGAGACGGACGACGACCACGCCCGAACCATGAAGCTCATCGAAGACATCGGCTTCGACAACAGCTTCAGCTTCGTGTTCAGCGCCCGTCCCGGCACGCCGGCCGCCAACCTGCCCGACGAGACGCCGCAAGCGCTCAAGCTGCAGCGCCTGCAGCAATTGCAGGCCGCCATCGAGGCGAACGCGCGCCGCATCGGCGAGTCGCGCGTGGGCACGGTGCAGCGCATCCTGGTGGAAGGCCCGTCGCGCAAGGACGCCGACGAGCTGATGGGCCGCACCGAGTGCAACCGCATCGTCAACTTCGAGGGTGCACCGAGGCTGGTCGGCCAGATGATCGACGTGCGCATCACCAAGGCCTATCCGCACTCGCTGCGCGCCGAGGTGCTGTTGCGCGAAGACGCGCTCGCCTGAGCCGCTCCCCGCGCGCGTCAGGTGCGTGCGCCGCGCAGTCCGGCCCACCACAGGCCGAGCGAGCCCGTCGCCAGCATCAGGCCGTAGCCGGCCATCTTGCCGTCGCGGCCGAACACGATCAGTGCCGCCACCAGGCCCAGCGCGCAGGCAGCGCAGGCCCAGCCGACCAGGCGCCAGAAGCTCGCGCCGCGCAGTTCGCGCCGCCAGACCAGGCGCGCCATGGCCGTGGTGGCCAGCCCCACTCCGAGGGCCGGCGCGAAGAAATTCAGCAGGTGCCAGACGGCATCCAGAGGGCCCATGCGCCAGAATCCAGGAAAGTGGGAAGATCGGGGAGTGATTGACGGGCATCAAGCCCGCCAAGCACGCAGCTGGGAAGATCCCCTGCCGCCAGAGACCGAATTTTATAATCCGCACATGAGCGTCTTCGCCCTCGGGCTGAACCACACCACCGCGCCGGTCGATCTGCGCGGCCGGTTCGCGTTCTCGCCCGACCAGCTCGGGCCGACCTTGCGGACCTTCCGCGAGCGGCTGGACAAGCCCGGCGAGGTGGCGATCGTCTCCACCTGCAACCGCACCGAGGTCTACGTCGGCGCCAGCCCGACGCTGCTGACGCCGGCGCTGGACTGGCTGGCCGGCCTGGGCGGCGTCACCAGCCAGACGCTGCGCCACCACTCCTATGTGTTCGAAGGCAGCGCAGCGGCGCGCCACGCCTTCCGTGTCGCGAGCGGCCTGGATTCGATGGTGCTGGGTGAACCGCAGATCCTCGGCCAGATGAAGCAGGCCGTACGCGAAGCCGACACCGCCGGTACGCTCGGCACGACGCTGCACCAGATGTTCCAGCGCAGCTTCGCGGTGGCGAAGGAAGTGCGCACCTCGACCGAGATCGGCGCCCACTCGATCAGCATGGCGGCCGCGGCGGTGCGGCTCGCATCGCAGCTGTTCGAAGAACTGCGCGACACCAAAGTCCTGTTCGTCGGCGCCGGCGAGATGATCGAACTGGTTGCCACGCACTTCGCCGCGCGCACGCCGAAGGCGCTGGCCGTCGCCAATCGCACGCTGGAGCGCGGCGAGAAGCTCGCCGGTCGCTTCGGCGCCGAGGCGCTGCGCCTGTCGGACCTGCCGGCGCGGCTGGCCGATTTCGACATCGTCGTCTCCTGCACCGCCAGCTCGCTGCCGATCA
>CAZVLY010000286.1:0-6040 GCA_964628175.1 uncultured Piscinibacter sp. | reverse complement strand
ATCAGGTGGCCGATGCCCTGCTGGTACAGCGGCGCGGCGATCAGGCCGAGCCAGATCGCGTCGAGCACGAGCATGACGAGGGCGGTGGCGGCGTAGGCGGACAGGTATGGGGTCATGGTGCGAAGCGTAGCGGCTAGAGCCAGTATTCCCACAGCCGCGCGAACATCTCCTTGATGCGCAGATCCAGCGGCCGCCGTGTCCAGGCCTCCAGCGTGATCGCATCGGAGCCGGCCAGGTCGGCGTCGAACATCGCCTGCAGCTGCGCCCCGAACTCGGCGCCCAGCACCACGGCGTTGAGCTCGTGGTTGTGCAGGAAGCTGCGCCAGTCGAGGTTGGTCGAGCCCACCGTGGCCCACACGCCGTCGATCAGCACGGTCTTCGAGTGCAGGATCACGTCGCGGCGCTCGAAGATCTTCACGCCGGCACGCAGCAGGCGCTCGTAGAAGCCGCGCCCGGTGTGGAAGATCAGCCACGAGTCGGTGCGGCTCGGCAGGATCAGCCGCACCTCGACGCCGCGCGCCGCCGCCGCCTCGAGCGCGGCGAGCAGCTGCGGGTCGGGCGCGAAGTAGGCGTTGGTGATCTGCACGCTGGTCTCGGCGCTGCCGATGGCGGACAGCAGCGTCGCGTAGATCAGGCTGAAGGGCTCGTCGGGCGAGCTTCCGATGGCGCGCACCACCTGCCGACCGGCCCGCTCGGGCGGCGGGAACAGGTTCGGCGACCGGGGCTCGGGCCCCTTCTGCGCCGCCCAGGCGGCCAGGAACAGCTTCTGCAACTCGGCCACCACCGGGCCCTCGAGCTGCAGGTCGGTGTCGCGCCAGGCCGGCCCGCCGCCCGGGCGCAGGCGCGAGCCCTGGCTGAACGAGCCGCCCGAGTAGACGCTGCTGATGTTGATGCCGCCCAGGAAGGCCACGCGCCCGTCGACGACGAGCAGCTTGCGGTGGTCGCGCTGGTTGAGCTCCCAGTCGTCGCGCGCCTTCAGCGGGTTGAGCGGATTGAACTCGACCACCTGCACGCCGGCCTCGGCCAGGCGCTCGAAGAAGGCGGGCGGCGTGGCGAAGGTGCCGGCGCTGTCGCGCATCAGGCGCACCTGCACGCCCGCGCGCTGTCGGGCGATCAGCGCCTGCGCGAAACGCTGGCCGACCTCGTCGTCGTCGAGGATGTAGGTCTCCATGTGCACGTGGTCGCGCGCCGCCTCGATGGCGGCGAGCATCGCGCGGTAGGTGGCGGGGCCGTCCTTCAGCAGCGTGACGCGGTTGCCGGCGGTCAGCGGGCTGCCGACGATGGCTTCCTCGAGCGCGAGGTGGCGCGCGAAGATGTCGGTGGCCTCGCCGCTGGCTGCCAGCCGCGCCAGCACGGCCCGGCTCTGCGCCGCCGTCAGCGGCCCGCGCGAGCCTTCGAGCTGAACGGCCGAGGCGGCCGGCGCGGGCCGCCGGGCCAGGTCGGGCACGATGACGGGCAGGCTGGCGCAACCGGTGCAGCCCGACACGCACAGCAGCGCGAGCAGCAGGCCACGGCGCATGTACGGTGCCTCAGGGGGCGGCGGTGACGCGCCAGACGACGTTGCCCACGTCGTCGGCCACGAGCAGCGCACCGCGGCGGTCGATGGCCACGCCGACCGGGCGGCCGGAGGCGTCGCCGTCGGGGGTGAGAAAGCGGGTCAGCACGTCGACCGGTATACCCGAAGGCTGACCGCCTGTGAAGGGCACGAAGATCACCTTGTAGCCGCTGTGCGGCCGCCGGTTCCAGGAGCCGTGCTGGCCGATGAACATGCCCTCGGCAAAGGCCGCAGGCAGTCGCGAACCGGCGGACGAGGCCAGGCCCAGCGAGGCGGTGTGCGGGCCGAGCGCGTAGTCGGGCACGGTCGCGGTGGCCACGAGGTCGGGCCGCGGCGGCTGCACGCGCGCGTCGACATGGCTGCCGTAGTAGCTGTAGGGCCAGCCGTAGAAGGCGCCGTCGCGCACCGAGGTCAGGTAGTCGGGCACCAGGTCGCTGCCGAGCTCGTCGCGCTCGTTGACCACGGTCCACAGCGCGCCGCTGCCGGGCGCCCAGGCCATGCCATTGGGGTTGCGCAGGCCGGAGGCGAACACGCGGTGCTGGCCGGTGGCGAGATCGACCTCCCAGATGCTGGCGCGTTCGACCTCGGCCGCCATGCCGCGCTCGGCCACGTTGCTGTTCGATCCCACCGTGACGTAGAGCTTGCCGCCATCGCGGCTGGCGATCAGGTTCTTGGTCCAGTGATGGTTGATCGTTCCGGCCGGCAAGGCCAGCAAGGTGACGCCTGGCGCGGTGATCTGCGCCTGCCCGCTGCGGTAAGGAAAGCGCCGCAGCGCATCGGTGTTGGCCACGTAGAGCTGATCGCCCACCAATGCCATGCCGAAGGGGGAGGCGAGGCCGTCGAGCAGCACCGAGCGCAGGTCGGCCACGCCGTCGCCGTCGGTGTCGCGCAGCAGTGTGATGCGGTCGGCGCTGCGGGTGGCGGCGCCGGCCGACTTCATCACCATGCCCATCGCCCAGCCCTTGAGGCCCTTGCCGTCGCCAGGGCGGGGCGGCGCGTTGGTCTCGGCCACCAGCACGTCGCCGTTGGGCAGCACGAGCAGCCAGCGCGGGTGGTCGAGTCCGCGCGCGAAGGCGTTCACCTGCAGACCCGCGGCGGCCAGCGGCGTGGCGCCTTCGACCCAGCCGCGCGCCGGCGCGATGTGCACCGTCGGGATCAGGCTGGTGCTCGGCGCCGGCAACTGCGGGCGCGGCCCGGTGCCGGCCGCGACCGTCAGGCGTGCCGGCTCGCCGCAGGCGGCCAGCAGCAGGCCCAGACCCAGCGCCAGGCCGGCCCGCAGGGTCACAGCCGTCCCATGAGCAGCAGGACGAGCACGATCACGACCACCAGGCCGATGCCGCCGCTGGGCCCGTAGCCCCATCCGCTGCTGTGCGGCCAGGTGGGGAAGACGCCGATCAGGATCAGGATCAGCACGATCAGCAGGATGGTTCCGAGGCTCATGGATTTCTCCGGTTGTGCCCCAGCGTACGCGGCCGGCCGCCAGGCATCAGTGCGCTGGCGAACACAGGCGGCTCGATGATCAGAACTCGATGATCACCTTCAGCGCCTTCGTGTCCGCGGCCTGCGCGAAGGTGTCGTAGGCCTGCAGGATGCGGTCGAAGCCGAACCGGTGCGTGATCAGCTGCGAGGCGTCGACGCGCTTGGACTGCACGCTGCGCAGCAGCATCGGGATCGACACCGTGTCGACCAGCCGCGTGGTGATGGTGATGTTGTGCGACCACAGCCGCTCCAGGTGCAGGTCGACCTTGCTGCCGTGCACACCGACGTTGGCGATGGTGCCGCCGGCCGCGACGATGTCCTGGCACAGCTCGAAGGTCGCGGCGATGCCCACCGCCTCGATGGCGGTATCCACGCCGCGCCCGCCGGTCAGCGCCATCACCTGCTGCACGGCGTCGCCGTTGCTGCTGTTCACCGTGGCGGTGGCGCCGAATCGCTTGGCGACCGCCAGGCGGTTGTCGTCGAGGTCGACCATGATGAGCTGCGCCGGCGTGTAGAACTGCGCGGTGAGCAGCGCCGCCAGGCCGATCGGGCCGGAGCCGACGATGGCCACGCTGCCGCCGGGCTGCACGCGGCCGTTGAGCACGCCGCACTCGAAGCCGGTGGGCAGGATGTCGCTGAGCATCACCAGCGCCTCCTCGTGCGCGCCGGTCGGGATCGGGTACAGGCTGGTGTCGGCGTGCGGGATGCGCACGCACTCCGCCTGCGTGCCGTCGATGCGGTGGCCGAGGATCCAGCCGCCGGTGCTGCAGTGCGACGCCATGCCCTTGCGGCAGGGCTCGCAGCGGCCGCAGGCGCTGATGCAGGAGATCAGCACGTGGTCGCCGGGCTTGAAGCTCGTCACGCCACTGCCCACGGCATCGACGATGCCGACGCCCTCGTGGCCGAGCACGGTGCCGGGCAGGCAGGTCGCGACGTCGCCCTTGAGGATGTGCAGGTCGGTGCCGCAGATGGTGCTGCGCGTCATGCGCACGATGGCGTCGCCGGGCTGCTGCAGGGTGGGCTTGGGGCGGTCCTGCACGGCCTTCTGGCCGGGTCCGACGTAGACGAGTGCTTGCATGGGGAAGGGGCCTCGGAAAGGGGGCAGGCGGGTCAGCCGTTGGCGATGAAGCGGTCTGCGCAGGCCGCCTGCAGCACGCTGTCGAGATCGGTGCCGAGCAGGTCCACCGGGCGATGCCCGTGCAGCCACGAATTGGGCTGCGCGAACCACACCGCCATTGCCCAGCCGTCGAACACCGACTCGAGTTCCGCCAGCACGCGGCGCGGCTCGGTGCGGATCGACAGGTCCTGCAGATCGAACTGGAACATCGGGATCCAGAACGAGTCGCGCCACTGGAAGGCGAAGATCTCGTGCTGCGCGATGAAGCGCGCCAGGCTGATGAAGTCGCCGCAGCGGTGGTCTTCGAGAAGGCGCGACAGGTCGTCGCCGCGCGCGATGCCGCCACTGGGCCGGAAGGCGTGGCGCAGGAGCCCGAAATCGTGCTCCGAGGCGACCGGGCCGATGTCGAAGCGGGGCGTGTCGCCCGACGCGCCGGGCGGCGCGAAGAAGGCGACCGGTTCGGCCGGCCACAAGGCTGGCGACGGGTTCATTCGCATCTGGACTCCCTGGCGGCGCGGTGGAAAGTGCCCGACATGCACGCCAGGACGCACCTTGCCCGCGACATGGGGATGCGTCTGTGCGGCAACGAACGCTGACGTGCGGCGCGGCGACCGCGGCGCGCATCCTCCCCGGCGGGCAGCGTCACCCAGCGCACAGACGCTCGGCGAGGCGCGGCCTAAGGTGGCCTGCTGGTGCGATGGCGCACCGACCGCTCCTCGAGGACACCCATGACTTCCTATCGCATCGCGGTGATCGTCGGCAGCCTGCGCCGCGAATCGCTGAACCGCCAGCTCGTCAACGCGGTGATCCGACTGATGCCGTCGAACTTCGTCGCCACGCAGATTCCCATCGGCGACCTGCCGCCCTACAACCAGGACGACGACGACAGGCCCGGCGAGGCCGTGCAGCGGCTCAAGCAATCGATCTCGCTGGCCCACGGGCTGCTGTTCGCCACGCCCGAATACAACCGCTCGATTCCGGGCGTGCTGAAGAACGCCATCGACCATGCCTCGCGCCCCTACGGCAAGAGCGCCTGGGCGGGCAAACCGGCCGGCGTGATCGGCATCTCGGTGGGTGCGGCCGGCAGCTCGATGGCGCAGCAGCACCTGCGCAACGTGCTGGCCTACCTCGACATGCCCACGCTGGGCCAGCCCGAGGTGTTCATGCAGGCCCAGCCGGGCCTGTTCGAACCCTCCGGCAACGTGCAGGAAAGCAGCCGCGCCTTCCTGCAGGGCTGGACCGATCGCTACGTCGCCTGGGTGACGAAACACGCCGCGTGACCCCGGGGCGCCGGCGCGCCATGACCTCTTCGCTCTTCACACCAAGAATGGAAACTCCACGATGACCCGCTTCCCGAAACGCTTTCTCCTCCAGATGCTTCCCCTGATGCTGGCGACTGCCGGCGCCGGCCCCGCCTTCGCGCAGGCTGCCGACGCGGCAGCCACCGAGCCGCTGACACGCGCGCAGGTGCGCATGGAGCGCGCCGAGTTCGTCAAGTCGCACCGCTGGGACGAGGCCAGCTCGAACTGGGTGCTCAAGCCCGGTTTCGACGCGCCCACGGGCATGAAGACACGCGCCCAGGTGATGGCCGAGCGCGACGAGATCCTGCGCAACAACCAGTGGGACGAGAACACCGGCACCTGGGTGCCGCTGAAGGCCAAGCCGCGCGAGATGAGCACGCTCAGCCGCGAGCAGGTGCGCAAGGAGACGGCCGAGTTCGTGCGCACGCACCGCTGGGACGAAGAGACCGAAAGCTGGCTCCTCAAGTCCGCCGCGATGAGCAAACGTTGATGAAGCTCATGCACGAGTCGGCTGCACCGGCCGCGGCTGCGGCACACTCGGGCATGACCCTCATGCGCCGACACCACACCGAACGCCACCGCACCGAC
>CAZVLY010000285.1:0-6050 GCA_964628175.1 uncultured Piscinibacter sp. | reverse complement strand
GGCAGTTCGACCGAGATGGCCTTGCCGTCGTAGAACACCACTTCGACGGTCATGCCGTCTTCGAGGTAGCTGATGGCGTCGCCCATGTTCTCGGCCTCGACCTCGAACTGGTTGTACTCGGTGTCCATGAAGACGTACATCGGATCGGCGAAGTAGGAGTAGGTGCACTCCTTCTTGTCCAGCACGATCTGGTCCATCTTGTCGTCGGCCTTGAAGACGACTTCGGTGCCCGAGTTGTTGAGCAGGCTCTTGAGCTTCATGCGCACGGTAGCGGCATTGCGGCCACCTCGGCTGTATTCGGTCTTGAGCACGACCATCGGGTCCTTGCCCTGCATGATCACGTTGCCGGCGCGGATTTCCTGTGCGATCTTCATGATGACTTTCGTATGGCGGTGCGCCTGGGTCAGGCCCTGGCTCAGGCGTCGTGGGGGCCGCGCCGGCCGGGCCGTTCACCCGGATTGCGCAAAGCTCGCGATTTTAGCGCTTTTCGCGGGAAAAGCTCAGCAGCCGGGTGCCGAGGTCCTGATGTGCCGCAAGCTTGTCGCACCAGGCCTCGCAGTGCGCACGCCAGGGTTCCAGCGGCGGCAGCTGCAGCGCACCGGCGGCCCCGTTCCAGCCCAGCCACAGGGCGCGGCAGCGTTGCACCCAGTCACCCGAGGCGCCTTCCAGGTGGCGGGCGAGAAAGGCGTCGAGCTTGGCCTGGTGCGCGCCGTCGTGCTGCGGGTAGGCGTGCCACAGGAACGGACTGCCCGCCCACTGCGCGCGCACGAACGAGTCCTCCCCGCGCACCAGGTTCAGATCGGCCGACCACAGCAGGTGATCGAACTCGAACTGCGTCAGGTAGGGCAGTGCGATCGCACGCAACTCGCCGCGAGACATCGGTGCGCCCAGCGCCGCCGCCACCTGGCGCGAGGCGTGTCCGGCCGTGGCCAGCAGCAGCGTCGGTGCGCCGGACAGTGCGTCGAGCAAGGCGGGCAGGGCGGGGTTCTCGTAGCAGAACAGGCTGACCACGCGCTCGCCCGGGCGGCGCACGATGCGCCGCGAGACCAGCCAGGCGGTGGCGTCGAAACATTGCCGGCGCTGCAGCAGCCCGGGTTCGCGGATCAAGCCGCCGGTGTGGGCGGTGAAGCCGGGATAGAAGAACCACTTGAGCAGGCCGGCACCGGGGCCGCTGGATTGCGGCGACGGCAGGCCGTGGCTGCGCTCGACGTACGGCTCGGCGCTGAGGTACTCGAGGTTGATCCACAAGGGCGCCGGGCGGCGCGAGGCCATGCGTGCGACGAAGGAAGCGGGAGGGTCGCAGCCGAAGGTCTCGACGACCACGTCGAAGGGCTCGACATCGACTTCGCCCTGCGGCCAGGCGCGCACCTCGACGCCGATCGCGCCGCCAGGCGCCATCCATGCGAGTGCCGAGGCATCGTCGATCCACAGGCGCACCTGCTCGCCACGTGCGGCAAGATCGGCGGCGAGTCGCCAGCAGACCCCGACGTCGCCGAAGTTGTCGACGACGCGGCAGAACAGATCCCATTTCATGCGGATCGATTATCCCGGCTCGATAATCGCGGCCGATGGACGCTTCGACCCCCTTGCCGACTGACGCACACGACGTCGCCAGGCTCCAACGGCTGCGTGAGGAAGTCGCAGCCTTGCCCAGCCTGCCCGGCGTCTACCGCTACTTCGATGCGCAGGGCGCGGTGCTCTACGTGGGCAAAGCGCGCGACCTCAAGAAGCGCGTCTCGAGCTATTTCCAGAAGGACCATGGCGGCACGCGCATCGGCCACATGGTGGGCAAGATCGAGCGCATGGAGACGACCGTCGTGCGGTCCGAGGCCGAGGCGCTGCTGCTCGAGAACAACCTCATCAAGACGCTGGTCCCGCGCTACAACATCCTGTTCCGCGACGACAAGAGCTATCCGTATCTGAAGATCACCGGCACGGGCGCTGCGGCGTCAGGCGCGGCGGCCTTCCCGCGGCTGGCCTACTACCGCGGTGCGGTCGACCAGCGGCACCGCTATTTCGGCCCGTACCCCAGCGCGTGGGCGGTGAAGGAATCGATCCAGCTGCTGCAGAAGGTGTTCAGGCTGCGCACCTGCGAGGACACCGTCTTCGCCAACCGCACGCGGCCCTGCCTGCTCTATCAGATCAAGCGCTGCTCCGGCCCCTGCGTGAAGTTGATCGACAGCGCCGACTACGCGCGCGACGTGGCGAATGCCGAGCAGTTCCTGCTCGGCGGCGAGCAGGAGGTGATGGACGCGCTGCAGGTGCAGATGATGGCGCACGCCGACGCGCTGCAGTTCGAGAAGGCGGCCGAGATCCGCGACCAGATCGGCGCGCTGTCGCGCGTGCTGCACCGCCAGGCGGTGGAAGACAACACCGGCGTGACGACCAAGGACGCCGACATCCTTGCCGTGCGCGTCGAGGGTGGCCGCGCCTGCGTGAATCTCGCGATGGTGCGGGGCGGCCGGCATCTCGGCGACCGGCCCTACTTCCCGGCGCATGTCGAAGACGCCGCGGCGCTCGCCGAAGAGCCCGACGAGGGCGGCCAGCCTTCCTCGCCGGAGGTGCAGGTGCTCGAGGCCTTCATCGCCCAGCACTACCTCGACGGCGGCGTGCCGCCGCTGCTGGTGCTCAGCCACGCGGTCGACAAGTCGCTCATCGAGGCCCTGTCGCTGCAGTCCGGCGTCAAGGTGTCGGCGCAGCACCAGCCGCGCGAGCCGCGGCGCGCCTGGCTGGACATGTGCATCCAGGGCGCGAAGATCAAGCTTGCGCAACTGCTGGCCGAAGAGGGCTCGCAACAGGCCCGCACCCGTGCACTAATCGACGCTCTCGACCTTGCCGTGGAGAACGTCGACACCTTTCGCATCGAGTGTTTCGACATCAGCCACACCGCGGGCGAGTCGACACAGGCATCGTGCGTGGTCTTCGAAGACCACCGCATGCAGAACGCGCAGTACCGCCGCTACAACATCGAGGGCATCACCGGCGGCGACGACTACGCCGCGATGCGGCAGGTGCTCACGCGGCGATACGCCAAGCTGGCAGAGGCTGCGAGCGCCGGCACGGCCCGGCTGCCCGACCTGGTGCTGGTGGACGGCGGTCGGGGCCAGGTGTCGATGGCGCGCGAGGTCTTCGAGGAACTGGGCCTGGACCTCGGCCTGATCGTCGGTGTCGAGAAGGGCGAGGGGCGCAAGGTCGGCCTCGAGGAACTGGTGTTCGCCGATGGCCGCCCGAAGGTGTATCTCGGCCGCGATTCGGCGGCCCTGATGCTGGTCGCGCAGATCCGCGACGAGGCGCATCGTTTTGCGATCACCGGCATGCGCGCGCGCCGAGCCAGCGTGCGCACCGGCGGCAGCCGGCTGGAAGAGATCGCGGGCGTGGGGCCGCGCAAGCGGGCCCGGCTGCTGCAGCGCTTCGGTGGCGTGCGCGGCGTCGGCCAGGCCAGCGTGGAAGACCTGGCCAGCGTGGACGGAATTTCGAGAGAACTTGCAGAGGAGATCTATCGTGCGTTGCATTGATCCGAAGACCGGCGTCGCCATCGCAGCGCTGGCATGGCTGGCCGGTTGTTCCACGCCGCCGCCATCCCGTGCGCCCGCGCCGGCGCCAGTGGCCCGTGCGCCTGCCCCTGCCGTGGCCGCGCCGGTGCCACCGGCCAACCGGAATGTCTCGCAGGCCAGCAACGAGAAGGCGTATCGCCACGACGGCGCGCGCGCCATCTATGCGGCCTATCCCGACAGCATCTACAAGGGCAAGCTGCCGCCGCTGCTGTATGCCATCGCCGTGGTCGAGACCGAACTCGACGCCAACGGCAACGTGCGCGACGTGCGCATGGTCCGCGCGCCCAGCCATGCGCCCGAGGTCACGGCGAAGATCCGCGAGCTGATCCGCAAGGCCTCGCCGCTGCCCGCGCCGGCGCGTCTGGGGGCGACGAAGTACACCGATGTGTGGCTGTTCGACAAGAGCGGCAAGTTCCAGCTCGACACGCTGACCGAGGGCCAGCTCTAGGTCTTTGCACGGCAGATCCGGCGGCATGAAGAACTTCGGCACAATCGGCCGATGTTCTTCAATCTGCCGACCCTGCTCACCTGGGCACGCATCGTCGCGATTCCGCTGATCGTCGGGGTCTTCTATCTGCAGATGGAGCCCGGTGCGCAGAACCTGCTCGCCACCGTGCTGTTCGTCGTGGTCGCCCTGACCGACTGGGCCGACGGCTACCTGGCACGTCGCCTGAACATGACCTCCTCGTTCGGCGCCTTCCTCGATCCGGTGGCCGACAAGTTCCTCGTCTGCGCCGCGCTGCTGGTGCTGGTGCACCTGAACCGGCTGCACGCGCTGGTGGCCCTGGTCATCATCGGGCGGGAGATCGCCATCTCTGCGCTGCGTGAATGGATGGCGCAGATCGGCGCCTCGCGCAGCGTGGCCGTTCACATGCTGGGCAAGGTCAAGACCGTCGTGCAGATGGTCGCCATCCCGTTCCTGCTTTACGACGGGCGGCTGTTCGGCCTGATCGACACGCACTGGTGGGGCACGTTGCTGATCCTCGCGGCCGCCGTGCTGACCATCTGGTCGATGGTCTACTACCTGCAGAAGGCGCTGCCCGAGATCCGCGCCAAGGCGCGCTGACGGTGCGCACCGAACCGCGCCCGCTGCTGCGGGCGATGCCGTGGGTTTTCGTGCTGATCTGGAGCACCGGCTTCATCGTCGCCCGCCTGGGCATGCCGCATGCGCCGCCGATGAGTTTCCTCGCCGTGCGCTTCGCGTTGTCGGTGGCCTGCTTCGTGGCCTGGATGGCCATCGCTCGCGTGGCCTGGCCGACTCGCCAGCAATGGCTGCACCTGGCCGTGTCGGGCGTGCTGATGCATGCCGGCTACCTCGGCGGCGTCTGGTCGGCCGTGAAGGCGGGCATCGGGGCGGGCACGGTCTCGCTGCTGGTCGGACTGCAGCCCGTGCTCACCGCGATGTGGCTCAGCGCCACGGCTGCGCCGCGCGCGCCAGGCTCGGGTCGATCGGTCACGCCGCAGCAATGGGCCGGCCTCGCGCTGGGTCTCGCGGGCCTGGCGCTGGTGGTGTGGCGCAAGCTGGGGGTGGGGGAGGTCACGACGATCAACCTCGCCCTGTCGGTCGGAGCCTTGTGCAGCATCACCGTGGGCACGCTCTACCAGAAGCGATTCGTTCGCGTGGCCGATGTGCGTGCGGCCAGCGCCGTCCAGTTGCTGGCCTCGCTGGCGGTCGCCCTGCCGCTGGCGCTGCTCGAGACCGAGGCGATGGACTGGCAACCGGGCCTCGTCGCGGCGATGGCATGGTCGGTGCTCGGGCTCACGCTGGGTGGCAGTTCGCTGCTCTACCTTCTGATCCAGCGCGGCGCGGCGACGCAGGTCACGAGCCTGCTCTACCTCGTGCCGCCATGCACCGCGGCGATGGCCTGGTGGATCTTCGGCGAAGCCTTCACGCCGCTCATGATCCTGGGCATGCTGCTCACCGTGTGCGGCGTGGCGCTGGTGGTGCGCGACAGAGGATGAAGGCCTGCACGGCAGCGTCTGCGCGCGGTGCCAGCGATGCAAATGATTGCGCATAGAATCCCGATCCGCCCTTGACAGCCTCAGGGGCACGGCTTGTAATGACTCGCGCCCGGCGTACCGAGAGTCGGCGCGCTCCAGACACCCACCGAATTCCGTTCGAGAAACCTTTAGAGAGGGGGAAGACCCGTGAACAAGTCTGAATTGATCGAGCACATCGCCCGTCAGGCGGATATCTCCAAGGCAGCTGCCACGCGCGCCCTGGAGGCCATGATCGGCGGCGTGAAGTCGACGCTGAAGAAGAACAACAGCGTCTCGCTGGTCGGCTTCGGCACGTTCAGCGTCGGCAAGCGTGCCGCACGCAGCGGCCGCAATCCGCGCACCGGCGCCACGATCAAGATCAAGGCTGCCAAGGTGCCGAAGTTCCGTCCGGGCAAGGCCCTCAAGGATGCACTGAACTGAGAGCGTGCCCGGCACGCTGCGGGTGCTTAGCTCAGTTGGTAGAGCGGCGCCCTTACAAGGCGTAGGTCGGGGGTT
>CAZVLY010000284.1:0-6078 GCA_964628175.1 uncultured Piscinibacter sp. | reverse complement strand
GCTTCGGGCCCGAGGCATCGGCGGTCACGTAGGGCAGGTTGATGTCGGTCTGCGTGGCGTTCGAGAGTTCGATCTTCGCCTTCTCGGCCGCTTCCTTCAGGCGCTGCAGCGCGAGCACGTCCTTGGACAGGTCGACGCCTTGCTCCTTCTTGAACTCGGAGACGATGTAATCGATGATGCGCTGGTCGAAGTCCTCGCCACCGAGGAAGGTGTCGCCGTTGGTCGACAGCACCTCGAACTGCTTCTCGCCGTCCACATCCGCGATCTCGATGATCGAGATGTCGAAGGTGCCGCCGCCCAGGTCATAGACGGCGATCTTGCGGTCGCCCTTGCCGTGCTTGTCCAGGCCGAAGGCCAGCGCGGCCGCGGTCGGCTCGTTGATGATGCGCTTCACGTCCAGGCCGGCGATGCGGCCGGCGTCCTTGGTGGCCTGGCGCTGGCTGTCGTTGAAGTACGCGGGCACCGTGATCACCGCCTCGGTGACCTCTTCGCCGAGGTAGTCCTCGGCGGTCTTCTTCATCTTGCGCAGCACTTCGGCGCTGATCTGCGGCGGCGCGAGCTTCTTGCCGCGCACTTCGATCCACGCGTCGCCGTTGTCGGCCGCGGTGATCTTGTAGGGCATCAGGTCGATGTCCTTCTGCACTTCCTTCTCGGTGAACTTGCGGCCGATGAGTCGCTTGGACGCATACACCGTGTTCTTCGGGTTGGTGACCGCCTGGCGCTTGGCCGAGGCACCCACCAGCACTTCGCCGTCTTCCTGGTAGGCGATGATCGACGGCGTGGTGCGCGCACCCTCGCTGTTCTCGATCACCTTGGTGGTGTTGCCTTCCATGATGGCCACGCACGAATTCGTGGTGCCGAGGTCGATGCCGATGATCTTTGCCATGTATGTGCTCCTGAGAACGGGTTTCCGGTTGTCTTCGAGTTGTGGATAACTGCGGCTATTTCAAGGGCGAACAGCCTGTGGAGTTCGTCACTTCGGCGCGGCCACGGTGACCAGCGCGGGGCGCAGCACGCGCTCGGCGATCAGGTAGCCCTTCTGCAGCACGGCCACCACGGTGTTGGCCTCCTGGTCGGCCGGCACCACGCTGATCGCCTGGTGCTGGTGCGGGTCGAACTTGCTGCCGGCCGCGGGGTTGAGTTCGACCACCTTGTTGCGCTCCAGCGCGGCGCTGAGCTGGCGCAGCGTGGCGTGCACGCCCTCGAGCAGCTGCTCGTTGGTGGCCGCCGGGATGGCGATGGCCGCCTCCAGGCTGTCCTTCACCGGCACCAGGCTCTCGGCGAAGCTCTCGATGGCGTACTTGCGCGCCTTCGACATCTCCTCCTCGGCGCGGCGGCGGGTGTTCTCGGCTTCGGCCTTGGCGCGCAGGTAGGCATCCGACATCTCGGCGTGCCTGGCCTGCAACTCCGTCAACTGCGTCTGCAGCGCGACTTCGGGGGAGGCTTCGGCGGCGGGCGCCGAGGCAGCATCGGTGGGCTGGGGAGCTTGTTCGTGGTTCGACATGACGGGTCAGGAAGGGTGCAGCCGACGACCTTGGGGCGGAAGCCTCGCTTTCAAGAGGGCCTTTCGCGGAAATCGCGCCAGAATCCGCAGCCATGAAGCGCCGCGACCTGCTTGCCGCCGGCCTGGCGTGCGCCTGGACGTCCGGCCGCGCCTGGGGTGCGCCGCCTGCGGCCTTCGAGGACCAGACCTGGCGAGATCCGGCGCGTCAGCGCGAACTGCCGGTGCGCGTTCGCTGGCCAGCCGGCGATGGCCCCTGCGGCCTGGTCATCCACTCCCACGGCCTGGGCGGCAGCCGGGCCGGGGGTGCCGTCTGGGGCGAGGCCTGGCAGGCCGCGGGGCTGGCCGTGCTGCACTTGCAGCATCCCGGCAGCGACAGCGGCATCTGGCAGGCCGGCCTGCGGGGTGCGCGCCAGGCCGCCGGAGCGGAACAGTACCTCGCGCGCATCGGCGACGCACATTTCGCCATCGACGAAGTGCTGCGCCTCCAGGCCGCCGGCGGCGCCTGGGCGCGGCTGCGTGGCGATGCGATCGGCTTCTCGGGCCATTCTTTCGGCGCCCGGCTCACCCAGGCGGTCGCCGGCGAACGGCCGGCACGGGCAGGGCGCTCGGCCAGCGTGGCGCGCATCGCCGACCCGCGCCCACGGGCCTTCATCGCCTTCAGCCCGGGCTTCAACGAGCGCGACGGGCTCGACGATGCCGCCGTGGCGGCACGATTCGGCGCGATCGCGCGTCCCTTCCTCGCCATCACCGGCACCGACGACGACGCGATGATCGTCGGCGATGCCAGCAACGCGGCGCGCCGTGCCGTCTACCGCGGCCTGCCGCCGGGGCAGAAGGCGCAGCTGGTGCTGGCCGGGGCGGACCACATGACTTTCGGCGGCGGCACCGGCCTGGCCGAGGCGCGTGACGGCGGTCGCCGGTTGCGCCGCGGGCCGCAGGCCGCCGCGCTGCAGGCGCAGCACCAGCGGGTGGTGGCGGCAGTCTCCTCGGACTGGTGGCGCTGGCAGCTGCTCGGCGATGCGGCCGCGAAGGAGCGCCTGCGCGCGCCTGCCGGGCTGGCCTCGGGCGACCTCTGGGAGCTCGGCTGAGGCGGCTCGCTCAGGAGCGGCCGCGCGGCGGGGGTTCGACGGCGGCGCTCCAGCGGTCCCAGTCGGCCAGCTTGCGGCGATCGCGCTTGGTCGGCCGCCCCTGTTCGATGGCCTGTGCCGGCTCGGTGCCGAAACGCCGCTGCTCGGCCTGCTGCGCACGCAAGGCGATGCTCTCCTGCGTCTCCTCATACAGCGCCTGCGCCACCGGCGCCGGGCCACGCACATGGCTCAGGCCCTGGACCTTCACGGTGCGCGCGCTGTGCTGCTGGCGCAGCTCGATCGTGTCGCCTTCGCGCACCTCGCGCGAGGCCTTGGCGGCCTGGCCGTTGACCTGCACCCGGCCCTTGGCGATCTCGTCCGCCGCCAGGCTGCGCGTCTTGTAGAAACGCGCGGCCCACAGCCACTTGTCCAGGCGCACGCGGGTCTTGTCGCTGTCGTCGTCGCTCATCGGTCCGGATTGTCCGCCAAGGGCACGCGCACCGTCGCGTCCAGCCCGACCACGCGGCCGCCGGCGACCCGGTTGTCCAGCGACAGGCTGCCACCCAGCGAGCCGACGATCTCGTGGCAGATCGCCAGGCCCAGCCCCGAGCCGCCGCCGCGTTCGCCGGCGGCGAAGGGCTGGAACAGGCGCTCGCGAAGGTCGGGGGCGAGGCCCGGGCCACTGTCGGCGATGGTCAGCGCCGCCGTGCGTCCGTCGCTGACCAGGCGCATGCCCAGCGTGCCGCCTTCGCGGCACAGCTTGATGGCGTTGTGCAGCAGGTTGCGCGTCAGCTCGCGCAGCGCCCATTCATGGCCGCGCACCGGCGCAGGCACGGTGGCGATCTCGAAGTCGAGCTGGCGCTGCGCGATGAGCGCACCGAGGTCGAGCGCCACGGCGCGGGCGATCTCCGCCCAGTCGAGCACCGGCGCGTCGCCCTGCTGGCGCAGCTGCTCGACCTTGGCCAGCGCCAGCATCTGGTTGGCCAGCTGCGTGGCACGGTCCACGGTGTGGTTGATCTCGTTCAATGCCTGCACCGCCTCGACGTCGCCGCGCAACGCCGACTGCAGCTGCGTCTTCAGCACCGCCAGCGGCGTGCGCAGCTGGTGCGCGGTGTCGCGCACGAAGCGCTTCTGGTGCTCCAGCAGGTGGGCGAGCCGGCCCATCACCTGGTTGGTGGCATCGAGCAGCGGCTGCAGCTCGCGCGGCGCATCGGCCGCGGCGATCGGCGAGAGGTCGTTCTCGGCGCGGCCGCGCAATTGCGCGCTGAGTTCGCGCACCGGCCGGGTCGCGCGCTGCACCACCCACAGCACCACGCCGACGAGCACGGCCAGCAGCGCCGCCTGCCGCCACAGGGTGTCGACGAGGATCTGGCGCGCCAGCGACTGGCGCAGTTCGAGCGTCTCGGCCACCTGCACGGTGGCGACGCCGCGGCCTTCCACGCTCGCCACCGGTTGCAGCAGCACGGCCACGCGCACCGGCTGCTCGCGGTAGACATCGTCGTAGAAGTCGACCAGTGCCGCGTACGGGCCCTTGTCGGGCAGCTTGCCGCGCCAGGCCGGCAGGTCCTCGAAGCCCGACACCATCTCGCCCTGGAAGCCGCTGACCTTGAAGAACATGCGGCTGCGGTTGTCGGCCTCGAAGGCCTCGAGCGCGGAGTAGGGCACGGTGGAGCGCACGCGCGCAGCGTCGCCGGCGCCGCTGACCTCGAGCTGCTCGCCGATCGTCTTGGCGCTGGCCAGCAGCGTGCGGTCGTAGGCGGTGTCGGCCGCGCGCAGGGTCTGGCGGTACAGGCTGACGGTGTTGACCAGCACCCCGAGCAGCACCGGCAGCAGGATGCCCAGCAGCAGCTGGCTGCGCAGCGAGAGCTGCCCCAGCCTCACGTCGAGGCCTTCAGCAGGTAGCCCAGGCCACGCAGCGTCACCAGCTGCACGCCGGTGGCGGCCAGGCGCTTGCGCAGCCGGTAGGCCACCACCTCGATCGCATCGGCCTGCACCGTCTCGCCGGGGAACACCGTCTCGACGAGGCGTTCCTTCGCCAGGGCCTGGCCGGGGCGGGCGAGCAGGGCGCGCAGCATCGCGGCTTCGCGCGGCGTCAGCTCCATCGGCGTGCCGTCCAGGCAGACGGCACCGCTGGGGCCATCGACGCTCAGGCCTGCGAAGACCGGCGCGGCCGAGTCGCTCGCGCTGGGCCGCTCGCGCCGGCGCGCCAGTGCGCGAATGCGTGCCTCGAGCTCGTCGAGGTCGAAGGGTTTCGGCAGGTAGTCGTCGGCACCGCTGTTCAGGCCGAGGATGCGGTCGCCCACGGTGCCTCGCGCGGTGAGGATGAGCACCGGCGTGCGCAGGCCCTCGGCGCGCGCCTGCGTGAGCACCTGCAGGCCATCCATACCGGGCAGGCTGAGGTCGAGCAGCACCACGTCCGGAACGCTGGCGCGCCAGCGGTCGAGCGCGCGGGCGCCATCGGTGCAGGGCACGACCTGGATGCCGCGGCGCTGGAACGAGCGCTGCAGCGTGGTCTGCATCGTGGGGTTGTCTTCGATCAGCAGCAGCTTCATCGGGGGCGCCAGTCTCGGCGATCGGCCGCGGGTCCAACGCTCGGCGATCCTAGAGCTTTCCCTAGGTGAACGGACAGCCGACTGACAGCTTTTGCGCCGAACATGGCTGCACTCGCCCAACCCGCAAGGAGACACCGATATGCGTCGCGATACCTTCCTCCGCTCCATGGCCGCACTGGCTGCGATCGGCGCACTGCCGCTGTCGGCCCGCGCCAACGCCAACCTGAAGATGATGATCCCGGCCAACCCGGGCGGCGGCTGGGACAGCACCGGCCGCGCACTCGGCAAGGCGCTGCAGGATGCCGGCGTGGCCGCATCGGTCAACTACGACAACAAGGGCGGTGCCGCGGGCGCCATCGGCCTGGCGCAGTTCGTCAACGCGAACAAGGGCGACGCCAACGCGATGATGGTGATGGGCGCGGTGATGCTCGGCGGCATCATCACCGGCAAGCCGCCGGTGAGCCTGTCTCAGGCCACGCCGATCGCGCGGCTGACCAGCGAGTACAACGTCTTCGTGCTGCCGGCCAGCTCGCCGCTGAAGACGATGAAGGATGTCGTCGAACAGCTCAAGAAGGACCCAGGCAGCGTCAAGTGGGGCGGTGGTTCGCGCGGCTCTACCGTTGGTTTGTACCGTGGAAAGACGCATGGATGGACGCCATCCGCGTGAGCTGGCCGTGGCGCGTGGGTCGGGTGATAAATCGACGTTTCAAGCGAGCGGTCGTGGCGGCATTCAACAGCGTTTTTCGCCGTAAGTAACAGTGCTGTCTTTAAAATCAGGGGATGACGTCCAAGCTCCTCGCGAACCTTAACGAACCGCAACTCACGGCGGTTACCCTTCCACACACTTCTGCGCTGATTCTCGCGGGCGCAGGCTCGGGCAAAACTCGCGTGCTGACTACGCGTATCGCGTGGCTGCTTTCGACCGGACAGGTGAGTCCATCCGGCGTGCTCGCGG
>CAZVLY010000283.1:0-6090 GCA_964628175.1 uncultured Piscinibacter sp. | reverse complement strand
CCGTCGAGATCGGCGATTCCAAAACGCTTCGCCGTCGCGCTGCGGCCGAGATCGGCCAATTGCGGAAAGATGAACCACATCCAATGGGTTTGCTTCCGACCCGCGCGCAATTGCGCAAGGACCGACGGATAAACAAGATCCTGCGCTTCTAGAAAATCTTCGAACATGGTTTGACCATGGTTTCGGCGCTCATTGCCGGCGCATTGTTTTATTGACGCACGTCAAGCGTGCCCCCGCCGAGCCATGCTATCAAACAAAAAATATTGGGAGAGGCGCGCGGCATGAATAATCAGAGCGGCGTCACGGTCGGTCCAGCGCAATTGCAGGGAATTCTGACGCTTCCGCAAAATCCGCGTGGTTTGGTGATCTTCGCGCACGGCAGCGGCTCAAGCCGTCTCAGCCCGCGCAACGCCTACGCGGCGAAGTATCTTCAGAACCATGGATTTGCGACCCTTTTATTTGATCTTCTGACCGAAGGGGAAAGTGCGGACCGGCGCAACGTATTCGACATCCCGCTGCTCGCCGACCGGATCACCCAAGCTGTCGACTGGACGCGCACGCAACCCAATCTGGCGTCATTATCCATCGGCCTGTTCGGCGCGAGCACGGGGGCGGCCGCTGCGCTGCAGGCGGCGGCGATGCGGCCCGATCAGGTGGCGGCCGTGGTCTCCCGCGGTGGCCGGCCGGACCTGGCCGGCAAGCGCCTCGCCGAGGTGCGCGCGCCGACGCTGCTCATCGTCGGCGGTGACGACAGCCAGGTGCTGGCACTCAACCGGGAGGCCTTGCGGCAGCTGCGCTGCGAAAAGCGGCTCGACGTGGTGCCGGGCGCCACGCACCTGTTCGAGGAAGCCGGCGCGCTCGAGGTCGTCGCGCAACGGGCCGCCGGCTGGTTCACCACCCACCTGACCCGGAGAACGCCATGAAAGTCGCTCCCCTGTGCACCCGCCGCGTCGTGACCATCGACGCGAACGCCTCGCTCGGCGAGGCCGCCGCGCTGATGCGCGAGCACCATGTCGGCGCGCTCTTCGTGACGGGCCGGACGGCCGACGCCGTGGCCGTGCAATGCCTGGCCACCGCCCGCCATCTGGTGGTGGACGCGCTCGCGCGCCGGCTGGACGCGGCCGGCAGCCGTGTCGGTGCATTGGCCAGCAGCCCGCCGGCCAGCGTCACGGAGGACGATGACGCGACCACGGCCATCGCGACCATGAAACGCGCCGGCGTGCGCCGCCTCATCGTCACCGACGCGGATCAGCGGCTGGCCGGCATCGTCTCCTTCGACGACCTGATGCGCGGTTATGCGGGCGAGTTCGCCAACCTGGCTTCCGTGATCCGCGCCGGCCTGGACCGCGAGGCGAGCGAGACCGCGCCGCTGCCGCCCTTGCCGACGAACCTGCTGCGCATCCCCGCGGTGGGCACGGCGGGCTGGGGCATGGGCGGCTGAGGCCGGGCGCACGCCTTGAACCACGCCGACGGGGTGCCGGGACCGGAAGACGTCCTGCGCTTCCTGGGCTCCGAGGTCGCGCATGCCGGCTACGCGGGCCGCGACGGCGCGCCGCCGCGCGTGGAGATCATCGAGACGCACATGTCGTGGGTGTTCCTCGTCAACAGCCACGTCCTGAAGCTGAAGAAGCCCGTGCGCTATCCCTTCCTCGACTTCTCGACGCTCGACGCGCGCCGGGCCAGCTGCCGCGAGGAGGTGCGTCTGAATTCGCGGCTGGCGCCGGGCATCTACCGCGGGCTGATGGCGGTGCAGTGGTTCAACGGCCAGCTGATGCTGCGGCCCGAAGCCGACGCGAGCGAGGCCGTGGCAAGCACGGTGGAGTGGCTCGTCTGGATGAAGCGCCTGCCGCAGGCGCGCATGCTCGACCACCTGCTCGCGCGAAGGGGTGTCGACGGGCCCGCCGTCGATGCGCTGGTCGCCGTGCTGGCCGACTTCTACCAGCGCACGTCGCCCAGCGTGATGGATCCGGCGGCCTATGTGACCCGCTTCGAGCGCGAACAGGCGATCAGCCGGGAGCTGCTGCTGCGACCGCAGTTCAGCCTGCGCCGCATCGGCGAGGCGCTGGACCGCGCCGACCGGACGCTGCAACGCGCGGGCGGCCTGCTGCGCCAGCGTGCCGCTGGGAGTCGCATTGTCGACGGCCACGGCGACCTGCGGCCCGAGCACGTCTGCCTGCTCAGCCCGCCGGTGGTGATCGACTGCCTGGAGTTCAACGGCCCGCTGCGCCAGGTCGACCCGTTCGACGAACTGGCCTTCCTCGCGCTCGAGTGCGACCTCCTCGGGGCCTCGTGGATTGGCCCGCGGCTGATCGACGGCTGCGCGGCGGCGCTGGGCGACGCGCCGCCGGCGTCGCTGCTGCACCTGTACACGGCGGCGCGCGCGCTGTTGCGGGCAAGGCTCTCGATGGCGCACCTGCTCGAGCCCTCGCCCCGCACGCCCTTGCGCTGGGCCCCTCAGGCCCAGCGTTACGTGGACCGCGCCCTCGCGGCGCTCGA
The DNA here is from genome assembly GCA_964628175.1 of uncultured Piscinibacter sp. Classification (GTDB taxonomy): domain Bacteria; phylum Pseudomonadota; class Gammaproteobacteria; order Burkholderiales; family Burkholderiaceae_C; genus Piscinibacter. The sequence goes on along the minus strand of CAZVLY010000283.1, from coordinate 3,594 downwards.
CGCCTTCGATCGCGGCGATGGCTTTAGCGCCGCCACGCCTCGCGACACTGTCTGATGGCGCGCGCCAGCAGTGGGGCGGCCGAGACGATCTGCAGCCGGCCCCGCGCCGCACTGCCGGCCGGAAGACGGAAAGGCGGCACGCTGTCGGTGACGACGATGCGGTCGATCGCCGGGTCGGCCAGCGCTTGCGCGGCGGCGCCGACGAACAGGCCATGGGCCGCGAAGGCGATCACCTCGCGGGCGCCGGCCGCGCGCAGCGCGGCCGCGGCGCGCTGCATCGTCTCGCCGCTGGCGATGAGGTCGTCGAGCAGCAGCACCGTGGCGCCATCGACCTCGCCGGCCACCAGGCGCTGGCTGCTCACGGTGCCGGCGCTGCGCCGCTTGTCCAGCATGGCGAAGCCGACCGGCCGCGCCAGGCGCGATTCGAGCGACTCGCGCCACAGCTGCGCGCGCTTGACGCCGCCAGGGTCGGGCGAGGCCACCGCCAGCGGCAGGCTGCCCGGTCGCGCCACCAGGTCGTCCACCACGTGATCGAAGGCCGGATGGGCCTGCAGCGCCTGCGTCGGGCAGCGAAAGGCGTTCTCGAACGCGGCCACGTCGTGCGGCTCCAGCGCCACCACGCTGTCGGGCCGCATCGCCTCCAGGAGCTGCGCCACATAACGCAGGGCCAGCGGATCGAAGGGCTTGGTTCGGCGGTCCTTGCGCGCATAGGCGAGGTAAGGGACGACGACGCCGACATGCGCGGCGCCGTGGTCGCGCAGCGTGGCCACGAACATCAGCAGCCGGCACAGCTGGTCGTGCGGGCTGTCGTGCGGCCCGCCGTGCAGGCTGGCAAGCACGAACGCGTCTTCGCCGCGCGGGTCCACGAGCGGGCGCCACTTGTGCTCGCCGTCCTCGAAGGCGCGATCCTCGTGTCGCGCCAGCGGCTCGTCCAGCGCGCTGGCCAGCGCCGGCGCGATCGTGCACTGCGGGTCGAGCGAGAAGATCAGCATGCGGGGCTCCCGGTGATCCGGCCGTTCAGAGTGATCCGACCCAGCGGGCGCCCGAGAAGGCCTGGACGAAACGGTCGAGCTCGGCGGTCGGCAGGGCGTCGATGCCCGCCGCTGCCGCGCGCCCGCCGCCGCCGAAGGCCGCGCACAGCTCGTAGGCGCCGCGGGCCGCATCGCGCGGGGCACGCACGCTGACCCTCAGGTCGCCGCTGCGCTGGAGGGTCAGCACCGCCTGCGCCTGCGTGGGGCGCACGCTGGCGAGTTCGTTGGCCAGGCTGCCCGACACGCGCCGGCTCCAGGGCGTGTCCGGCAGCACCACGAGGCGTGCACGATCGCTCTGCCAGGACGGCGCCAGTGCCAGGGCCTGCTGCAGGTCGGCACGGCGCTGCGCGTCGATCTTGTCGATGACCGGTTCGGTCGCCAGCATCGTGAAGGGGTCGGAGTGGCAGGCCATGATGCGGTACAGCGCGGCGGGTGCGATGCACACATCACTCTCTTCCTCGCCGTAGGCGTTGTAGTTGATCGCCTGCCCGAGCCGGCGCAAGGCCGCGCGTTGCGCCGGTGTGAATCCCGAACCGGCAGCCAGCCGATCGGCGACCTCGACCAGATCGTCGCCGTAGGCACCGACAAGAGCCCAGCCGCGCTGTCGCCCTTCCAGCCAGCGATCCACCAGCAGGCTGGTACAGACGTCGCTGCCGAAGTCCAGATGGGCCTCCAGAGCGTCGTGCACCGGTGCCTCGCCGGCGGCATGGTGGTCGAACCAGCGGACGCGGGCTCCCGCGGCCAGCAGGGCGTCGAGCGCCGCGCGGTTGCGTTGCATCGAGACGTCGCACACCAGCACTTCGCTCGCCTGCTCGACCGGCACACGCTGCAGCAGATCGATCTCGCGCTTGAGCCCCGTCACCAGGGTGGCCGCGGCCGGCTCGTGCAGCCGCCACTGCCGCACGGCGCACAGGCCGTCGGCGTCACCGTTGCAGACGTCGTATCGCTGGACCGGGGCGAGTTCGGACAAGGTGGCTCTTCCATCGGCGAAACGCTGTGCAGGCGACGTTAACCGCAGGACTCGCACTGCGCTTGCGTCGGCTCAACGCAGCGCTGCCGCCGCCGCCGCACAAAGGCGTGACAGGGCATGGCGATGCAGGACCACTGGGAACATTTCGAGCATGGCGCCGACATCGGCGTGCGCGGCTGGGGCGCCACCAAGGCGGGCGCTTTCGAGCAGGCGGCGCTCGCGATGACGGCCGTCGTGACCGATCCGGCACGTGTGGCGGTGAAGCGGCGGGTGGACATCGTCTGCCAGGCGCCGGACGACGAACTGCTGCTGGCGCACTGGCTGAACGCCGTGGTGGCCGAGATGGGCGCGCGGCACATGCTTTTCGGTCACTTCGACGTGCGGCTGGACGGAACACGCCTGCGCGCGCGTGCCTACGGCGAGCCGGTGTCGGTGCCGCGCCACCGGCCGGCGGTGGAGGTGAAGGGAGCCACCTGCACCGCGCTGCGCGTGGCGGCGCAGGACGGCGGCTGGGTGGCGCAGACGGTGGTGGACGTGTGATGGATCTGAGCGCGCTGATCCGTCGTGGCCCTTGCGCCTGGGAGATCCCGGCTGAAGGCGCGATGCGGGTGCCGGTGGTGCTCTACGGCAGCGATGCCCTGCTGCGGGCGATGGACGACAAGGTGCGCGAGCAGGCGGTCCACGTGGCCGCGCTGCCGGGGATCGTCGCCGGTTCCTTCGCGATGCCCGATGCGCACTGGGGCTATGGTTTTCCGATCGGCGGCGTGGCGGCCTTCGACGCCGATGCCGGGGGCGTCGTCTCCGCCGGCGGCGTCGGCTTCGACATCTCCTGTGGCGTCCGCTGCCTGCGCACCGGGCTGCGCCGTGAAGACCTGGGGCCGCAGCTGCAGCAGCGCCTGGCCGACGCCCTGTTCAAGCACATCCCGGCGGGCGTGGGCAGCACCGGGGGCATCCACCTCGGCCACGACGACATGGACGCCATGCTCACCGGGGGCGCGCGCTGGGCGGTGCAGCGCGGCTGGGGCGAGCCGGCCGACCTGGAACGCATCGAAGAGCGCGGCCAGATGCTGCATGCCAAGCCCGGCTGCGTGTCGGTGCAGGCCAAGCGCCGCCAACGCGCGGAGATGGGCACGCTGGGCAGCGGCAACCACTACCTCGAGGTGCAGCAAGTCGCCGAGGTGTTCGACCCACAGGCGGCGCAGGTGTTCGGCCTGCAGCCGGGCGAGCTGACGGTGATGATCCATTGCGGCTCGCGCGGCCTGGGGCTGCAGATGGCGCCGATCCGCTCCGCGCTCGGGCAGGAATACCTCGGCGCGATGCGGGCGGCCATCAACTGCGCGCTGGCGAACCGGCAGATCCTGACGCAGCTGGTGCGCGAGGTGTTCGCGCGGCACTTGCCGCAGGCCCGACTCGAACTGCTCTACGACGTGTCGCACAACACGTGCAAGCTGGAAACGCACCGTGTCGACGGCCGCCTGCGCGAGCTCTACGTGCACCGCAAGGGCGCGACGCGCGCCTACGGCCCCGGCCATCCGGAGTTGCCCGAGGCGCTGCGGCCCGCGGGCCAGCCGGTGCTGATCGGCGGCTCGATGG
>CAZVLY010000282.1:4389-6111 GCA_964628175.1 uncultured Piscinibacter sp. | reverse complement strand
GTACGGCCCGAACGACAACTACGAGCCCGGCAGCAGCCACGTGCTGCCCGCCCTGCTGCGCCGCGCGCACGAGGCGCGCGAGCGCGGCGATGCCGAACTGAGCATCTGGGGCAGCGGCACGCCGCGCCGCGAATTCCTGCACGTCGACGACCTTGCGCGTGCCTGCGTGATGCTCGCGCACAGCGGCTACGACGGCGCACCGCTGAACATCGGCAGCGGCCACGACCTGTCGATCCGCGAACTGGCCGAGACGGTGGTACGGGTGGTGGTCTACCGCGGCCGGCTCGTCTTCGACACCCGCCAGCCCGACGGCATCCCGCGCAAGCTGCTCGATTCGTCACGCATCGCCGCCCTCGGCTGGCAACCGCAGATCGAGCTGCTCGACGGGCTGCGTCGCACCTACGCGCAAGCGCCCTGGAACAGCGGCGCGCGCGCCGCGACACTGGCCTGACAAACCGGGATCAGTCGGCTCATTCGAGCCCTTTTCCGTCCTTCGCGGCGGCGCCGCGCGGCCATCATGCCTCGACTGCGTTTGTCGCAGCGATCCGGGTCTAGCGGGAGAAGCACCATGAAAGCCGTGATCCTTGCCGGCGGTTTGGGCACGCGAATCAGCGAAGAAAGCCATCTGCGGCCCAAGCCGATGATCGAGGTCGGCGGCATGCCCATGCTGTGGCACATCATGAAGTGCTACTCGCACTGGGGCATCAACGACTTCGTGGTGTGCGCGGGCTACAAGAGCTACGTCATCAAGGAGTACTTCTCCAACTTCCTGCTGCATTCCTCCGACGTCTACCTGGACTTCGCGCGCAACAAGATCGAGGCGCGCGGCACCGGCATCGAGGACTGGCGCATCCAGATCGTCGACACCGGCCTGGAAACGCAGACCGGCGGCCGCCTGCGGCGCGTGCGCCAGCACCTGGGCAACGAGACCTTCTGCCTGACCTACGGCGACGGCGTCAGCAACGTCGATGTCTCGCGGCTCATTGACTTCCACTGCCGCCATGGACGGCAGGCCACCGTCACCGCCATCCAGCCGCCGGCGCGCTTCGGCGCCATGACCTTCGAGGGCGACGCGGTGGCCTCGTTCGACGAGAAGCCACTGGGCGACGGGCAATGGGTCAACGGCGGCTTCTTCGTGCTCGAACCCGGCGTGTTCGACCACATCGCGGACGACAGCACCGTGTGGGAGCACCAGCCGCTGCAGCAGCTCGCCTCCAGCGGCCAGCTGATGGCCTATCGCCATGCCGGCTTCTGGGCGGCGATGGACACAATGCGTGACCGCAGTTCGCTGGAGGCGCTGTGGGCCAGCGGCCACGCGCCCTGGAAGCTGTGGTCGTGACGCCCGAGTTCTGGCGCGGCCGGCGCGTCTTCGTCACCGGCCACACCGGCTGCAAGGGCAGCTGGCTGTGCCTGCTACTGGCGCAGCTGGGCGCGCGCGTCAGCGGCTTCGCGCTTGCCCCGGACACCACGCCGAGCCTGTACGAGCAGGCCGGCATCGGCGGCGGCGTCGACTCCGTGATCGGCGACATCCGCGACGCCGCAGCGTTGCGCTCAGCCATGCAGCGCGCGCAGCCCGAGGTGGTGCTGCACCTGGCGGCGCAGGCATTGGTGCGGCCCTCCTACGACGACCCGGTGGGCACCTACGCCACCAACGTGATGGGCACCGTGCACCTGCTGGAGTCCGTGCGCGCCACGCCCTCGGTGCGCAGCACGGTGGTGGTG
>CAZVLY010000282.1:4000-4379 GCA_964628175.1 uncultured Piscinibacter sp. | reverse complement strand
TGGGCTCAAGGCTGTCGTCTGCGTCACGTCGGACAAGTGCTACGAGAACAACGACAGCGGCACCCCCTTCCGCGAGCAGGATCCGCTCGGCGGCCACGACCCCTACTCGAGCAGCAAGGCCTGCGCCGAGCTGCTGTGCGCCGCCTGGCGGCAGTCCTTCCTCGCCGCGCCCCATGCGGCGCGCGTCGTCGGCCTGGCCACGGCGCGCGCGGGCAACGTCATCGGCGGCGGCGACTGGGCGGTCGACCGACTGGTGCCGGACCTGCTGGCCGCCATCGCCGCCGGCCGTGTGCCGACGCTGCGCAACCCGCACGCGACGCGGCCCTGGCAGCACGTGCTGGAGCCGCTGGCCGGCTACCTGATGCTGGCTGAACGGCTG
>CAZVLY010000282.1:0-3990 GCA_964628175.1 uncultured Piscinibacter sp. | reverse complement strand
ACGAAGACCCGAAGCGCTGGGCTGGCGCCTGGAACTTCGGTCCGGCCGAGCAGGACATCTGCGACGTGCGGCGGGTGGCGTCCCGGCTGTCGCACCTGATGGGACGGCCGCTGGCCTGGGGCAGCGCCTGCGGGCCGCAGCCGCACGAGGCTCAGCGGCTGGCGCTGGACAGCGGCAAGGCACATCGCGAACTCGGTTGGGCCCCGCGCTGGGGGCTCGACGAGGCGCTGGCCGCCATCGCCGAATGGCAGCTCGCCAGCGCCGAAGGCCTGAGTGCACGCGACATCACGCTGCGCCAGATCGCGCGCTACCTCGGCCGCTGCGCGACCGCGGCGCCCACCACTGAGTCCACCGTGCGCCGGTGCGCCGGCCAACCGGAAAGAACCCTGTCATGATCGCATTGCGAGAAATCCACGGCTGCGAGGTCTGCGGCAGCAATGGGCTGCACGGTGCTCTCGACCTGGGCAGCCACCCGATGTGCGACGACCTGGTGGCGGTGGGCGACAGCAGGCAGTGCCGCGAGTACCCGATCGAGATCCTCTTCTGCCGGCACTGCCGCACGGCGCACCAGCGTTTCCAGATCCCCAAGGACGAGCTGTTCCCGCAGAGTTACCACTACCGCTCACGGCACACCGCCGACGTGCTCAGCGGCATGCAGGCGCTGGTGGCGGCCTGCCGCACGCAGTGGGGCTCGCTGCAGGGCCGCAAGGTGCTCGACATCGGCTGCAACGACGGCAGCCTGCTGGGCTTCTTCCGCGCCGAGGGGGCGGCCACCTTCGGCATCGAGCCGACCGGCGCCTTCGAGGATGCCCGCGCCGGCGGCCACGCGGTGGTGCACGACTACCTGAGCGAGCCGGCGGCCCGCGACTTCGTGGCCGCCCATGGCCAGCCCGATCTGATCACCTTCACCAACGTGTTCGCGCACATCGAGGACCTCCGCGGCGTGCTGCGCTCGCTCAACCTGCTGCGCCACCCCGGCACGGTGATCGTGATCGAGAACCACTACCTCGGCGCGGTGCTGCAGCGCCGCCAGTTCGACACCTTCTATCACGAGCACCCGCGCACCTACAGCTACGGCTCGTTCGCGCGCATCGCCGAGGACCTGGGCATGCAGATCGCCTGCGCCGAGTTCCCCAGCCGCTACGGTGGCAACGTGCGCGTCTTTCTCGAGACCCGGCCTGAGGGTCGCGCCGCCGTCCACCACCGATTCGACGAGATGCAGGATGCCGAGGCCGGCTTCGAGGCCGGGCTGGCGCAACTGGCCCTCGACATCGGGCTGTGGAAGGCGCGCAAGCGCGCGCAGATCGAAGCCGCCGTGCAGCGGCACGGGCCGCTGCTCGCCAAGGCCTTTCCGGGCCGCAGCGCGATCCCGGTCAAGCTGCTCGGGTTGGACCACCGTCACATCGCCCGCGTCTACGAGAAGCCCGCCTCGGCGAAGATCGGCCACTGCGTGCCCGGCACGCGCATTCCCATCGTCTCCGACGAACGGCTGCTCGCCGACCTGCCCCCCGGCGCGCCGATCCTGAACCTTGCCTGGCACATCGCCGGCGAGATCAAGACCTACCTCGGCGCGCAGGGCTACCGCGGCGAGTTCATCGACATCCTCAGCGCGGACGACTTTCGTCCGCAGGCCTAGGCACCGGCGTGTGGGGCATCTTGGGCGGCGGCTTCGGCCTGTACGGCTACCTGCCGGCGCTGCTGGCCGCGGGTGAAACCGCCGTCTGCCTGCCGCGGCGCTACCACGCCACGCTGCGGGCACGGCCCGAACTGAGGCCACTGCTGGCGCAGGTGCACTTCGTCGACGACGACGACGAAGTGCTCGCGCGCGTCGACGGCCTGGTGCTCGCGCAGCGACCGCAGGATGCGATCCAGCGGCTCGAGCAGCTCGTGGCGCTGCCGCAGTTGCGTCAGCTGGTGCTGGAAAAGCCGCTCGGCCCGACGCCGGCGGCGGCCGCGCACCTGCTCGATTGCCTCGAGGCCACCGGCAAGACCTGCCGCGCCGGCTTCACCTTCCGCTGGGCGCCGTGGTCGCGGCGCTGGCAGCACGCATTGCGCGAGGGCAAAGCGGCCCGCCACACGGCGCTGCGCTGGCACTTCCGCGCGCACCATTACCAGCACGCGTTGCCGAACTGGAAGTGCCTGCCCGAGCAAGGCGGCGGCGCGCTGCGCTTCTTCGGCATCCACGTCGTCGCCCTGCTCGCCGAATGGGGCTACCGCGACGCGGCGGCATCGTCGCTGCGACTGGACGCCACGGGCGGCGTGGCCGCCTGGCAGGCCGAGCTGATCGGGCCAGCGCTGACCCCCTTGCACATCGACGTCGACAGCGACGCCGTCACGCCTTGCTTCAGCATCGGCGATCCGCACCGGCCGCTGCACGCGTCGCTCGATCCGTTCGACGAAGCGCTGGGGGCGCTGCCCTGGCCCGGCCTGGACCGGCGCTGCGCCCACCTTGCCGCGATGCTCGGCGAGCGTTTCGCCGAGCCGGCCGAGGCGCATGCCAGGTTGCACGCCACGAACGCGCTGTGGGCCGCCATCGAAGCGCGCACGCCACAGCCCTCCTCACGCACCGCCCGCGTCGCCTGTGGCGCGGCGATCCCCTAGCCCCCGAGAAAGACGCCATGTCGAACGCGCCCGCACCCCGGCTCTCGATCTGCATCCCCACCTTCAACCGCTCGGCGCTGCTGCGCTCGACGCTGACCCAGCTCGGCCGCTGCCTCGCGCTGGCCGGCCCGCGCGGGCTTCGCGACGTCGAGATCGTCGTGCTCGACAACTGCTCGACGGACGACACCGCGGCGATGGTCGGGGCGCTGGCCCGGGACATGCCGAATCTGCGCTGCAAGCGACACCCCAGCAACATCGGCGTCGAGCGCAACATCGTGCTGTCGCTGAAGGCGGCCATCGGCGAATGGGTCTGGCCGCTGGGCGACGACGACATTCTTTCGGACCGCGCGCTGGTCGACATCCTCGACGCGCTGGATGGCGGTGGCGCCAGCCTCGGCCTGCTGCTGCTGAACTACGGCCAGGTCGGCCAGGATGGTGTGAGCCACCTGTCGCATCGCGTTTGCGACGTGCCGGCCGGCTGGGAAGGCGACCTGTTCGGCGAGAACGGCCTGCACAAGTTCGGTGGCAGCTTCGACCTGCTGGCCTTCATCAGCGCCATCGTCGTCAGACGCTCGCTGCTGCGTTTCGACGTCGACTACTCGGCCTGCAACAGCTACTACGGCCACGTGGGCATCATCGCCTCGAGCTGCGCGCGGCAGGGCGTCAAGGTGCTCGGCCCAGGCACGATGACACAGCGGCAGAACAACACGCGTCACGATGCCGACAAGCCCCAGGCCGCCACGGTGATCATCACCAGCGACACCTTCGCCGGCATCACTCTGATGCTCAAGACGCTGTGCGAGGCCTGTCCCGCGGCCAGCAACATCTACCTGATGTCCAGCAAGGAAGGGCTCGGCGAGATCGAGAACTCGACCGTGCTGCCCGTGCTGCAGTGGTCGTTCAATGCCTTCGCCCGCCCCTACCTGATCGGGAGCCTGGAGCACGAGGGCCGCATGCAGGCGCAGGACCAGCTGCTCAGCGCCTTCATCCCCCATATCCACCCCGGCGCGGCAAGGCGCGCGGTGCTCAAGTTCCGCAACGACTGGCTGCTGTGCCGCTCGGCACTGGGCCTGTATTCGAGCCTGAAGAACTCGCTCTGACCGGCGCGGGCCGAGGGCCGGGCTCGACTGTGTCGCTATAGTCGGCGGCAGCCAGCCGACCCATGAGCACCATCTCCCCCACCGCCCTGCCACCCGCGCTCGCGGGCGACAACCACGACCTGGCCAGCGCTGCCGGCCGCCTGCGCGTCTATCGCAGCGTGCCGGCCTCGCCGGCCACCGACCGCCCCTTGCTGCTGGTTCACAGCGTCAACGCCGCCGGCTCCGCGCGCGAGCTGCGTCCGCTGTACGAGCACTACCGCCAGCAGCGCCCGGTGATCGCTTTCGACCT
>CAZVLY010000281.1:0-6130 GCA_964628175.1 uncultured Piscinibacter sp. | reverse complement strand
GCGGGTGCTTGCCCTTCGGATGCGTGATCCAGAAGCCCATCATGCCCATCGCCATCTGCACCATCTCGTCGGCGTGCGGGTGGTACATGAAGGTGCCGGGGCGCCGCGCGACGAATTCGTAGACGAAGGTCTTGCCGGGTGGAATGCCAGGCTGTGTCAGGCCAGTGACACCGTCCATGCCGCTCGGCAAGCGCTGCCCATGCCAGTGCACGCTGTGCAGCTCACCGAGCTTGTTGGTGACGAAGATGCGCACGCGGTCGCCTTCGACGACCTCGATCGTCGGCCCCGGGCTCTGACCGTTGTAGCCCCACAAGTGCGCCTTGAAGCCGGGTGCCATCTCGCGCACCACAGGCTCGGCCACCAGGTGGAACTCCTTGACGCCGTTGTTCATGCGCCAGGGCAGCGTCCAGCCGTTGAGCGTGACCACGGGGTTGTAGGGCCGGCCCGTGTTGGGCACCAGCGGCGGCATCGTGTCGGGCTTGGATTGAATGACCGGCTCGGGCAGCGCCGCCATGGCGACTTTGCTGACCGCTGCGGCACTCACCGCAGCGGTCACCGCGCCGGCGCCGCCGAGAAAATTGCGTCGGGAAACCATGTTCGAGTTCCTTGAATGAATATGTCAGTGGCCGGCGCCGCCGCCATCCGCCGCCGCGGCCGCGGGGCCGGCGGGCGCGGCCATCGCCGCCTTGCCGATGAGCGCCATGTCAAGATCGGACTGAGCCAGCCAGAAGTCCCGCAGGGACTCGATGTACGCGTTGACGCTCGTGATCTGGGAGCGCGCGTCGGCGAGGAGCTCGAACACTCCGATGATCATGCCGTTGTAGCGAAGCCCCTGTTCCTCCGAGATCCGCTTCTTGAGCGGCACGATCTCGTCACGCTGATGGCGCGCGATGTCGTAAGCGGAGCGGTAGTTGCCGTAGGCTTCGCGCACCTCCGAGCGCGCGTTGATTGCCGTCTGTGCTGCGCGGTGCAGCGCCTGCATGTAGATCGCCTCGGCGCGAGCCACCCGCGCGCCGCCCCAGTCGAACAGGGGCAGCTCCAGGCCGATCTCCCAGCCCGTTTGCCGCGGAGACTCGTTGGAGGTGTTGCGTACGAGTCCGAGTTCCAGCACGTTGATGAAGCGCGTCGTGCGGGTCAAGCCCAGGTTCTTCGCGGTCTGCTCCGCGCCGAGCTTGGCGGCTTGTACGTCCAATCGCTGAGCCATCGCAACGGCTTCGATGTCCGGCTGGTTGCGCGCCTCGGCCGGCAGGTCCGGCAGGCGCTCCGGCAACTGGAACTGGAGCTGGTCGCCCCAAACGCCCAGAAGACGCGCGAGCCGCTCGCGCGACGCACGCTGCGCCTGGTCGGCACGTGCGAGGCCCAGGGCAGCGTCCGCATAGAACGCCTGCTCGCGGGCGCGCGCCAGCTTGCTGAAGTTGCCCACCTGCTCCATGCGGCGAGCCAGTTCGGCACTTGCTTCGGCCGTCTGCTTCACCTGCCGCATGTAGCGCACCGTCTCCTCCGCCGCGACCGCCTGGAAGTAGGCCTTGCGCGCGTCCGCGGCCAGCGACAGGACGTCCATCGTGACCTCGCGCTTGACCTGCTCGAAGCGGCGCGCTTCCAGTTGCGAGACCATGGGCAAGGTCAACAGCCGTGCGAGGTTCAGGTGCAACCCGCGTTCCAGCTCGATCTCGTCGCCTTGCCGAAGGCGCCCGAACGTGAATCCGGGGTTCGGCAGGCGCCCGGCCTGCACGACTTCGGCCTCGGTGATGCCGAGATCCTGGAATCGAGCCTGAAGGCCGCGGTTGTTGAGCAGGGCCACCTGAACGGCATCCTCGACGCTCAGTGGTTTCGCGAGCAGCTCGCGTACGCGGCGATCGATGGTGTCGACGTCGGCATCGCTGCGCGCCCAGCGCACGTCCTTGCCGAGCTTGTCCTTGGCCGCGGACTCGATCGACGAGAACCCGGCATCGGGGGAGAAGCTGGCGCATCCGGCCAGCACGGCAGAAACCAGGACAACGACGATCAGTCCCGAACGTCGCACGCTCGGGCGGTCGGGCGCGACGCGCCCGGGATTGGCAAGTGAATTCATCCGCTTGACCTCAGTTCATCTTGTGCCCGCCATGACCGGCGGGTGCGCTTGCCGGCGCCGGCGTTGCCGGCTTCGGGGGCGCGTTGTTCGTGGCGGGCGCATCGGGCTGGCGCGCCTCGCGCGCGTAGGCCCGCCAGCCGCCAACGCGGTTCACGGTCTCGTTGGCTTCGCGCCAGGGACCCACGGGCTGTTCAGCATGACGCTGGTAGCCCGCAAGCGTGGACTGGTACACCAGGGGCGCAACGGCGGCCGAAGGATCGAGTGGATCGGCTCTCTTGCCGGGCAGGGCTTGGGCCAGGCTCGCCGAGCTGACCGCGACCAGGAATGCTGGCACAAGCCAGCGGAACACGACAATCTTCATGACATCCTCGCGTGAGTCGGACCGGCTCAACACCTCTGCTGCGCAGGGTGCGACGGTCTGCGATGCTGGTCAGGGCGCCACCAAGGCGATCGACCAGCGTGACGGTCAGGCGAGGATCAGGCGGGGTGGTCGATGCGGTACGTCCGCAAAGACGGCTGGAAAGCGAATCTCCGGAAAGGCGACGGCAGTAGACGCCGATTCCGCCTGAACCATGGTCGTCCGCGCGAACGCGGGCGCTGCAACACTGCAACACGGCGCGCAGCTGCTGCACTTCATCTTCAGCTGCGCCGAATGCCCGGTCGATGAATCGAGCCCGGCCTCGACATCTTGGTTCCCGGGCCCGACGTTGCCGGATCCAAGCCCATGCCGGACTTCGTGGAAGTCGCCATGCGTCGCGTCCGCGACGGTCGCTGCAGCCTCACGAGGAGAGTGGTGCCCCGGCCCGCATCCACCCATGGTCACCGCAGCCAGCCCCTTCAGAGGAACGGCAGCAGCGATGAACCAGATCAGAAGGAGGCGAACCACACCCGACATACCCGGAACTTTACCTCAGCGCATTGAGAAAGATCAGCCTGCTCGGCAGTCTATGGACCGCATGCCGACACAATGCGCTCAGGAACCTTACCGATTCGTAATGTCCTCGGCTGCTCCGGCCACCCTGCCAGCGGCGGAGGATGTCAATCGATGTCGGCCACCATGCGAACCCGCAGCACACGCTCCCGGCTTCCCGCATCGCCTGGTTCGAACGCGTACGTGCTCCCCCAGGCCCAGGCCGAGCCCGCGAGTTCAATGACGCGGATCTCACCCGCAGCGCCCCGAAACGCCATCTGAGTCTCTCCCTCTGGCCAGCTCGCCCGCAGGATATGGTCGCCGGGCGGCAGCCTCATGCGCACGAAGGACTCGGGCACCGTTTCGGCCCGCGCACCGCCGTCCACAGTCAGCTCGACGACGTTGGCGGCGTCGGCCCACCGCTTGCGCACCACGTAGACCGTGACTCTTTCCGCAGATGCGGCAAACCGTTTCGCATCGGCTTCCACGGCCGGCGGCGGCACCGGCGCACTGGTGCAAGTCAGCTTGTAGCGCGGCGCCTTGCCGACCCGATGGCACCAGGTGCCGTCGGCATTTGCCTGCCGAACGGGCTTGGACACACATGCGGCGAGGAACAGCGTGCCTGATCCGAGTGCGATCAGCGCAACTCGGCGGCCTAGCGTGGACGGAGTGCTCTGCAAGTGATTCTCCAGGCACTGGCCGCGCAATCGAGATCGGGAACTCGAAGGCGCCAGCGCTTCAAGGCAAGGCCCGCGAAAGGCCGAAGCGGACGCAGGGGCGACTCTGCCGGTCGGCCAGGTCGCCCCGTCGCCCTCCGCCTCACGGAACGCATCAGCGATGTCCGTGAGAGGTGGCGGTCACGCCGCTCTGATGGCCGCTGCGGCTCAACCCACCGGGGACGTTGGTCGCGCCGGCCCGGGAAGGCTTCTCGGCCTTCGCAGCGCTACGCGTGTCGCCCGTGACACCGACGAAGACCCACCCTGCCTCGCCTCCGACTTCGCGCCAGCCGTCGGACGTGACAGGATTGCGCTTCCAGGCCTCGAGCTCCTTGATGACGTCGGCGCGCGACTTCGTCGACGGCATCGCATGGGTCGTGAAGCCGGCTTCACCCCCGACCGGGGTGATGCCTGAGGTTGCCAGCGCGGGCAGAGACACGACACTCACCAGCGCGATCAAACTGAAACGGAACTTCATGATGGACTCCTGTGACGGGTGCACCTCTTGTGGGGGTTCACCGGTTGCGGTGCCTTCGTGCACCGTGGAGCCACTGTAGGAATCGCGCACCGACAGACTGCTTGCCGGTCCATTACATCTTCGTCATGCGGCGCCCCAACGACGCCCGCAGCCGAGCCCGTATCGCTCGACCGGATGTTCTGTTCGGCCAATGCGGACGGCGCTTTTCGGCGCCGTCCACCTTTGCTCGCCGCGGCACACCCGCGCTGGCCTGTCGAGGTCAGCGCGTGTCATCGCTCAACAATTCGCCGATCAGAAGTTGTGGCGAACGCCGAACTCGAGGCCGGACGACTTCTCGCCGCCCAGCATGCCCGCCGGCGACGTGTAGAGGACGGAGCTGCGCGCGGCGCCCTTGTTGGAGACCTGGCCGTAGGTCGTGTACATCGCGGTGCGCTTCGAGAGATCGTAGACATACCCGATGCCCACGCGGGTGCTGTCATCGGCGTCGGAGAAACCGGAACCGGCGGGCCCGCCCGAGCGATCTGCCCTGGTGTAGCCGACCTTCAGCGCGCCCGGGCCAACAGGCACCGTAGCGCCGATCGACAGATCCTTGGACTTGCGCGGGTTCCACTCCTTGACGTCGTACAGCGTGTGCAGCGTGGCGAAGCCGAACTTGTAGTTGAACTGGATGTTGTAGTTCTTGAAGTCCGGCGTGGTCGTCCCGGTCTCCGTCTTGCCGTAGGCGAAGCCGACGTTGATCGGGCCCGTCTCGTAACCCAGCCGCCCACCCACGTACTTGTTGCCGTTGACGCCCTCGCCTGCAGCCATCTGCAGGTGGCCATACAGCCCGCCCATGCTGGGCAGGAAGTAGCCCACCGTGTTGTCGGCCCGCAGCACCGTCGTGGCGGTGCTACCCAGGTTCGAACCCGCTCCGTAGCTGAAGATGCCGCGCGAGCCGACGCCTACGATGCCGAATTCGTCGGCGAAGGTGTTGTAGGCGGTCGGCGTGTAGTCCCGACCCATGCGGACCTCGCCGAAGTTGCCCATCAGGCTCACCGTTGCACGACGGCCCCAGAACTTGTTCGCGTCGGCTGTACCGGTGTCGAAGTTGATCTGGGACTCCAGGTGGAAACCGGCTTTCAGGCCACCGCCCAAGTCCTCCACGCCGCGAAGACCCCACCGGCTGGTGGCGTTCGAGCCGGATGCCAATTGCTTCTGGGATCCGGCGCTTCCATTCTTGACTTGACGCACGGCCGCATCGGCGATTCCGAACAGCGTGACCGACGACTGCGCGTGGGCGCCCGCCGCAAAGGCGGACAACGCGGCCAGGGTGAACAAGGACTTTTTCATGAGAGCAATCTCCGTTGTGGGACAAGGCAACACCTTCCACGCGACGAACGCGCCTTCGGACTCGGATGAAGTGCGAGGCGCGCTGCGGCACGAGACGTGAAGGCGCTGGCGAGCAGCCTAGGGACGAGGTGCGGCCGAGGCGACCTGCTCGCGAGAAGCGGCCCGGAGGTGGCTAGCAGACCCTCGTGTGTTCGGCGGGCATCCGTCGCCGCCCTTCCACAGCCGCTTGCACAGCAGCCACGCAAACGGCCCGGCACGGTCGAGCCCGAACGGGCCAAGGCCTACCACCCTGCGGCGTGAGGGAGAGGCCCCAAGCATCAACATGACCGGCCTGTCATGTTCCGGCAAGTGTTTTGTCAGTCGCTTGTTCCTATCGTTTTCGGACCGCAAAGTGGTGTGCCCTGCTAGCAACCCTCACGAGTTGTCTTTCGGGCCGTCGCATGCGGGCCCGAAAGAAAAGGACAACGACATGCGGAGACAAGACATTCAGTTGCTCGCCAGTGCCCGGCAGGGTGACCTCGAAGCGCGGTACGAAGTCGGTAGACGCTACCTGCTTGGCGTCGACGGCTTTCCGCAGCACACCGACACCGGGCTTGAGTACCTGGCGCACCCGTCGCTCGAGCCCT
>CAZVLY010000280.1:0-6149 GCA_964628175.1 uncultured Piscinibacter sp. | reverse complement strand
CGCTACGACGAGAACCTGCGCCAGCTCGAGAAGGCCTCGATCAAGTCGCAGACCTCGCTGTCGCTGCTCAACGTCGGCCAGAGCCTGATCATCTCGGCCACCGTGCTGCTGCTGGTGTGGCGCGCCACCGTCGGCGTGGTCGAGGGCACGATGACGCTGGGCGACCTGGTGCTCGTCAACGCGCTGATGATCCAGCTGTACATCCCGCTGAACTTCCTGGGCGTGATCTACCGCGAGATCAAGCAGTCGATGATCGACATGGAGAAGATGTTCACGCTGCTCGGCGAGCACCGTGAAGTGGCCGACACGCTGGGCGCGCTGCCGCTGGCCCACCACGGCGGCGCCGTGCGTTTCGAGGACGTGCACTTCGGCTACGACCCCGACCGCGAGATCCTGCACGGCGTGAGCTTCGAGATCCCGGCCGGCAAGACGGTGGCCGTGGTCGGCCCCTCGGGTTCGGGCAAGAGCACGCTGGCGCGGCTGCTGTTCCGCTTCTACGACGTGGGCACCGGCCGCATCGTCATCGACGGGCAGGACATTCGCGCGGTGACGCAGAAGAGCCTGCGCCAGGCCATTGGCATCGTGCCGCAGGACACGGTGCTGTTCAACGACACGGTCGAATACAACATCGCCTACGGCCGCCCCGGCGCAACGCGGGCCGAGGTGGAGGAGGCGGCGCGTGCGGCGCACATCCACGCCTTCATCACCTCCACGCCCAAGGGCTACGACACCCTGGTCGGCGAACGCGGCCTCAAGCTCAGCGGCGGCGAGAAGCAGCGCGTGGCGATCGCCCGCACGCTGCTGAAGAACCCGCCGGTGATGATCTTCGACGAGGCCACGTCGGCGCTGGATTCGGCCAACGAGCGCGCCATCCAGGAGGAACTCAAGAGCGCGGCGCGCAACAAGTCGGCGCTGGTCATCGCGCACCGCCTGTCCACCGTGGCCGACGCGCACCAGATCCTGGTGATGGAGCAGGGCCGCATCGTGGAGCGCGGCACGCACGCCGAACTGCTGGCGCAGGAAGGCCGTTATGCCGAGATGTGGCGGCTGCAGCAAAGCGGCGCCGAGGAGCTCGGCATCGCCGAGCCAATCTGAAGGGGCCAGGACCGCCGAGCGTGAAATCGGAGCGTGAACTCGGTAACGACGCCGGGCGTTCACGCGGGCCGGGCGTGTGCACGCAGCGAATGCCGACCCTAGAGTGACGTCACCTTCAATCACTTCGGGTTGCACGCCATGAGAGCCATCCACAGCACCGGTCGTTGGGCAGCGTCCTTCGCCTTCGCCACGCTGGCCGCCAGTGCCGGCGCACAGTCCTTCAACGACGGCAGCCCGCTCTGGGTCGAGAACCAGAGTTTCGGCCTCGAGGCCTGTGCCGCGCTGAGCGCCGTGCCCGCGGCCGAGGACGCTCAGGGCACCCTGGCGGCGCTGCGTGCCAGCGCGACGGGCGACCTCGCGCGCGCCGCGCGCATCGCCGGCATCGCGCTCGACGGATCGAATCAGGTGTCGATGACGCCGCTCAGCGGCAACTTCGCCTGCGGCGCACGCCCCAGCGAAGTGACCTTCCGCATCGCCGCCGTGGACCGCGTGTCCGGCAAGTACTGGACGACCGACATGAAGGTGGTGGGCGAAGACGGTGCCACCGCGCAGCCCGCCATCGTCGCGCTGGCCGACGAGCTGTCGCGCACGTTCCGCGGCGTGGTCACCCAGGCCGCGCTGCGCTGATCGGCTCTCGCTGCGACGCGGTGCGGGCGATCGCACCGGTCAGCAGCAGGCCGCAGATCGATGCGGCCGAGGTGGCGATCCAGGTCCAGTGCCAGCCGCCGGCCTGGCCTGCGAGCCAGGCCACCAGCGGCGGCCCGGCGAACTGCCCGAACGCCGACCACTGCTGCATCCAGCCGACCGTGGTCGACACGGTCTGCTCACCCGGCGCGAGGCGCATGGCCAGCGCGAACAGCGTCGCCGGGATCATGCCGCCGACCATCGAGAACAGCAGCACCGCTGCGTAGCGCAGCACAGGCGGCAGGCCGGTGGCGGCCGAGCCGGCGAAGGCCGCCGTGGCCGCCAGGGCCATCATGGCGAAACCGATCGCCAGCAGGCGCGGCGCTTGCACGCCGCGCTGCAGCAGGCGGCCGGCGCCGAGATTGCCCAGCATGTTCACCGCCGCGGCCAGCGCGGTGAGCACGCCGGTGATGCCGGCGCCCACGCCGGCCGTGGTGTAGATGACCGGCAGGAAGCCGATCACCGCCAGCCACTGGCTGGAATACAGCGCAAAGCTCAGTGCCACCAGCCACGGGCCGCGCGCCCCGAGCGTCAGCGTCAGCCGCGTGCGCACGCTCTCGGCACGTGCCGCGGTCGGTGCTGCGCCCACATCCGCGACGCCGCGCCACAGCAGCAGCGCCATCGCGGCCGACAGTGCGGCCAGCGTGCCCCACCAGTGGCGCCAGCCGAAGGCGGCGATCCACAGCGGCCCGGCGAGCAGCCCGAGCGCGGCGCCCAGCGGCATGTAGGTGCCCCACACGCCGAGCATCACGTTCAGTCGCTGCGGCGCGACGAGCCGCCGAATCAGTCCCGGCGCCGGCAGCACCACCATCAGGAAGCCGAAGCCTTCGAGTGCGCGCAAGGACAGCAGGGCGGGCACGCCGGTGGCGACGGCGCCGCCGGCGCTCGCCGTCGCCAGCAGCACCAGCCCGAGCAGCATGCTGCGGCGCAGGCCCATCGCGTCGGCCACGACGCCGAAGGCGATGCCCGCGGACATGCCGGCGGCCTGCACCAGCGAGAGCAGGAAGCCGGCCTCCAGCAGCGTCATGCCCAGCGCCTGCTGCAGCGCGCCGATGGCCGGCGGCAGCTTGCCCACGTGCAGCGCCGCGCAGACGCCGGCGGCGAAGACGATCCAGGCGGCAGCGCGCGCCGGGGTGGGGGGTGCGGATGAACTCATCGGGCCCGCAGTGTGCCTGCAGCGGCGGCGGCAGGGCGCCGCAGGCCGGTGGCTACACTTCGGGGCCGTGGAAACCAAGTGGCTCGAAGACTTCGTCAGCCTCGCCGAGACGCGCAGCTTCTCGCGATCGGCGCAGCTTCGGCATGTCACGCAGCCGGCGTTCTCGCGCCGCATCCAGGCGCTCGAGGCCTGGGCCGGCATCGACCTGGTCGATCGATCGTCCTACCCGACGCGGCTCACGCCGGCCGGCGAGACCTTCCATGCGCAGGCGCTGGAGATCCTCGGCGCGCTGCAGGCCACGCGCAACATGATGCGCGGCCACCAGACCGGCGCGCAGGACATGATCGAGTTCGCCGTGCCGCACTCGCTGGCCTTCACCTTCTTCCCGCACTGGGTGATGGACCTGCGCAGCCGCTTCGGCGCGCTGAAGAGCCGGCTGATCACGCTGAACGTGCACGACGCGGTGATGCAGCTCACCGAAGGCAGCTGCGATCTGCTGATCGCCTACCACCACCCGAGCCAGCCGCTGCAGTTGAGCCCCGAGCGCTACGAGATGCTCAGCCTCGGCCACGAGACGTTGGCGCCCTATGCGCGCGGCGACGAGTCCGGCCAGCCGCTGTTCCGCCTGCCGGGCACCAGCGCGCGCAAGGTGCCCTACCTCGGCTACGGCGAGGGTGCCTACCTCGGCCGCCTCGTCGAGGTGATCGTCAAGCAGGCGGCCGTGCCGCCGCAGCTCGAGCCGATCTACGAGACCGACATGGCCGAGGGCCTGAAGGCGATGGCCCTCGAGGGCCACGGCCTGGCCTTCCTGCCCGCCAGCTCGGTGAAGAAGGAGCTCAAGAGCCGGCGCCTCGTGCGTGCCGCCGACGCCGGGCAGTACGAGATCACGATGGAGGTGCGCATCTACCGCGAGCGCCCCGAGCTGGCGCGCCACAACAAGGCCGGCGCGCTGGCGCTGTGGGAGTTCCTGCGCAGCGACGCCAAGCGCGCTACTACGGGTTGACCCTGATCGATCATGCGCGCCGCGCATGGGCTGGCCCTCAAACGGCATTGGCCTGCCGGTGGCCTGCGGACCTACAGTCCGCCCCCATGCCGACACCCACCCCGCAGGCGAGCACCGCCACCCGCACCGAGCAGGACTTCCTCGGCACGCAACAGATCCCCGCCTCGGCGTACTGGGGCGTGCACACGTCCCGCGCGGTGGAGAACTTCCCGATCTCCGGCTCCACCGTCGGCCGCTGGCCGGAGCTGGTCCGCGCCCTGGCCCACGTCAAGAAGGCCGCAGCACGCGCCAACGCCAAGCTCGGGGTGCTCGATGCCCGCCGCTCCGACGCCATCCAGCAGGCCTGCGACGACCTGATCGGCGGCGCGCTGCACGAGCAGTTCGTCGTCGACGTGATCCAGGGCGGTGCCGGCACCAGCACCAACATGAACGCCAACGAGGTGATCGCCAACCGCGCACTGGAGCACCTGGGCTTCCAGCGCGGCGAGTACCAGCACCTGCACCCGAACGACCACGTCAACGCCTCGCAGAGCACCAACGACGTCTACCCCACCGCGCTGCGCCTGGCGGCCTGGGCCGGCATCGACCAGCTGCTCGCCGCGATGGCCGCTCTGCGCGGTGCCTTCGAGGCCAAGGCGGCCGAGTTCCGCAACGTGCTGAAGATCGGCCGCACGCAGCTGCAGGACGCCGTGCCGATGACGCTGGGCCAGGAATTCCTCGCCTTCGCGATCATGATCCGCGAGGACGAGCAGCGCCTGCGCGAGGCCCGCGCACTGATCGGCGAGGTCAACCTGGGCGCCACCGCCATCGGCACCGGCATCAACGCGCCGGCCGGCTACACCGAGACCGTGGTGCCCCTGCTCGTGCAGAGCAGCGGCGTGCCGGTGGTCATGGCCGAGAACCTGGTCGAGGCGACGCAGGACACCGGCGCCTTCGTGCAGCTGTCGGGCGTGCTCAAGCGCGTGGCCTGCAAGCTCAGCAAGGTCTGCAACGACCTGCGGCTGCTGTCCAGCGGCCCGCAGGCCGGCTTCGGTGACATCCACCTGCCGGCGCGCCAGGCCGGCTCGTCGATCATGCCGGGCAAGGTCAACCCGGTGATCCCGGAGGTGATGAACCAGGTGGCCTTCGAGGTGATCGGCAACGACGTCACCATCACCATGGCCTCCGAGGCCGGGCAACTGCAGCTCAACGCCTTCGAGCCGATCATGGGCTGGTCGCTGTACAAGAGCATCTCGCACCTGACGCGGGCCTGCCGCACGCTGCAGGTGAACTGCGTCGAGGGCATCACGCCCAACCACGAACTGCTGCGCCGTCGCGTGGCCGAGTCGGTGACGCTGGTGACCGCGCTGAACCCGATCATCGGCTACGAGAAGGCGGCGCTGATCGCCAAGACCGCGCTGGCCGAGGGCGGCACCATCGCCGAGACCGCCGAGCGCCTGGGCATCATGGGCCGCGCCGAGATGGAGGCGCTGCTGGTGCCCGAGCGGCTCACGCAACCGGTGCGCCTGGTGGCATGAAGGTTGCGAACCCATGGCCTCAGCCCTGGGGCGAACCCTCGAAACGCGGGCAAGTCCGTGCAAACCCCCGCTACCGCGCTCCCTAGAATCCCGTTCTCTCTCTTCCCAACCCCTCTGCAGGAGTCAGCATGAACAAGTCGATGATCATCAAGGCGATCGCCCTGGCAGCGGCCACCGCCGCCACCGGCGCACAGGCCGACACGCTCAAGAAGATCAAGGACACCGGCTCGGTGACCATGGGCGTGCGTGAATCCTCCGGCGCGCTGAGCTACACGCTGGGCGACGGCAAGTACGTCGGCTTCCACGTCGAGGTCTGCACCAAGGTGCTGGCCGACATCCAGAAGCAGCTCGGGCTGGCCAAGCTCGACGTCAAGTACCAGCCCGTGACCTCGCAGAACCGCATTCCGCTGGTGCAGAACGGCACCGTGGACATCGAGTGCGGCTCGACCACGAACAACGCCACGCGCCAGAAGGACGTGTCCTTCGCCGTCACCACCTTCGTCGAGGAAGTGCGCATCGCCGTCAAGGGCGCCTCGGGCATCACCTCGATCGCCCAGCTCAAGGACAAGTCGGTCGCCACCACCACCGGCACGACCTCGGTGCAGCTGCTGCGCAAGCACGAGCGTGCCAACGGCATCGACTTCAAGGAAGTGTTCGGCAAGGACCACGCCGACAGCTTCCTGCTGCTCGAGTC
>CAZVLY010000279.1:0-6158 GCA_964628175.1 uncultured Piscinibacter sp. | reverse complement strand
GTCCATCCAGATCTCGGAGAAGGGCCGCTCGCGCACGCTGCCCAGCGCGTGGTGCCACCACATGGTGTCGGGGTGCACCACGCCGAGGTTGTCGATGTTGGCGACGTTCACGCCCGACGAGTTGCCGCCCCAGGCGACCAGCCGCTCGCGCAGCGGCTGCGCCCAGCGCGGCAGGCGGCGCTGCACCCATTGCAGCAGGTAGGCGCCGTCGGCGTCGTTGTTGCCGGTGACGAAGTCCTGCTCGCTGCCGGCCTTCGCGGCCTGCCAGGCGCGTTCGTAGAGCAGGTCGAGCGCGGCGCGGGTGGCGGCGAACTGCGCATCGCGGGCGCGGTGGATGTTGCCGCGGCCGGCGTAGTTCAGGTGCGAGAAGTAGAACTTGTCGACGCCCTCGTCGCGCATCAGCTCGAGCAGCGGCTCCAGGTCGTGCGCGTTCATCGCCGTCATCGTGTAGCGCATGCCGACCTTCACGCCGCGCGCGTGCAGCAGGCGGATCGCCGCCAGGCTGCGGTCGAAGGCGCCGTCCAGGCGGCGGAAGCGGTCGTGCGTGGCGCCGATGCCATCCAGGCTGATGCCCACGTAGTCGAAACCCTGCGCCGCGATGCGGTCGGCCATGGCCTCGTCGATCAGCGTGCCGTTGGTCGACAGGCCGACGTAGAAGCGCATCGCCTTGGCGCGCTGCGCGATCTCGAAGATGTCCGGCCGCAGCAGCGGCTCGCCGCCGGAGAGGATGAGCACCGGCACCTTGAAGGCCTTCAGGTCGTCCATCACGGTGAAGACCTCGGGCGTGCTCAGTTCGCCCGCGTAGTCGTGGTCGGCCGAGATGGAGTAGCAGTGCTTGCAGGTCAGGTTGCAGCGGCGGATCAGGTTCCAGATCACCACCGGGCCCGTGGGGCCGGCACCGCGCGTGGCAGGCTGTGGGTAGCGCCCGTCGGCTTCGGCGCGCACCAGTTCGCGCATGTATTGGGAGACGCGGAACATGTTCAGCTTTCGGAAATGCGCAGCCCGGCCTTCTTGAGGATGGCGCTGCTGTAGAGGATGTCGCTGCCGCGGCAGGCGTCGCCGAGCAGCGTTCGGATGGTGTCGGCCTGCTGCTGCACTTCGTCGCGCGAGCGGCCGTGCACCATCGCGAACAGGTTGTAGGGCCACAGCGGCAGCTCGCGCGGGCGGCGGTAGCAGTGGCTCACCGCGGGCAGGGCGCCGATGCGCTCGCCCAGTTCGTCGACGCGCTCGTCGGCCACGTCCCACACCGTCATGCCGTTGGCCACGTAGCCGAGCCGGTAGTGGTTGGGCACGGCGCCGATGCGGCGGATCAGGCCCTGCTCGATCATCTGCGCCAGGCGCTCGCGCACCTGCTCGCCGCTGACGCCGAGCATCGCGCCCACCGCCTCGTAGGGCCGCGAGACCAGCGGCAGGCCGCTCTGCGTGGCGGCGATCAGTTCACGGTCGAAGTCGGTCAACTGCATGGTGGATTCACTCCTGCGCCGACAGCCGCAGCCCGACGAAGTACTCGCGTTCCTTCGGGAAGGCGTGCACGGCCAGTCCGGTGATCTGCCCGACGCGGTCGAGCGCCGCCTTCGCCGCCTCGTGCGACTCGGCCGCGACCACGAACCACATGTTCAGCCGGTGCTCGCGGCGGTAGTTGTGCGCCACCTCGGGCAGGCCGTTGACCAGGGCGGTGATGCGCGCGTAGTCCGCTTCCGGCACCTCGAGCGCGGCGAGCACGAACAGCCCGCCGGCGCGCTCGATCTGGAACAGCGGGCCGAAGCGCGTCAGCGTGCCCTGCGCGAGCATGCGGCGCAGCCGCTCGATCACCTCGTCTTCCGAGATGCCGAGTTCCTGGCCGACGTCGGCGAAGGGCCGCTCGGTCAGCGGCAACTCGCCGTGCAGCCGGTCGATCAGGCGGCGGTCGATGCGGTCGGGGGCGACCACGTCGCTGGGAGCGTCAGGCGCCGGCATGTTCGGCCTCCTTCGTGCTGGCGCGGAAGTAGCTCGCGCCCTGCTGCTTGAATCGGCGCAGGCTGAACAACAGCTCGTGCGGGTGCTGCTGCACGCCGGCGGCGCGCGCGGCGTCGGCGACGAGTCGGCGCACCGCATCGCGTTCGCGGCCGTGCACCATGCAGTACAGGTTGAACGGCCAGCCGTCGGCACGCGCGCGGCGGTAGCACAGCGTCACGCCGGGCTGGCGGGCCAGCGCCGCGCCGCAGGCATCGACCTGCGCGTCGGGCACGTCGAACACCGTCATCGCGTTCTGGTCGAAGCCGAGTTCATGGTGGCGCACGACGACGCCGAAGCGGCGCAGCGTGCCCT
Source organism: uncultured Piscinibacter sp. (assembly GCA_964628175.1). Lineage (GTDB taxonomy): Bacteria > Pseudomonadota > Gammaproteobacteria > Burkholderiales > Burkholderiaceae_C > Piscinibacter. The sequence continues at coordinate 3,851 of CAZVLY010000279.1, read as the reverse complement.
GGGCCAGCCAGCGGCGCAGCGTCTGCAGCACGCCGGTCTCGCTCAGACCGAGCCGCCCGGCCCAGGCGGCGTAGGGCCGCCCGGTCAGGGGCAGGCCGTCTTCGACGAGCGCCGCCAGCGGTGCATCGACCGGCGCGACGCGCGGCACGGCGGCACCGCAGGCGGCCGGCCGCGCCGTGGCCTGGCCGCGTTCGAGGTCGAAGCCCAGGTCGATGCGGTAGACCCGCTGCATCGGCAGGCGCAGCGCGCGCGCTCCGGTGTCGCGCTCCAGCGCGTCGAGCCGGTCGTGCAGCGTGGCGGCGTCGTGGCCGGTGATGACGAACCACAGGTTGTAGCGGTGCTCGCGTTCGTAGTTGTGGTTCACGCCGGGCAGCGCGTCGACCTGCGCCGCCACCGCCTCCAGGCGCTGCGCCGGCACGGCCAGCGCGCACAGCATCGCCGCGCCGCCGGCGCCGGCCGCCCACACGCCGCCGATGCGGCTGAGCGAGCCGGTGCCCTGGGCGTCGCGGAAGGCCGCGATGACTTCGCCTTCGCCGCTGCCGAGCGCCGTGGCGATCGTGGCGAAGGGCGCCGGCACGAGCGGGAAGTCGTGCTGCCAGCGGTTGAGCAGGGCGAGGCGGTCCATGCTCAGAACCCCATGCGCGCGGCGCGGCTGGTGAAGAAGACGCCGCTGGGCGCCTCGAGCGGCAGCGTGGCCAGCGTCGCGAAGCTGCCGGTGTCGAATACCGTCACGCGGTTGGCGTCGCGCGAACTGATCCACACCGCCTCGCCGCGCGGCGTGAACTCCATGTGCAGCACCGCCTTGCCGGGCTCCAGCGTCTTGACGATCTGGCGCGTCTGCGTGTCGATGACCTGCACGCGGTCGTAGTCGGGCACCGCGAAGTTGACCCACACCTGGCGGCCGTCGGGCCGCGCGATCACGAACACCGGCTGGCCGGCGACGGCGATGCGGCCGACCTCGGCCCAGGTGTCCGTGTCGACGACGAGCACCTCGTGGCGGCCGATCGCCGGCAGGTAGGCGTGGCGCCCGGCCACGGCCCAGCCGCGCAGGTGCGGCATCTTGAAGACGGGCAGCGGCTGCTGGCCGCGGCCGTAGCCGGCGAGGATGCGCGTGACCTTCGGCTGCGCGGCCCACAGGTCGATCATCGCCAGGCCGTCCTCGCCGAACAGGCCGGCGATGTAGTGGCGGCCGTCGGGCGTGACCAGCGCGTCGTAGGGTTGGCGGCCGACGTTCTCGAACTTGGTGAGCTTGGGCTTGGCGGCGTCGTTCAGGTCGGCGATCCAGATCTGGTCGGCGTCGAACAGCGAGAACACGAAGCGCTTGCCCGGCAGGTCGGCCAGGCCGACGACGCGCGAGCGCTGGCCGGGCGCGTACTCGGCGGGGATGTCGGCGACCAGCGCGAGCGTCTTCGCGTCGAACACCTTGATGCCGCCGGGCTGGTAGTTCTGCGCGGCGACCAGGGTGCCGTCCTGCGACATCGCGCCGCCGATCGAGTTGCCGGCCTGCTGCACACGCTGCTCGATGCGGCGCGTGGACAGGTTGACGCGGCTGAGCGCGCCGTCGCGGCCGAACACGAAGGCGCTGCCGCCGTCGCGCGAGAACACCACCGAGGCGTGCGACAGGTCGCCCAGCCCCGGCACCTCGGCGAGCAGCGTGCGCTCGCTGGTGTCGACGATGGCCAGCGTGCCGCGGGCGCGCTCGACGACGACGCCGAGGTCGCCGGTGCCCTTGGCGGGCGGGGTGGCGGTGGAAGGGCTGCCCGCACAGGCGGCGAGCAGGGTGACCAGCGCGAACAGCAGCGCTCTCATCGGGGTTCCTTCGGGAAGCCGGCCAGCAGGCGCTCGGCGATCCAGTGGGCTTCGTCGGCGCTGAGCATCGAGCGCCAGGCGGGCATCGGCGTGCCGGGTCGGCCGTGGAAGATGGTGGCGGCCAGCGATTCGAGCGGCTTGTCGGCCAGCGCCTCGCGCGTCAGTGCGGGGCCCAGGCCACCGGCCAGCGTCATGCCGTGGCAGGAGCCGCAGTCCTGCCGCACCATGCGCACCAGCTGCTGCTGGCGCGCCGCATCGGGTTGTGCCCAGACGGGCAGTGCGGCGGCCAGCACGAGCGTGATCGAAAGCCGCCGCATCGCCGTCCTCAGGTCTTCAGGATGAACTCGACGGCCGCCTTCAGGTCGGCGTCGTTGATCTTGTCGGGCGGGTTCGGTGCCATCGGGATCGGGCCGAAGTTGCCCTTCCCACCGGCACGCACCTTCTGCATCAGCGTGGCGACGACGTCCTGCCCCTTGTACTTGGCGGCGATCTCCTTGAACGCCGGGCCGACGAGCTTCTTGTCCTTGGCGTGGCAGGCCATGCAGCCGGCCTTGGTCATCGCGTCTTCGACGCCCGCCCAGGCACCGGCCGAAGCCAGTGCGAGGGTCAGGCCGGTCACGAAAGTGAGTGTCTTCATGTCCGGCCTCCGCTCAGTAGACGTCGTGCTGGGTGTTGTGCACGTTGAAGTGCCCGGTCGGCGTGATCAGGCGCGGGTCCTTGATCACGGTCTTCAGCTTCAGCGTCTTGTCGTCGACGACCACCAGCGCGCTCTGCTTGTTCTTCGCCGACCACACCGAGAACCACACCTCGTCGCCCGCCTTGTTGAACTCGGGCTGCACGACGCGCTTGGCGCCGTCGTCGTTCAGGCCGGCCCACTCGGCGATGGGCAGCACGGTGAAGCCCTTGTCGAGGTTCTTGATGTCGTACACCGCCACCGACTGCGAGATCTTCGGATCCGGGTTCAGCGGCGTGTCCGAGTACAGGTGCTGGCTCTTCGGGTGGCTCTTGATGAACAGCGCCCCGCCGCCCTGGCCCTTCAGCTCGGCGACCTTCTTGAAGGCGTACTGCTTGTGGCCCTTCGGGTCGGTGCCGATCAGCGAGATCGTCTCGTCGCCCAGGTGGCCGGTGGACCACACGGGGCCGAACTTCGGGTGGATGAAGTTGGCGCCGCGGCCCGGGTGCGGGATCTTGCCCACGTCGACCAGCGCGGCGAGCTTGCCGTCCTTGGCGTCGATGACCGAGATCTTGTTGCTCTGGTTGGCCGCGACCATGAAGTAGCGCTTGGTCGAGTCCCAGCCGCCATCGTGCAGGAAGGGAGCCGAGCCGATCTCGGTGACCTTCAGCGCGTCGAGGTTGGAGTAGTCCACCATCAGCGTCTTGCCGGTCTCCTTCACGTTGACCACGAACTCGGGCTTGAAGTGGCTGGCCACGATCGAGGCGACGCGCGGCTCGGGGTGGTATTCCTGCGTGCCGACGACCATGCCGCGGGTGCCGACGATCTTCAGCGGCTCGAGCGTGTCGCCCTTCATGATCACGTACTGCGGCGGCCAGTAGGCGCCGGCGATGGCCAGCTTGTCGGTGAAGTCGCCTTCCTTGCCCTTGTACTTGCTGGTGTCCACCGAGCGCGCCTCGAGGCCGATGCGCACTTCGGCGACGTTGTCGGGCGTCGGCATCCACAGGTCGATCATGTTGATCTTGGCGTCACGCCCGATCACGAACAGGTAGCGGCCCGAGGCCGAGGTGCGCGAGATGTGCACCGCGTAGCCGGTCTTGACGATGTTGATGATCTTCTTGGTGTCGCCGTCGATCAGCGCCACCTCGCCGGTGTCGCGCAGCGTCGTCGAGAAGATGTTCTCGATGTTGTAGTTGTTCATCTTCTTCGTCGGCCGCTTCTCCGGCGGGACGATGACCTTCCAGGTCTGCTTCATCTGCGCCATGCCGAATTCCGGCGGCACCGGCGGGTCCTGCTGCACGTAGCGGGCCATGATGTCGACGGTCTTCTCGTCCATCTCGCCGCTGGTCTGCCAGTTCGGCATGCCGGC
>CAZVLY010000278.1:0-6167 GCA_964628175.1 uncultured Piscinibacter sp. | reverse complement strand
GTGTAGGCCATGTCGCCGCGCGACTTGTTGACCATGTTGTGGATGTTCAGCCCGGCCCGCGCCATGGCGGTGGAGATCTGGCCGAGCATGTTGGGCACGTTGGCGTTGGCGATCGCCACACGGTACGCCGATTCGCGCGCCATCGAGACGGCCGGGAAATTCACCGCGTTGACCACGTTGCCGTGCTCGAGGAAATCGCGCAGCTGGTCGACCACCATCACTGCGCAGTTCTCCTCCGCCTCGCGGGTGGAGGCGCCGAGGTGCGGCAGCGCGATGACGCGCGGATTGCCATGCGTCGCGGCACTCGGGAAGTCGCACACGTAGCGGCCGATCGCGCCGCGCTCCAGCGCCGCCAGCACCGCGGCGTCGTTCACCACGCCTTCGCGCGAGAAGTTCAGCAGCACCGCGCCGGGTTTCATCAGGCCGATGTTGTCGGCGTTGACGAGGTCGCGCGTGGCGGCCAGCAGCGGCACGTGCAGCGTCACGAAATTGGCGCCGCGCAGCACCTCGGCCACGCTGTTGGCGCGCCTGACCTGCGCGGGCAGGCTCCAGGCCGCGTCGACGGTGATCTCGGGGTCGAAGCCCAGCACGTTCATGCCCAGGCGGATGGCCGCGTCGGCGACCAGGCAGCCGATCTTGCCCAGGCCGACCACGCCCAGCGTCTGCCCGGCGAGCTCGACGCCGGCGAAGGCCTTCTTGCCGTCTTCGACCACCTTGTCGAGATCCGGCGCGGCCACGTCGAGCGTGCGCACGAAGTCGAGCGCGGCAGGCAGGTTGCGCGCCGACAGCAGCAAGCCGGCGAGCACCAGTTCCTTCACCGCATTCGCGTTGGCGCCCGGCGTGTTGAACACCGGCACGCCGCGCAGGCTGAGCGCCGCCACCGGAATGTTGTTGACGCCGGCACCGGCGCGGGCGACAGCCCGCACGCTGGCCGGGATCCCGGCGCCGTGCAGGTCGGCCGAGCGCAGCAGGATGGCGTCGGGCTCGGTGACGTCCTTGCCCGTCAGGTAGCGCTCGGCCGGCAGTCGCGCCAGGCCGGTCGCCGAGACCTGATTGAGCACCAGGACCCTGAAGGGCGCGGGGGCGTCAGCCATGCTGGGCCTCGAACTCCTTCATGTAGGCCACCAGCGCCTTCACGCCCTCGACCGGCATGGCGTTGTAGATCGAGGCGCGCATGCCGCCCACCACGCGGTGGCCCTTGAGCTGCACCATGCCGCGCGCCTGCGCGCCCTTCAGGAAGGCCTCGTCGAGCTTGTCGTCCTTCAGCTTGAAGGGCACGTTCATCAGCGAGCGGCAGTCGCGGGCGACCGGCGCGGCATAGAAGTCCTGGCTGTCGAGGTAGTCGTACAGCAGCGCCGCCTTGGCGCGGTTGTGCGCTTCCATCGCCGCCAGGCCGCCCTGCGCCTTGATCCACTTGAACACCAGCCCGGCGATGTAGATCGCGTAGGTGGGCGGCGTGTTCAGCATCGACTCGGCCTCGGCCTGCAGCTGGTAGTCGAAGGCCGAGGGCGTGATCGGCAGCGCGCGGCCGAGCAGGTCCTCGCGCACGATGACGATGGTCAGGCCCGCCGGGCCGATGTTCTTCTGCGCGCCGCCGTAGAGCAGGCCGTACTTCGTCACGTCCAGCGGGCGCGAGAGGATGTTGCTCGACACGTCGGCCACCAGCGGCACCTCGCCCGTGTCCGGGGTGAAGTGGTACTCGACGCCGCCGATGGTCTCGTTGGCGCAGATGTGCACGTAGGCGGCGTTCGGGTCGAGCTTCCAGGTCTCGCGCTTCGGGATCGTCGTGTAGCCGCTGTCCTTGGCGCTGGCGGCCACGTTCACCGTGCAGTACTTGCCGGCCTCCTTGATCGACTTCTTCGACCACTCGCCGGTGTCGATGTAGTCGGCGCCGGTCTTGCCGCGCAGCAGGTTCATCGGGACGATGGCGTTCTCGCCGATCGCGCCGCCCTGCATGAACAGCACCTTGTAGTTCGCCGGAATCACCAGCAGCTCGCGCAGCAGCGCCTCGGCCTCGGCGTGGATGGCGATGAACTCCTTGCCGCGGTGGCTCATCTCCATCACCGACATGCCCGAGCCGTGCCAGTCGAGCATCTCGTCGGCGGCCTGGCGCAGCACGGACTCGGGCAGGGCGGCGGGGCCGGCGCTGAAGTTGAAAACGCGGGTCATGGAACGGGTCTCCGGGCGGGTGGTCGGTTGAGGGGGAACAGCATAACCAGATTCCACGGCCCTTCCATGACCGCCGCCCCTGGCGCGGCGCGGCGATTGGTGACAGCATCGCGGCGGGAGCCGCAGGCCCCGGCCGACGAACAAACGAGGAGACCCGCATGATGAAGTCCGGTATCGACCAGGACGCCCTGATCCAGATGTTTGCCACCGCCACGGCCAGTGGCAGCGAGCAGGTCCGCAAGGGCGTGACGCAGGCGACGCTGGCGGCGCTGCAGGGCCGCGAGCTCAGCCTGAAGAACATCCGCAGCGTGCTCAAGACGGTGGCGCAGTCGGCCTCGGCCGGCGCGGCCATGAACAAGCTGCCGGGCGTGGACGTCGAGGATCTGCTCGACAAGGCCGTGGTCGGCATGGACGAGGCGCTGCTCAAGGCGGTGGACGCCAACCGCGTGGCGCTGCAGCAGTTCGTCAACCAGGGCGCCGACCTGCGCGAGAAGCACCTGAAGAAGGCGCTGTCCGACCTGGAGGCGATGGAGGACAACTTCATCGGCTCGCTGAAGAAGGCTGCCGAGGCGGCCGGCGCGCAGGCGTCGACGCAATGGGCGCCGATCCTCGAGAAGCTGCAGGCCGGCGGCACGCTGTCCGGCGCGAAGGCGGCCACCACCGCCGAGCAGTTCGTCGGCCAGATGCAGACGGCCCTGCGCGACACACGCGCCGCCAGCATGAAGGCGGCACAGACGATGGCTGAAAGCTACACCGCGCTGGTCAGCGGCGTGCTGATCGGCATGTCGGACGCGCTGACGCAAGGCGGCACGGCCAAGCCGCGCGGCAAGAAATAGCAGTCGCTGAGGTATCGTGCCGGGCATGACTTCGCCCGGCACCGATTTCTCGTTCTTCTGGCACGACTACGAGACCTTCGGCGTCGTGCCGCGGCGCGACCGGCCGGCGCAGTTCGCCGGCGTGCGCACCGACGCCGAGCTCAACGAGATCGGTGAGCCGGTGATGCTGCACTGCCAGCCGGCGGGCGACTCGCTGCCCGACCCCGAGTCCTGCCTGCTGACCGGCATCACGCCGCAGCACTGCCTCGAGCACGGCGTGCCGGAGCATGCCTTCGCCGCGGCCATCGAGGCGCAGCTCGCCAGGCCGGGCACGGTGGGCGTGGGCTACAACTCGATCCGCTTCGACGACGAGGTGACGCGCTTCCTGTTCTGGCGCAACCTCATCGACCCCTATGCGCGCGAGTGGCAGAACGGCTGCGGCCGCTGGGACCTGCTCGACGTGGTGCGCGCCACCCGCGCGCTGCGCCCGGACGGCATCACCTGGCCGGCCCACGACGACGGCAAGGCCTCGTTCAAGCTGGAGCACCTGACCGCCGCCAACGGCCTGGCGCACGAGGCGGCACACGACGCGCTGTCCGACGTGCGCGCCACCATCGCGCTGGCGCGGCTGATCCGCGCGCAGCAGCCGCGGCTGTGGGAGTTCTGCCTGAAGCTGCGCCGCAAGGACGCGGTGATCGCCGAGATCGGCAGCGGCCGGCCCTTCCTGCATGTCTCGGGCATGTACCCGCCCGAGCGCGGCTGCCTGGCGATCGTCTGGCCGCTGGCGCCGCACCCGACGAACAAGAACGAGCTGATCGTCTGGGACCTGTCGGTCGACCCGGGCGAACTGTCGTCGCTGGACGCGGTGACCCTGCGCGAGCGCATGTTCACCCGCGCCGACGAGCTGCCCGAGGGCGTGACGCGGCTGCCGATCAAGACCATCCACATCAACAAGTCGCCGGTCGTCGTCGGCAACCTGAAGGCGCTGAGCCCGGAGATGGCCGCGCGCTGGGGCATCGACGTGGCGCAGGCCCTGCGGCATGCCGAGGCGGCGGCACAGCAGGGGGCGGCGATCGCGGGCCTCTGGCCCGAGGTGTTCGCGCGGCCCGCACCGGCGCAGGCGCCGGACGTGGACGAGGACCTGTACGGGGGCTTCGTCGGCCACACCGACCGCGGCCGCCTGCAGCGCCTTCGCGAACTCGCGCCGGAGCAGCTCGCCGCCAAGCGGCTCGCCTTCGACGATGCGCGGCTGGAGGAGATCGTGTTCCGCTACCGCGCGCGCAACTTCGCGGCCACGCTGACCGACGACGAACGCGCACGCTGGGACGAGCACCGCGCGCGGCGCCTGCACGAAGGCGAGGGCGGTGCGCTCACGCTGCAGGCCTTCTTCGACCGCATCGACACGCTCAACGAATCGGCCGACGAGCGCGGCCAGGCGATCCTCGAGGCGCTGTACGACTACGCCGAGCAGATCGCGCCCGAGCCGGTGTGATCAGGCCGGCGGCTCGATGCGCCGGAAATGCTTGGCCGCGTTGGCGCACACGGGGCAGGTCTCGGCCGGCATCTTGTTGAGCGTGCAGCCGCACAGCTGGCAGATGAAGAACTGCCCGGTCTTCGCGTCGATGTGCTTGGCCACCTGCTCGAAGAAGCTCGGCGACCAGCGCTGGATCTGCGCGATCTTGTCGCGGTGCTGCTTCTCGGTCGCCCAGGCGTAGCGCACCGTGGTCATGGCGTCGGCATGGTCCTCGGCGCGCAGGCGCTCGAGCAGGCCGGGGTAGAGCGAGTCGATCGAGGCCATCTCCGACGCGGCCGCGGCGATCAGGTTCTCGCGCGTCGTGCCCGCTTGCACCGCCGGCTTGGGCACCGGCGGCACCTCGACGTTCAGCCGCGCCAGGATGCGCGCGAAGTTGCCGGCATGGATCAGCTCCGCCGCGGCGAAGGCGGTGAACAGGTAGGCGATGCCGCGGTAGCCCTCCTGCGCGGCCTGGCGGCTGAACTCGGTGTAGCGGTAGTAGACGTGCATCTCCGCCTCGTGGGCGGTCTGCATCGCCGCGATGGTCGCGGGGTAGGCTGCGGCCTGCGCGAGCCGCAGCGGCGCGAGCGACAACAATGCGCCGCCGACCAGCCGCCGGCGTGCCCGCGAGCGGACAGCCTGTTGCCGGATCGTGTCTCGCACCGTGAGCTCCTTCGCAGCCCGCATGCCGGCAGTCTGTTGCGGCCGGGCGGCCAGGCCATTGACCTTGCGCAAGGCCCGAAATGCCGACGGCCCGCCGAAGCGGGCCGTCGCGGCGGGTCAGAGGCGATCGCTCAGACCGTCACCGACTTCGCCGTCTCCGCGTACTCCTCGATCTGGTCGAAGTTGAGGTAGCGGTAGACGCTCGCCGAGTCCTTGTTGATGATGCCCATCGCTTCCTGGTACTCGGCGACGGTGGGCAACTTGCCCAGCTTGGAGGCGATCGCGGCCAGCTCGGCCGAGGCGAGGAACACGTTGGTGTTCTTGCCCAGGCGGTTCGGGAAGTTGCGCGTCGAGGTCGACACCACCGTCGCGCCTTCGCGCACCTGTGCCTGGTTGCCCATGCACAGGCTGCAGCCCGGCATCTCGGTGCGCGCACCGGCGGTGCCGAAGGCGGCGTAGTGGCCTTCCTTGATCAGCTCGCTCTGGTCCATCTTGGTCGGCGGGGCGACCCACAGCTTGACCGGGATGTCGCGCTGGCCGCCGAGCAGCTTGGCCGCGGCGCGGAAGTGGCCGATGTTGGTCATGCACGAGCCGATGAAGGCCTCGTCGATCTTGGTGCCGGCGACTTCGGACAGCAGCTTGGCGTCGTCCGGGTCGTTCGGGCAGCACAGCACCGGCTCCTTCAGCTCGTTCAGGTCGATCTCGATGACGGCCGCGTACTCGGCGTCCTTGTCGGCCTCGAGCAGGGTCGGCTTGGCCAGCCAGGCCTCGACCGACTTGATGCGGCGCTCCAGCGTGCGCTTGTCGGCGTAGCCGTCGGCGATCATGTTCTTCATCAGCACGATGTTCGAGTTCAGGTACTCGATCACCGGGGCCTTGTTGAGCTTGATCGTGCAGCCCGCAGCCGAGCGCTCGGCGCTCGCGTCGGAGAGTTCGAAGGCCTGTTCCACCTGCAGGTCGGGCAGGCCCTCGATCTCGAGGATGCGGCCGCTGAAGATGTTCTTCTT
>CAZVLY010000277.1:2239-6216 GCA_964628175.1 uncultured Piscinibacter sp. | reverse complement strand
TCCAGCGGCGACAGCGTCTCGCTGCTGAAGGCCAGCCAGATGGTCGGCGTGGCGTCGGCCTCCACCTTGGCGATGACCGGCTCGTCGATCGCGTCGGGCAGGCGTCCGCGCACGCGCGAGACGCGGTCGCGCACATCGGCGGCAGCGTCTTCCGGGCTCTTGCTGAGCTTGAAGCGCGCGGTGATCTGGCTCTGCTCGGCGCGCGACACCGAGGTGATGATGTCCACGCCCTCGATGCCGGAGATCGAGTCTTCGAGCGGCTTGGTGACCTGCGACTCGATCACCTCCGACGAGGCGCCGGTCAGCCGCGTCGTGACGTTGACCACCGGCTCGTCGATGCGCGGGTACTCGCGCACCTGCAGGCCCATGAACGACACCGCGCCCACCAGCACCAGCAGCAGCGACATCACCGTCGCGAAGACCGGGCGGCGGATCGAGGTCTCGGAGAACTTCATGGCTGCGCGACCGTTCAGACCGCGGAGCGGTTCAGGGCCGCGCCCTTGGCCGGCGCACTGGCGCCGCGCGGCGCCTCGCGGCCGACATCGACCACGCGCAGCGGCAGCGCCTCGCCGCGCAGCAGCCGGGCCTGCCCGGCGGTGACGACCAGGTCGCCGGCGGCCAGGCCCTCGGTGATCTCGGCCTTGCCCGGCAGGCGCATGCCGATGCGAGCCTCCAGCCGCTGCGAGACCTTGCCTCCCGGTCCGTCCACCACCTTGATGAGGTACTGCTTGCCGCCCAGCGGCACCAGCGCCTCCTCGGGCACCACCAGCGCCTGTTCGCGCACGGCGAACACCGTGCGGGTGCGCGCGAACATGCCGGCGCGCAGCTCGCCCTGCGGATTGGGCAGGCGCGCCCGCACCAGCAGCGAGCGGCCGTTGGCGTCGATCTGCGCGTCGATGGCGTCGATGCGCGCCGGAAAACTGCGCCCCGGCAGGGCGTCGAGCTGCACGTCCACCGGCTGCCCGGGCTTGAGCCGGGCGAGGTAACGCTCGGGCAGTCGGAAGTCCACCGACATCGACGACGAATCCTCGATGTTGACCAGGTCGGCGCCGTCCTTGACGTAGTCGCCCAGGTTCACCGAGGCGATGCCGGCCACGCCGTCGAACGGGGCCTCGATGCGCATGCGCGCGAGCTGGGCCTGCGACAAGGCCACCTGCGCTTCGGCCACCTCCAGCGCCGCGGCGCTCTGGTCGACGGCGCTCGCGCTGACGAAGTTCTGCGCCATCAACTCGCGGTTGCGTTGCAGGTTGGTGCGCGCGATGCTGGCCTGCGCCTGCGACTGCTGCAGTTGGGCGCGCTGCAGCGTGTCGTCGAGCTGCACCAGCAGTTGGCCGCGCTTGACGCGCTGGCCGTCGCGAAAGCCGATGCGGGCGATGCGGCCGCTGACCTCGGGGCGCAGCATCACGCCCTGGCGCGAGCGCAGCGAACCGACGGACTGCGCGTCGTCCTCGATGCGTGTCACGGTCACGCGGCCCACTTCCACGGGAATCGGCCCGCCGGCAGCGGGGCCGCCGCCCGCGGCAGAAGGCGCGGCCGCGGAAGACGTGGCCGCCGGCTGCAGACCACTGCCGGCGCCCTTGTTCTGGACCCACCAGGCGGTGCCACCAGCGGCACTGATGCCGACCACGGCGATGACGGTATGCAGGAGCTTCAAGTCCGGACTTTCGAGGATGCCGGCAGACTGTAACGGCAGGCGAGAAACGCTGCAGCGGCGGCAACCCTCAAACCACGCTCTCCACCCCGCGATTGGCCAGCGCATCGGCGCGCTCGTTGCCGGGGTCGCCCGAATGCCCCTTCACCCAGCGCCACTCGACGTGGTGCAGCTGGCGCAGTGCATCCAGGCGCTGCCACAGCTCGGCGTTCTTCACCGGCTTGCGGTCGGCCGTCTTCCAGCCGCGCTGCTTCCAGCCGTGGATCCACTCGGTCATGCCCTTGCGAACGTACTCGCTGTCGGTGTGCACGGTGACGTCGCAGGTGCGCTTCAGCGAGGCCAGGGCCTCGATCACCGCGGTGAGCTCCATGCGATTGTTGGTGGTCAGCGCCTCGCCGCCGAACAGTTCCTTCTCGTGCTCGCCGGTGCGCAGCCAGGCGCCCCAGCCGCCGGGGCCCGGATTGCCCTTGCAGGCGCCGTCGGTGTAGATGACCACGTGGGGGCGCTTCACCGCCGGGGCCGCTGCCGTCATGCCGGTTCTTTCTCGCGCTCCCGGCGCTTGTGCGTGGCCACCGTGGCGGCCGCCTTGACGCGCTGGCGCTGGTCACGCACCAGCCCCACCAGCCGCATGCCGCGCACGCGCTTGACCGCCACCACGAAGTAGGCGGCGCCGAACACCGGCCACCAGCGTTCGCCGGAACCGTCCATCCATTCGTAGCGCTGCAGCCAGCGCTCCGAGGCCACCGGCGGCCGGTAGCAGCCGAAACGGCCCGACTCCACCTCGAAGCTGAGCAGGCGCAGCCAGTCGCGCAGGCGCCGGTAGCCGAGGAACTCGCCGGTGGCGGGCAGGAACAGCGGTCGCTGCCGCCCCAGGCCCAGGCCAAGCCGGGCCCGGCCCAGCCCCTGGCGCAGGCCCCACAGGCTGGCCGGGTTGAAGCCGACGATGACCACGCGACCCTCCGGCACGAGCACGCGTTCGACCTCGCGCAGTGTCTGGTGCGGGTCGCTGGCCATCTCCAGCGTGTGCGGCAGCACGACCAGATCGAGGCTGGCGCTGTCGAAGGGCAGCGCGTCGAAATCCAGGTTGAGCGCCACCGCGGCACGCGGCATCGCTTCGCCATCGGAGGCTGGCGGCTCGACGCTCTCGCTGCCGACCCAGCGGTGCGGCATGCGGTTGGCGCGCAGCGCATCGAGTTCGGGCAGCCCCACCTGCAGCGCGTGAAAGCCGAACAGGTCGGCCACCGCCAGGTCGAGGTGATGCTGCTCCCAGGCCAGCAGGTATCTCCCTGCCGGCGTGGCGAGCCACTGGGCCAAACCTATAATCCGATCGCTGTGCGCCATGATGAATCTGACTGCCCTGCCCGCCTTCACCGACAACTACATCTGGATGCTCGACGATGGCACGAGCGCCGTCGTGGTGGATCCAGGTGAAGCAGCGCCGGTGCAGGCCGCACTCGATGCCCGGCAGTTGGCGCTGGCGGCGATTCTAGTGACCCATCACCATGGCGACCACGTGGGCGGCGTCGACGCACTGCGCGGCCGGCTGCAAGGCCCCGTCTACGGCCCGCGCCGCGAGTCGATCCCGACGCCTTTCGTGGCACTCGACGATGGCGACAGCGTCGAGGTGCTGGGCGAGCGCTTCGAGGTGATCGACGTGCCCGGGCACACCGCCGGTCACATCGCCTACTTCCATGCGGGGCGCGACGGCGCCCCGATCCTCTTCTGCGGCGACACCTTGTTCTCCGGCGGCTGCGGCCGGCTGTTCGAGGGCACGCCCGAGCAGATGCATCGTTCGCTGTCCCGCCTGGCGGCGCTGCCCGGCGCCAGCCGCGTGTGCTGTGCCCACGAGTACACCCTGTCCAACCTGAAGTTCGCCCGCGCGGTGGAGCCGGACAACGCGGCGCTGTCACGCTACAGCGCCGATTGCGAAGCGCTGCGGGCCCACAACCAGCCCACCCTGCCCTCGAACATCGGCCTCGAGCGCGAGGTGAACCCCTTCCTGCGCTGCGATCAGCCCGCTGTCGTGCGCTCGGCCGCCGGCCATGGCGCGGCCAGTGCCTCGGGAAGCGACGTGTTCGCGGCATTGCGCCGCTGGAAGAACGATTTCCGATGAACCCACTGCGACGCCTGGCAAGCTGGGTCGCCCTGAGCGGGTGGCTCGCGGTGATCGCAGGCTGTGCCAGCGCGCCGGTCAACGACGGCGCCGTCGCGGTGTCGTCGGCCCCCGCCGCCGCCACTGCGGACCTGCCGGCACCGCCGGTCGCCGCGCCGACGCCCGACGCGCCGCCGGCGCCCGTGGCGAGCGCCGAGGGGCCGCCGCCCACGC
>CAZVLY010000277.1:0-2229 GCA_964628175.1 uncultured Piscinibacter sp. | reverse complement strand
GTGGAGCATGCGCTAGTGCTGCCGGCTGTGCCGCCCGCCACCCACGCCCGCCGCCGTCGATCCCTTGCGCCCCGAAGTGCGGCTCGACCTGGACGACCGCTCTGCGCAGCTCGACCTGTGGGCGCGCGTGCGCGTCGGCTTCGCGATGCCGGAACTCGACAACGCGCTGGTGCGCGACCGTGAGCGCTGGTATGCGACGCGGCCCGACTACGTTCAGCGCATGACCGAGCGGGGCAGCCGCTACCTGTTCCACATCGTCGAGGAGGTCGAGAAGCGCGGCATGCCGACCGAGCTCGCCCTGCTGCCCTTCATCGAGAGCGCCTTCAATCCGCAGGCGATCTCCTCGGCCAAGGCCTCGGGCATGTGGCAGTTCATGCCGGCCACGGGGCGCAATTTCGAGCTGCGCCAGAACATGTTCCGCGACGACCGGCGCGACGTGCTCGCCTCCACCCGTGCGGCACTCGATTACCTGGGCAAGCTGCACGGCATGTTCGGTGACTGGCATCTCGCGCTGGCCGCCTACAACTGGGGCGAGGGCAACGTGCAGCGGGCGATCGCGCGCAACCGCCGGGCCGGCCTGGGCACCGGCTACGAGAGCCTGCGCATGCCCGACGAAACCCGGCTGTACGTGCCCAAGCTGCAGGCGGTGAAGAACATCGTCGCCCGGCCGGCCGCCTACGGGCTGCAGCTGCCCGAGCTGGCCAACCACCCGTACTTCCTCGCCGTGGCGATCGAGCGCGACATCGACGTCGAGCTCGCCGCCAGGCTGGCGCGCCTGCCGCTGGACGAATTCAAGGCGCTCAACCCGCAGATGAACCGGCCGGTGATCCTGGCCGCGGGCACGCCGCAGGTGCTGCTGCCCTACGACAACGCCAATCACTTCGTGCGCGATCTTCCGCTGCATCGTGGCCGCCTGGCCAGCTGGACGGCCTGGGTGGCACCGAAGACGCTGCGGCCGGCCGAAGCCGCGCGCCAGGTCGGCATGAGCGAGGACGAGCTGCGCGAGGTCAACGGCATCCCGCCGCACTACCTGGTGCGCGCCGGCTCCACGCTGCTGGTGCCGCGCAGCGACCAGCGTCATGCGGACGTCTCCGAACATCTGGCCGAGAACGCCACCATGGCGCTCGCGCCCGACGGGCCGTCGATGCGCCGCGTGGCGCTGAAGGCCGGGAAGCGCGACAGCGTCGGCAGCGTGGCGCGCCGCTACCGTGTCAGCGCCCAGCAGGTGGCGCAATGGAACGGCGTGACGGCCGGCTCCAGCTTCCGGCCCGGGCAGCCCATCGTCGTCTACGTGGTGCAGCGCGCCCCGGCGGCGAAGGCGCTGAAGTCCACGAAAGCCACTAAGTCGACGAGGACGCGCAGCGCCGCGGCAGCCCCCAAGAGCACGCCCAAGTCGGCCCGCAAGGCCGCGCGCAAGTAGCGGCGCCGCAGCTCAGCGGCGGTCGGACAGCGCGTGGGCGATGGTGCCCAGGTCCACGTACTCGAGCTCGCTGCCGATCGGCACGCCGCGCGCCAGCCGCGTGACCTTCAGGCCGCGCGCCTTCAGCGCCTCGGCCAGCACGTGGCCGGTGGCCTCACCCTCGGCGGTGAAGTTGGTGGCGATGATCACCTCCTCGGTCACCCCGTCGGCGGCGCGCTGCAGCAGCTCGTGCGCGCCGATGTCGCGCGTGCCCACGCCGTCCAGCGGGCTGAGGTGGCCCATCAGCACGAAGTACAGGCCGCGGTAGCTGCCGGTGCGCTCGAGCGCCGCCTGGTCGGCCGGCGTCTCCACCACGCACAGCTGCCGCGCGTCACGCGCCGCGTCGAGGCAGATGTCGCACACCGGCGCCTCGGTGAAGGTGTGGCAGCGCTCGCAGTGGCGCACCGAGGTCGAGGCCGCCTGCAGCGCCTGCGCCAGCCGCTGCGCGCCCTCCCGGTCGTGCTGCAGCAGATGGAAAGCCATGCGCTGCGCCGACTTCACGCCGATGCCGGGCAGGCGGCGCAGCGCCTCGATCAGCGCGTCGAGCGACGAACCGCTCATCGGCTTGCGCGAAGCGCCATCAGAACGGGAACTTCATGCCCGGCGGCATGGGCATGCCGGCAGTGAGCTTGCCCATCTTCTGCTGGCTCACCTCTTCGGCGCGGCGGATCGCATCGTTGAAGGCGGCGGCCACCAGGTCCTCGAGCATGTCCTTGTCGTCGGCAAGCAGGCTGGGGTCGATGGCGACACGCTTGACGTCGTGCTTGCAG
>CAZVLY010000276.1:0-6271 GCA_964628175.1 uncultured Piscinibacter sp. | reverse complement strand
CGGTAGCCGACGCTCAGCTCGACGACGAGGTCGATCTGCGGGTTGGCGATGACCTGGCGCGAGTCGCTGACCACGTGTGCCGCGTCGCCGACGATGGACTTGGCGCGCGCCGTGTCGAGGTCGGCCACCATGGTGATGCGGATGCCGCGGCCGGCGCGGCGCTGGATCTCTTCCTGGTTGCGCTGCAGCACGTTGAACGTGCCGCTGCCGACGGTGCCGATGCCGAGCAAGCCGACTTGGATGGGTTTCATGGTGATCAGACGCTATGGCGTTTGCGGTAGTGCTCGAGGAAGCGGGCGATGCGCCCGATCGCTTCGGTCAGGTCGTCGGAGTTGGGCAGGAAGACGAGGCGGAAGTGGTCCGGCGTCGGCCAGTTGAAGCCGGTGCCCTGCACGATCAGCACCTTCTCCTCGGCGAGCAGTTCGTAGGCGAACTGCTGGTCGTCGGTGATCGGATAGACCTTCGGATCCAGGCGCGGGAACATGTACAGCGCCGCCTTCGGCTTGACCACGCTGACGCCGGGAATCTGCGTGAGCAGCTCGTAGGCCAGGTCGCGCTGGCGGCACAGGCGCCCGCCCGGCGCCACCAGGTCCTTGATGCTCTGGTAGCCGCCCAGCGCGGTCTGGATCGCCAGCTGGCCCGGCGTGTTCGAGCACAGGCGCATCGAGGCGAGCATGTTCAGGCCCTCGATGTAGTCCTTCGCGTGCTTCTTCTCACCCGAGACGACCATCCAGCCGGCGCGGTAGCCGCAGGAACGGTAGTTCTTCGACAGGCCGTTGAAGGTCAGGCACAGCACGTCGTCGGCCAGCGAGGCGATGCTGGTGTGCACGTTGCCGTCGTACAGCGTCTTGTCGTAGATCTCGTCGGCCAGGATGATCAGCTGGTGCTGGCGGGCCACCTCGATGATCTGCTTGAGCACGCTCTCGGGATACAGCGCGCCCGTCGGGTTGTTCGGGTTGATGACGACGATGGCCTTGGTGTTGCTCGTCACCTTGCGCTTGATGTCCTCGATGTCGGGCATCCAGTCGGATTGTTCGTCGCACAGGTAATGCACCGGGGTGCCGCCGGACAGCGCCACCGAGGCGGTATACAGCGGATAGTCGGGCGCCGGGATCAGCACCTCGTCACCGCTGTTGAGCAGCGCGTTCAGGCTCATCGTGATGAGCTCGGAGGCGCCGTTGCCGAGGTAGACGTCGTCCACCGTCACGCCGCGGATCTGCTTTTCCTGCGTGTAGTGGACCACCGCCTTGCGCGGTGCGAACAGGCCCTTGCTGTCGGTGTAGCCGGCCGTGTGCGGCATGTTGCGGATCATGTCCTGCACGATCTCGTCCGGCGGCTCCAGCCCGAACACGGCGAGGTTGCCGATGTTCAGCTGGATGATCTTGTGGCCCTCTTCCTGCATCTGCCGGGCCTTGTCGAGCACGGGTCCGCGGATGTCGTAGCAGACATTGGCCAGCTTGCTCGACTTGGCGATGGGTTTCAAAGGGCCTCCTGGGGCAGTGTTGCGCTGCAAAACATAGAATTTAACCATGAAGATGCAGGCCGACCGCCCGGAAGGAAGCAACGCCATCACGCGCCATGGCGCCGAGGGCGTGGTCGTCAACGGCCGGGAATATCGCCACAACGTGCTCGTGCCCTGGCGCGGCGAGGTCGCCCCCTGGCCCGTGGAGAGCTTCGACACCCTCGACGAAGCCAGCTTCGAGGCGCTGATCGCACTCGGGCCGGAGCTGGTGATCTTCGGCAGCGGCAGCCGCATCCGCTTTCCCGGCCCGGCGCTGCTGAAGGCATTGATGTCGCGCCGCATCGGCTTCGAGGCGATGGACACGCCGGCCGCCTGCCGCACCTACAACGTGCTGCTGGCCGAAGGCCGCGCGGTGGTGGCGGCCCTGCTCTTCGAACGTGGGGGTTGAGGGCTTGCGCGGCGGGGCCTGAGCAGCTCAGGTTGTCGCAAGCCTTATAATTTGCGGCTACGCCCGACAGGGCGCAATCGAGCAGCATACTCCATGACGCCAGCCCTCAATAAACCTCTTCCGGACTTTGAAGCGCTCGCCACGGGAGGCGTGAAGTTCACGCCGCAGGCCTTCACCGGCAAGATGGTCGTGCTGTATTTCTACCCGAAGGACAACACCCCCGGCTGCACCACCGAAGCGATGCAGTTCCGCGATCACCACAAGGACTTCCTGAAGGCCGGCGCCGTGGTGTTCGGCGTGTCGCGCGACAACATGGCCTCGCACGAGAAGTTCAAGCAGGCGCTCGAGCTGCCCTTCGAGCTGATCGCCGATACCGAAGAGAAGCTCTGCCACATGTTCGGCGTGGTCAAGAACAAGATCATGTACGGCAAGAAGGTCAAGGGCATCGAGCGCAGCACCTTCCTGATCGACGGCACCGGCATGCTGCGCGCCGAATGGCGCGGCCTGAAGGTCGCCGGCCACGTGGAAGAAGTGCTGAAGACGGTCAAGTCGCTCAAGTAGCCCTTCAGGGCTCGCGCACGAGGCCGCCGCTCCATCAGGGGCGGCGGCCTTGTTCCATCTTGTTGCCGGGCCACGGCCGGCCGACATTGAAGCGCCTGCATTCTTGTGCATAATATTTTCATGCACGAGAGTCGTGACGCGAGTCGCAACACCGGTCTGCCCACCAAGCCGCACAGTCGACTGTGCGGCTTTTTTGTTTCCCAGCCGCACTGACACCCCTCCATGCCACTGCCGAAGCCGCCTGCCAAACGAGCCTCTCTCCTCGCCCCGACCGATTTCGAATCGCAGGCCGCCGCCAAACCGGGCAAACGCACCGCCCAGAACCGCACCACCGCCGAGCCTGCCTCGCCGGCCGTGATGGACCTGTTCGACGCCACCGCCGCCGCGGCGCCGGTGATCGCCCGCGTGACGCCGCCGGCGCCTGTGGCCCAGAAGCCGGTACGCGCCGCGCCGCAGGTGCGCCCGCGCAAGCCGCGCGGCGAAGGGCCCGCCAGCCTGTTCGTGCTGGACACCAACGTGCTGATGCACGACCCGACCTCGCTGTTCCGCTTCGACGAGCACGACATCTACCTGCCGATGATCACGCTCGAGGAGCTCGACAGCCACAAGAAAGGCATGACCGAGGTGGCTCGAAATGCCCGCCAGGTCAGCCGCGACCTCGACGCGCTGGCCGCGAGCATGCCCACGCGCGACGCTTCCGGCATGTCCACCGGCCTGCCGCTCAATGCGACCGGCCACCGTGAGGCCGCGGGCAAGCTGTTCTTCCAGACCAACCTGGTCAACGTCAGCCTGCCGGCCGGGCTGCCGCAGGGCAAGGCCGACAACCAGATCCTGGGCGTCGTGCAGGCGCTGCGCGAGCAGCAGCCGGGACGCGACGTCGTGCTGGTGTCCAAGGACATCAACATGCGCATCAAGGCGCGTGCCCTGGGCCTGCCGGCGGAAGACTACTTCAACGACAAGACGCTCGACGACGGCGACCTGCTCTACACCGGCGTGTTGCCGCTGCCGGCCGACTTCTGGGAGCGCCATGGCAAGACCATGGAGAGCTGGCAGCAAGGCGGGCTGACCTATTACCGCATCAGCGGTCCGATGGTGCCGGTGCTGCTGGTCAACCAGTTCGTCTACCTCGAAGCCCCCGGCGCCGCGCCGCTGTACGCCAAGGTCACCGAGATCACCGGCAAGACCGCCGTGCTGCGCACGCTGCGCGAGTACACACACGCCAAGAATGCGGCCTGGGGCGTCACCGCCCGCAACCGCGAGCAGAACTTCGCGCTCAACCTGCTGATGGATCCGGAGTGCGACTTCATCACCCTCACCGGCACCGCCGGCACCGGCAAGACGCTGATGACGCTGGCCGCCGGGCTGAGCCAGGTGATGGACGACCGCCGCTACACCGAGATCATCGTCACCCGCGTGACCGTTCCGGTCGGTGAGGACATCGGCTTCCTGCCCGGCACCGAGGAAGAGAAGATGGGCCCGTGGATGGGCGCGCTCGACGACAACCTCGAGGTGCTGTCGCGCACCGATGGCGGCGCCGGCGAGTGGGGCCGCGCGGCCACCAATGACCTGGTGCGCAGCAAGATCAAGATCAAGAGCCTGAACTTCATGCGCGGGCGCACCTTCCTGAACAAGTTCGTCATCATCGACGAGGCGCAGAACCTCACGCCCAAGCAGATGAAGACGCTGATCACGCGCGCCGGCCCGGGCACCAAGATCATCTGCCTGGGCAACCTGGCGCAGATCGACACGCCCTACCTCACCGAAGGCAGCTCGGGCCTGACCTACGCCGTCGACCGCTTCAAGGGCTGGCCGCACAGCGGTCACGTGACACTGGCGCGCGGCGAACGGTCGCGGCTGGCGGACTTCGCCTCCGAAGTGCTGTGACGGCCTGAGGACCCGTCGCTCAGGCGTCAGGGCGCACGCGCAGGAAACTCGCGAACCGCGGCACGCCCAGCGGCGTCAGGCCTCGATGGGTGTAGGTCACGGTGCTGCCCAGCGGCGGCGGCGTGTCGCGCTGGGCGTCGCTGAAGCCGGTGCCGATCTGGAAGACCACGCCGGCCTCGGTGCGCACCCGCAGGGCGCCGAGTCGGCCGGCGAGCCGGCCACGCCCTGGCGCGTGGCCGATCACCACCGCGTCGGCGTCCTGGACGGGCTTCAGCTTGAGCAGCACGCGGCTGCGGCCGGTGACGTACGTGGCATCCGCGCGGTGCAGCATCAGCCCTTCGCCACCGCCGCGGACAACGTCGTCGAGGCGCTGGCGCAGTGCGTCGCGACCGGTCACGGCGGATTGAGGCACCGCCTGCCAGCTCGCCGAGCCCGCGCGCCCGGCCAGTTCAGCGATCGCCACGGCGCGTTCGTCGAAGCGCCGCGGACCGCCAGGCATTTCGAACACCATGAAGCGCACCTGCTGCCAGGCCGTGTCTTCAGGCGAGGCACGCCGCACCAGGCCCGACACCGCATCGAATTGGCCTCGCCCGATCCAGAGCTCGCCGTCCAGCGCGATCGAGGGCAGTTGACGGGTGAACCAGGCCGGCGCCGCCACGACTCCGCCACCGCGAAAACGCAGCCGCGTGCCGTCCCACAGCGCGCGCACGCCATCGAGCTTCTCGCTGACCAGCCAGCCGGCCGGGTCGATGTCTTCCTCGGCCTCGCGCGCCAGCAGCAGGGGCAGCGCCGCGGCGCCCGCCCCCGGCGAGAAAGGCAGCGCCAGCGCGCCGCCGAGCAGCGCCAGCAGCTCGCGCCGCCCACGTGATGTGCGTTCCGTACCCATGTCGGCTCCCGGCCGTGAAACATGGGCTCATGGTGTCCGGCGATGCGTGCGCCGGCCATCCCTCCGGCGGGCCGAAGGCGATGGCCCCCGTCCGGGGGTCGCCCGTCAGCGCGGCGTGACCAGGTCGCGGATCTGCTGCAGCGCCGTCGGATCGTCCATCGTCGTCAGGTCACCCGGGTCGCGCTGCTCGCACACCGCCTGGATGGCGCGGCGCAGCATCTTGCCGGAGCGCGTCTTCGGCAGCAGCGTGACGAAGTGGATGCGCGAGGGCCGCGCGACGGCGCCGAGCTGGTTGTCCACGGTCTTCATCACTTCGCCTTCGAGCTTCAGGCGCGCGGCCGGGTCGTTGACGAGGTTGGCATCCTTGAGCACCGCAAAGGCCATCGCCACCTGGCCCTTGAGCTGGTCGGCCACGCCGACCACCGCCACCTCGGCCACGGCCGGGTGGCTGGAGATGCTCTCCTCGATCTCGCGCGTGCCCAGGCGGTGGCCGGCGACGTTGATGACGTCATCGGTGCGCCCGAGGATGAAGAAGTAGCCGTCCTTGTCGCGGATGCCCCAGTCGAAGGTGCTGTACAGCAGCTTGCCGGGGATGCTCTTCCAGTAGGTGTTGACGAAGCGCTCGTCGTCGCGCCACACGGTCTGCATGCAGCCGGGCGGCAGTGGCCCGTCGATGGCCAGCACGCCTTTCTGGCCGGGCGCGGTCAATTCTTCGCCCGTCAGCTCGTCGATCAGCTTCACGTTGTACCCATAAACGGCCCGGCCCGGGCTGCCCAGGCGCGGCACCTGGTGCGCGATGCCCATCGCCAGCGTGAGGATGGGCCAGCCGGTCTCGGTCTGCCAGTAGTTGTCGATGATGGGCACGCCCAGCGCCTTTCCGATCCAGTCGGCCGTGGGTGCATCCAGGGGCTCGCCGGCCAGCCACAGCGCCTTGAGCGAGGACACGTCGTGGCGCGCCAGGCAGGACGCGTCCTGCCTCTTGAGCACCCGCACCGCCGTGGGTGCGGAGAACATGTGCGTCACCCGGTGG
>CAZVLY010000275.1:0-6289 GCA_964628175.1 uncultured Piscinibacter sp. | reverse complement strand
GAGCGGCGCCCTTACAAGGCGTAGGTCGGGGGTTCGAGCCCCTCAGCACCCACCACCGGCCCCTTCGGGCCCGAGCCGTCGGCCCACGAGGCCTGCGATAGAATCCCGGCAGCTCACCAGACACCAAGGCGAACCCAGGTTCGCCTTTGTTGCATCTGGACTTCACCGCCGTCGATAGAGGCTCCCGATGTTCGATTTCGTCCGCAAGCACACCCGGCTGTTGCAGTTCATCCTGGTGCTCTTGATCTTTCCGTCCTTCGTGTTCTTCGGTATCCAGGGGTACAGCCGCTTCACCGGCGGCGAGAACACCCCGGTGGCCAAGGTCGATGGCCACGACATCACGCAAGCCGAATGGGACGCCGCGCAGCGCGACCAGGTGGAGCGCGTGCGCCGGCAGATGCCCGGCATCGATGCCAAGCTGTTCGACACGCCGGAGATGAAGCAACAGGTGCTCGACGGCCTGGTGCGCGATCGTGTGCTGCTCACCGCGGCCGAGAAGCTGCACCTGATGACGAGCAACGAGCGGCTGCAGCGCGAGCTGCTGGCGATCCCGCAGCTGGCCAGCCTGAAGAAACCGGACGGCAGCTTCGACGTCGACGCCTACAAGGCGCTGCTGCAGGCGCAGGGCATGAGCCCGGAAATGTTCGAGGCCCGCATGCGCCAGGACATGACGCAGCGCCAGGTGCTGCAAGGCGTCAACGGCACCGCCTTCGGCACGGCCGGCACCAGTGGCGTGGCCTTCGACGCCTTGCTCCAGCAACGCGAGATCCAGGTGCAGCGCTTCGACGTGAAGGACTACCTCGCCAAGGTCAACCCCAGCGAGGCGGATCTGCAGGCCTACTACAAGGCGCCCGAGAACGCATCGCAGTTCGAGGCGCCCGAACAGGCCTCGATCGAATACGTCGTCCTCGACCTCGATGCCATCAAGAAGGGCATCAGCGTGCCGGAGGACGAACTGCGCAAGTACTACGCGGAGAACGAGAAGCGCTACACGACGCCCGAAGAGCGCCGCGCCAGCCACATCCTCGTGAAGGCGGAGAAGAGCGCGCCGGCGGCGGAACGCGACAAGGCCAAGGCCAAGGCCGAAGCCCTGCTGGCCGAGGTGAAGAAGACACCGGCGAGCTTCCCCGACGTGGCGCGCAAGAACAGCGACGATCCCGGCTCCGCGCAGCGCGGCGGCGACCTCGACTACTTCGGCCGCGGCGCGATGGTCAAGCCCTTCGAGGACGCCGCTTTCGGCCTCAAGCAGGGCGAGATCAGCGGCGTGGTGGAGAGCGACTTTGGCTACCACATCATCCAGGTGACCGGCGCGCGCGGTGGCGAGAAGAAGAGCTTCGAGCAGGTGCGCGCGGAGATCGAGGACGAGGCGAAGAAGCAGCAGGCGCAGACGCGCTTCGCGGCTGCGGCGGTCGACTTCACGAACGTGGTCTACGAGCAGTCCGACAGCCTGAAACCGGCGGCCGAGAAGTTCAAGCTCGAAGTGCGCAGCGCATCCGCCCTCAAGCGCAGCCCGGCGCAAGGCGCCACGAGCGCGCTGGCCAACCCGAAGTTCCTCGAAGCCTTGTTCGGTACCGATGCGGTGAAGAACAAGCGCAACACCGAGGCGGTGGAGGTGGGCCCGAACCAGCTGGCTTCCGGTCGGGTGCTCCAGTACAGCGCGGCCCATCAGCGTCCGTTCGACGAGGTGAAGGCCATCGTGCGCGACAAGGTTGCCGCGAAGCAGGCGGCCGAACTGGCCCGCAAGGAGGGCGAAGCTCGCCTGGCCGAACTGCGCAAGGCGCCGGACACGGCAATGCCTGGCGCCACGATGACCATCTCGCGCAACCAGGCGCGCGACGTGGCGCGCGAAATCGTCGACGCGGCGCTGCGTGCGCCGGGCGACAAGTTGCCCGCCTTCGTGGGGGTCGAGCTCGCCGCTCAGGGCTATGCCGTGGTGAAGGTCGCCAAGGTGCTGGGGCGCGATCCGGCAGCTGGCGATCCGCAGCGACTGCAGGCCCAGTACGGGCAGGCCTGGGGCGATGCCGAAGGCCAGGCCTATCTCGCGGCGCTGAAGGCGCGCTTTCGCGCACAGACCACGCCGGCCGCGGCCAAGGCGGCCAGCGCGGCCACAGGCGGCTGAAGCAGCTTCGCCGGCTCCGATATAATCGACGGCTCTGCGGTGGCTGTAGCTCAGTTGGTAGAGTCCAGGATTGTGATTCCTGTCGTCGTGGGTTCGAGTCCCATCAGCCACCCCAACAGATCCTGAACAAGCCGGGCCGCGCGCCCGGCTTTTTCATGGCGCGGCCAGTAGCTCAAGCCCGCGGGGAGAAGTCCCGCAAGGTCACCTGGCACGCGATGCCGCGTGGCTGCAGTTCGCGCCACTCGACTTCGCCGCCGAGCTGTTTCACGCGCTTGCGCACGCCGCCCAGGCCCAGGCCATGGGACCAGGCGCGCGGATTGCGGCCGCCGCCGTTGTCGCCGACAGTCAGCTCGAGCCGTCCGGCACGCAGCGTGAACTCCACGTCGACGCGGGTCGCCTGCGCGTGCGCGATGGCGTTGCTGACCAGCTCGCGCAACACGCGCGTCAGCGCCGACCACTGCACCGCGGAGAGCAGCATGTCCTCGTCGGCCTCGGAGTTCCAGCCGAGCTGCACATGCGCCGCCGTCAGGCGCTGCGCCCGGTCGGCCTTCCATTCGGCCGCAGCGTGCGACAGCCGATGGTTCGGCGCCGCCAGACCGCGCGTCAGCGTCTTCAGGTCCTGCAGCGTGTGCCGCACGTACTCTTCCATCTCGGGCGACTGGGCCTTGTACATGAGCGTCAGCAGCCGCGCGCCGATGTCGTCGTGCAGATCCTGGGCAAGCCGCGCGCGCTCTTCGCTGCGCCCTTGCTCGACGGCCTTGTCGAAGGCCACCGCGCGGCGCAGCTGCTCGACGACACGATCGGTCAGCCGCGCGTCCTCGCGGGTGAACAGGCGCCGCCCGCGGTTGGCGAAGCGGATGACGATGGAGCGGTTGGCCGGCGCCGCCTCGCCCGTCAGCTCGGGCACCGGGACGATCAGCGTCGAGCCGTCGCCGGACACGCGGGTGGCGCTCACGGCCCGCTCCACGAGCACGGCTTCCATGGGCTCGAAAAGCTCGCGCAGCAGCTGCGTGAGCAGGGCCGGGGTGCGATCCGGGTGGGCTTCCACTTCGCGGGCGATGCGATAGAGCTGCTCGAACATGCGCTCGGTGGTCAGCATGCTGCTGCCCAGGAGCTGGTTCAGGATCCACTGGCGCGCTCCCGAATAGACCGCCAGCGAGACGAACAGCGCCAGCGTCAGCGAGGCGAACTGACCGAGCGAGAAGACGGCGACGAACAGCAGGTCCAGCGAGGTCGCCACGGTGCTGACGGCGGCGAGCATGGAGAACTCGCGCATCACCTGCTGCGAGCGCGACAGGAACGGCACGAGCAGCAGCAGCGACGCGAAGAACACGTACCAGACCATCGAGCCGACGGAGGCGATGTTCTGGTGGACGCCCGGATTCGCCACCGCGGAGGCGAGCGCGACCGTGAGCAGCAGCCAGGTCCCGAGCGTGACCAGGCCGAAGCGGCGCAGCACCGTGGCGAAGGGGTGGGGTTCGATCTCGTAGGCCCAGGTCATCAGCCCGACCATCACCAAGCCGTAGACCACCACGGCCATCTGCACCCACCACCAGCCGTGGGGCAGCCTGCCGGTGGCCACCAGCCAGGTCAGACTGATCGCGCCCGCCCATGCGGCCATGGCGATGCCAGCCCCGCCGGGCAATCGCCGCGGGTGGACGCAGGCGGCGTTGACGATGGCCGCGGCCGTGATCAGGTCGAAGCCCACGCGCATCGGCAGGTCCAGTTGCGCGAAGGTGCTGGGCAGGGCGAGATCGAGCGTGGACTCGATGGCGATGAACACCAGGTTGCCCGCCTGGCTCAAGGACAGCACGGCGTAGAGCACGTTGCGGCCGTTGGGCTTGGCCATCAGCACGACCATGGCCACGAGGTACAGGAGCAGTGCGAGTGCGCACAGCAACCAGTACATC
Organism: uncultured Piscinibacter sp.; assembly: GCA_964628175.1. Taxonomy (GTDB): domain Bacteria; phylum Pseudomonadota; class Gammaproteobacteria; order Burkholderiales; family Burkholderiaceae_C; genus Piscinibacter. Next base: position 2,260 of record CAZVLY010000275.1, on the reverse strand, counting down.
GCCGGCAGCCCGGCAAAGCCGCGCGGCACCGGTTGCACCAGCACGCTGCGGCCGTCGGCGAAAGCCAGCCGCACGGTCGCCTGCGAGAGCACGCTGTCGAGTTCTTCGTGGATCAGGTGATGGCGGGCCCGCAGCTGGTCGTCGATCACCCAGCGGGCCGATCGCTGCAGCGTCAGCGCATCCTTGACTTCGACGCTCCGGCCATCGGCCTGCACCGACACCAGCACCTGCCCGACGAGCGGCGCCAGTGCAGGGTCAGCGGCTCGCACGAGCTCGACCTGGCCCTGGGAATCGGGTCGCCAGCCAGCGTCGATGCGCGGCAAGCCGGCCATCATGCGGGTGACGAGGAAGAGTCCCAGGCAGCCGATCAGCGCGGCCAGCACCAGCAAGCGCAGGCGCCAGCCCATCCAGCGCGACAGCGGGCTGCCACGCAGAGAGACGCGCTCGCCGAAATTCGACTCGATGACGGTGTCGGCCGGGCCGAGGGTGCTCTGCGGGCCCGAGCTCGTCGCCATGGGCCTGGATCTACGCGCCGACGGACCGTGCTGCGCCACGGCGATCTGCCGGCGTCAGACCAGCCCTTGTTTGCTCGCCAGCACGGCGGCCTCGGCGCGGCTGGAGACGTTGAGCTTCTTGTAGATCGACTTGATGTGGTCGTTGACCGTGAACCACTTGATGCCCATGAGGTTCGCGATCTCCTTGATCGTGAAGCCCTTGCTCAGGTAGGTCAGCACCTCGCTCTCGCGCGGCGTGAGGCGTTCGTGGTCGAGCGGTGCCCCGCGGCCCAGCGGCATGGGTCGGCTGCTCTGGAAACCGGAGTTCAGCGGCGCCGGGCCGCTGTCGACCCCCGCGCCGGCGCCCTGGCGGAAGTGCGTCAGCAGCCGGCGGGCGATCGCAGGCGACAGCGGCGGCTGGCCGCGCACGATCTTCTGCAGTTCCTCGACCAGCACCTCGAAGCGGTCTTCCTTGAGCAGGTAGCCGTCGGCGCCGCACTGCAGTGCCGGGAAGAGGTGGTCGTCGTCGGAGTACAGCGTGGTGACGATCTTCGTGGCCGGGTACTTGACCAGTTCGGCCAGCAGTTCCATGCCGTTGCCGTCGGGCAGCTCGAGGTCGACCAGGATGAGCTTGAAGGGGTCCGCGGGCTCCTGTCGACCGAGCGGGCCGATGTGGCGGCGCGCGCTCTCCAGATCGCCGGCTTCGGTGATCGCGATGGCGTCGCTGAAGCTCTCACGCACCACGCGGCACAGGAAACTGCGCGCGACGGGGTTGTCTTCGAGGATAAGGACTTTGACTGACATGCTCCACCCAGCCCGGCCTGATTCAGCCGTTGTCTTGTTTGCGATGGATGTTAGCGCACTCCGTCTCGTGAAATGTCCCTGTGTGACAAAGTACCCGAATCGATCGCTCAGTCGTTGACCAGCACCAGCTTGCCACGCACCTGACGGGTGCCCATGCGCTCGAAAGCCCGGGGCAGGGCGCTCATCGGCAGGCGCTGGTCGATCACCGGCTTGACCTTGCCCTGCGCATACCACTGCGCCAGTTCGCCCAGGGCCCGTGCGTTGGCCTGCGGCTCGCGACGAGCGAATTCGCCCCAGAACACGCCGACGATCGAGGCCCCCTTGAGCAGCGCCAGGTTCAGCGGCAGGCTCGGGATGCCCCCCTGGGCGAACCCCACCACCAGGTAGCGGCCGCGCCAGGCGATCGAACGGAACACCGGTTCGGCGAGGTCGCCGCCCACGGGGTCGTAGACCACGTCCGGGCCCTTGCCGGCGGTCATCGCCTTGAGCGCATCGCGCAGGTTCGTGCTCGTGTAGTTGATCGTCTCGTCGGCGCCGATCTCGCGGCACAGCGCGCATTTCTCGTCGCTGGAGGCTGCCGCGATGACGCGCGCACCGACCGCCTTGCCGATCTGGATCGCCGCCGTGCCCACGCCGCCGGCCGCGCCGAGCACGAGCACGGTCTCGCCGGCCTTCAGTTCCGCCCGATCGAGCAGCGCGTGGTGGGTCGTGCCGTAGGTCAGCACGAAGGCGGCGGCATCGTCGAAGGCGAAGCCCGGCGGCAGCGGCATCACGACCGACGCGCTCACGCAGGCATGCGTGGCGAACCCGCCGGTGCCCGAGAAGGCCGCCACCGGCTGGCCCGGTTTGAGGTGCTTCACGCCCTCGCCGACCGCTTCGACGAGGCCGGCGAATTCCGAGCCCGGCACGAAGGGCAGCGGCGGCTTCATCTGGTACTTGTTCTGCACGATCAGCAGGTCGGG
>CAZVLY010000274.1:0-6298 GCA_964628175.1 uncultured Piscinibacter sp. | reverse complement strand
GTCCGCTGGCGGTGCCCCCTCGAGGGGGAGCGCCGTGAGGCGCTCCGGGGGTGGGTCACTTCAGCTTGCCGTCTTCCTTGAAGACCTTCTTCCAGTCGGCGGCGAGGCCATCGAGCGCCTCCTTCGCCGTGCCCTTGTCGGCCACCACGAAGTCGTGGATGCGCTTCTGCTCGGCCAGCATGAGCTGCGCATAGCTCGGCTCGGCCCAGAAGTCGACCACCTGGTCCATCGCGGTGAGGAACTCCGACGCGAACGGCGCGCTCTTCTTGAAGCCGGCGTCGTTGAGCACGCCCTTGTGGCAGGAGTAGCCGCCCAGCGACCACCACTTCTTCTGCACGTCCAGCGTGGCGAACCACTTGATGTACGAAAGCGCCTCGTTGCGGTTGGGCGAGTACGCCACCACCGAGATGCCCTGGCCGCCGAGCTGCGAGCCCTTGCCCTTGTCCGACGGGTTGACGAAGAAGCCGATCTTCTCGCCGCCGACGTTCGGGTCCTTGTACAGGCCCGGGAAGAAGGCGAACCAGTTCATCATCATGGCCACCTGGCCGGACTTGAACGCGTCCAGGCCCTCGCCCATGTACGAGTTGGTCAGGCCCGGCGGCGTGCAGCACTTGTAGAGCGACTTGTAGAACTCCAGGCCCTTGATTGCGTCCGGCCCGTTGACGAAGCCGTCCATCGCGTACGGCTTCTTCGGATCCTGGTACTTGAAGCCCATCGGGTAGAGCACGTTGCTCACGCCCATGGTGATGCCCTCGGAGCCGCGCTCGGTGAACAGGTAGGTGCCGTAGACCTTCTTGCCGTCGATCTGCCGGCCCGAGAAGAACTCGGCCACCTGCTTGAACTCGGTCCAGGTCTTGGGCGCCTCCAGCTCGCGGTTGTGCTTCTTCTTGAACTCGGCGCGCAGTTCGGGCTTGGCGAACCAGTCCTTGCGGTAGGTCCAGCCCAGCGCATCGCCCATCGCCGGCAGTGCCCAGTAGTTCGGCGTGCCCTTGGGCCACTCGGCGTAGCCGGTCACCGTCGCCGGGGCGAAGTCGGTGATCTTGATGCCTTCCTTGGCGAAGAAGTCGTTCAGCTTCACGTAGTGGCCGCTCTCGGCCGCGCCGCCGATCCACTGGCTGTCGCCGATGATCAGGTCGCACAGCTTGCCCTTGCTGTTGAGCTCGTTGAGCATGCGGTCGGCGAAGTTCGGCCAGGGCACGAACTCGAACTTCATCTTCACCCCGGTCTTGGCGGTGAAGTCCTTCGACAGCTCGACCAGTGCGTTGGCCGGGTCCCAGGCGGCCCAGCACAGGGTGATGGTCTTGTCCTGCGCCTGCGCGGCGGTGCTGCCCAGCCCGAGCAGGGCGGCGGCAGCCAGCGTCGACAGCGCGGGCAGCTTCCTCAGAAACGATGCCATGAGAGTCTCCTAACGTTTGTTCGATTCACGAGCACACACATCCGACCGCCGTTCAGTGCAGGTTCTCGGCCGTCAGGATCTCGACGCGCGGCTGCACCACGTTGAGTGCCCCGCGCACGTTCTCGCACAACGCGCGCAGCACACGCGCGGCGGTGGAGATGCAGTAGTGGATGTCCTGGTGCAGCACGTACGCCAGGCCGTTGGAGCCCAGCAGCGCGCGGTGCTCGTCGGTGAAGTCGTGCGCGACGACGCCGACCGTGCCCGTGAGCGCCAGGCTCTCGAGGGCACGCGCCACGCCGGCGCTGCCCGATCCCACGTTGTAGATGCCGGCCACGCGCGTCACGTCGACGCCCTTGCCGCGCAGAAAGCGCAGCAGCGCGCGGCTGGCGCCGGCGTCGTCGGCAGGCAGGTCGGGCGTGCGCAGCAGCTTGAGCCTGGGGAAACGCTCCTCCACCACCTGCGCGAAGCCGATGCGCCGCTCGATCTCGGCCGACAGCCGAGTCGCTTGCGAGCTCAGCAGCAGGGTGTCGCGCGGTCCGGCGGCCATGCGGCCGAGCAGCAGACCGGCGGTGCGGCCAGCGGCGCGGTTGTCGGCGCCGATGTGCGTCGCGCGCATCGAGCCGGCCACGTCGCTGAACAGGGTGACCACGTGCACGCCGGTGCGCACCAGCTCGTTGATGGCCAGTTTGACCGGTGGCAGGTCGGGCGCCATCACGGCCACCGCGTCGCAGTCGGCCAGCTGGGCCAGTTCGGCGGAGAACTGCGCCGCGTCGGCGGTGGCCAGGCGGTGCGTCACCTCGGTGATGTGCTGGTGGCGGAATTCGCCGGCCGCCTGCGCGATCAGCCGGTCGACCTGCTCGACGAAGGGCGAGGGCTCGGCCGGCAGCACGAAGGCGAAGCGGAAGTTCGCGCCCTTGCGCGGCCGCCCGCGCTGCGGCGGCGAACCCAGCTCGGCCACCACCTGCATGACCCGCTGCACCGTCTCGACATTGACGCCCGGGCGCTTGTTGAGCACCCGGTCGACCGTGGCCGTGCCGACGCCCGCACGGGCGGCGATGTCGGCGATGGTGGCGGTGGCGGACATGGGGCAGGGCGGCTTGATGACTTGATGGCTTGATGGTAGAGAGCAAAATAAATAAATCAATCATCAGCCCATCGGGGTTTGCGAGGGGGTGGCCGCCGACGCGAATGAGCGGCCGGCTTCAGGCGGAGAGCTTTGTCCAGCGCCCGCCGCGCTTGGACGACGCGACCACCGCCTCGATGAAGGCCACGCCCTTGATGCCGTCTTCCAGCGTTGGGAAATGCGCCGCCTTGTCGGCCTTCGGGCCGCCCTTGCGCGCGGCACGGATCGCCTGCGCGATCTCGCTGTACAGCGTTGCGAAACCTTCGAGGTAGCCCTCGGGATGGCCGGCCGGGATGCGGCTGACACGCGCCGCCGACGCGTTGGCCGCACCGGTGGCCCGCGCGATCACCTGCGTGGGCTGGCCGAACGGCGACCAGTGCAGTTGGTTCGGGTGCTCCTGCTTCCACTCCAGCCCGCCCTTGGCGCCGTAGACGCGCAGGCGCAGGTTGTTCTCGTTGCCCGGTGCCACCTGGCTGGCCCACAGCAGGCCGCGCGCACCGTTGGCATAACGCAGCATCACCTGGGCGTTGTCGTCGAGCTGGCGGCCCTTCACGAAGCGGCTCAGCTCGGCGCACAGCTCGGTGAGTTCGAGCCCGGTGACGTAGGCGGCGAGGTTGTGCGCATGCGTGCCGATGTCGGCGATCGCGCCGCCGATGCCGTTGCGCGCCGGGTCGGCGCGCCACTCGGCCTGCTTCTGGCCGGTGGCCTCGAGCTTCTCGGTCAGCCAGTCCTGCGGGTACTCGACCTGCACGACGCGGATCTCGCCGAGCGCGCCGTCCTTCACCATCTGCCGCGCATGGCGCACCATCGGGTAGCCGGTGTAGTTGTGGGTGACGGCGAAGACGAGTTTCTGCTTATTCGCGAGTTTCAGCAGCTTCTTCGCGTCGGCGCTGGTCGTCGTCACCGGTTTGTCGCAGATGACGTGGATGCCGGCCTTCAGGAAGGCCTCGGCCACCGGCGCGTGCAGGTGGTTCGGCGTGACGATGGCCACCGCCTCGATGCCGTCGGACCGGGCCGCCTCGGCCTGCGCCATCGCCGCGTAATCGCTGTAGATGCGGTCGGGGGCCAGGCCGATCGCGCGGCCCGAACGCTGCGCCTTGTCTGGCGTGGACGAGAGCGCGCCGGCGACGAACTCGTACTGGTCGTCCAGCCGCGCCGCGATGCGGTGCACCGCGCCGATGAAGGCGCCTTCGCCGCCGCCCACCATGCCCAGGCGGATGCGTGCGGGTTTCGCCGGCGCCTTGCCCTTGCTGCTGCCTTCGATGGCCATCGTGCGTGCTCCCTCAGAGACCCAGCATGCGCTGGAGCTTCGCTGCGTCGTGCGCGGCGCCGGCGAAGTCGTCGAAGGCCTTCTCGGTGACGCGGATGATGTGGTCGCGGATGAAGGGTGCGCCTTCAGCCGCGCCCTGCTCGGGGTGCTTGAGGCAGCATTCCCACTCCAGCACGGCCCAGCCCTGGTAGCCGTACTGCGCCATCTTCGAGAAGATCGCCTTGAAGTCGACCTGCCCGTCGCCGAGCGAGCGGAAGCGCCCGGCCCGGTTGATCCACGGCTGGTAGCCCGAGTACACGCCCTGGCGCCCGTCGGGGCGGAACTCGGCGTCCTTGATGTGCAGCGCCTTGATGCGGTCGTGGTAGATGTCGATGAAGGCCAGGTAGTCGAGCTGCTGCAGCACGAAGTGCGAGGGGTCGTAGTTGATGGCGCAGCGCGGGTGGTTGTCGACGCGCTCGAGGAACATCTCGAAGGTCACGCCGTCGAACAGGTCCTCGCCCGGGTGCAGCTCGAAGGCGACGTGGCAGCCGGCCTCGTCGAAGGCGTCGAAGATCGGCCTCCAGCGCTTGGCGAGCTCGTCGAAGGCGGTCTCGATGAGGCCCGCCGGCCGCTGCGGCCAGGGGTAGAGGTAGGGCCAGGCCAGCGCGCCGGGGAAGCTGACGGTGGACGTGAGGCCCAGGTGCTTCGAGGCCCGCGCCGCCAGCAGCATCTGCTGCACCGCCCAGCGTTGCCGCTCGGCAGGCTTGCCGTGCACGGCGGCCGGCGCGAAGGCGTCGAAGGCCTCGTCGTAGGCCGGGTGCACCGCGACGAGCTGGCCCTGCAGGTGCGTGCCCAGCTCGGTGATCGCCACGCCGTTCTCGCGCGCGATGCCGGCGAATTCGTCGCAGTAGGTCTTCGATTCGGCGGCACGCGCGAGATCGAACAGTCGCGCATCCCACGCCGGGACCTGCACGCCCTTGAAGCCGAGCGAGGCGGCCCACTTCGTGATCGCCGGCCAGGAGTTGAACGGTGCCGCGTCGCCGGCGAACTGCGCGAGGTAGATGCCTGGGCCTTGGATGTTCGTTGCCATGTGCGTTCTCCTGGGGTAGGTCAGCGGGTGGACAGTGCAAGCGCCTGCGCGCCGATGCAACGGCCCATGGTGGTGCCATGCTCGATGGCGCTGCGGAAGTGGATGCCGGCATACAGCCGCGACACGGCGGCCTGCTCGGCAGCGGCCGCGAAGCTGCGGAAACGTTGCGGCCCCCAGCCGCGGTCGTTGTGCGCGCGGTCCTCGAAGGCGGTGTCGCGGCCGTAGAAGGCCTCGAGCACCGCGGCCGCCGAGCCCGACTGCACCGAATGGCCCGACGGGTACTCGGGGAAGGGCGGCGTCTCCATCAGCGGCGGCACCCAGTTGCTGTCGAAGGCGAGCTGGATGTAGGTGACGGGTCGCAGCAGGTTGAGCCGGTACTTGAGCTTCCAGGTGGCGACGAAGGCGTCGGACATCGCCATGTTCATGCGCGCGTACTGCTCGGCTGCCGTGGCCAGTGTCGCCTTGCGGTCGCGCAGCAGGTCGGTGAGGATCCAGGCCCAGTGGCCGGCCGGCGTGGGCGTCTTGCCCGGGTCGTCGGCCCAGTACAGCGCGACGCGGCGCTGCTCCTCGGTCGGCTGCACGCCGGCGCGGCGCACCTCGTCGGCCTCGCGGTGGAAGGCCGAGCCGGGCGTCTCGTCGTAGCCCGGCGGTCCGGGCGGCGCGCAGCGCTGCTGCGCCGCCGGCATGAAGGGCCGGTTGTCGCCCCAGTTCGGCAGCAAGGGGCGCGCGAAACGCGGCGGCGTGGGCACCCAGGCGCCCGGGCCGCTGGGCGAGACGTAGGCGGCATCCAGCCGCGTGCGGCGCGGCCCGGTGGCGTCGTGGCCGCCGTCGGTGCGCGCCCAGGTCATCAGCGCCATCGCCAGCAGCTTGCCGTGCGTCTCGGAGCGGATGATCACCTCGGGTGTGCGCTGCACCGGGTCGAAGTCGGCCGACTGCGCCACCGGCATGTTGCGCTCCAGCGCCTCGAAACGCGCCTTCCAGTCGGGTGGCGCATTGGGCAGCAGCATCTGCGTCAGCGCGGCCAGCGTCGCATTGGCCACGGTGGGCCAGTGCAGCACCTCGTCGGGTTGCGCGGCCGGCAGCGATTCGAGCTCGACCAGCTGCCCGGCGAAGCTGCGCTGCCCCGGCAGGCCGGCGAGGATCGATTCGTACAGGCCCAGGCCCAGGTAGGCCAGCGTGCGCGCCGCCACTGGCGGCGATTGCCCCGGCGTCTGCTGGATCGCCGGCAACACGACGCGGAACCACTCGGCGGCCACCGCGGCGCTGTAGCGTGAAGCCTCGTTGGCCGTGACCTGCGCATGGGCAGGGCCAGCCACGGCGAGCGCGCCGAGCAGCACCCGCAGCAGCGCTCTCAGGGCTGCCACGGCACCAACCCCTTCTGCCGATCGACGAGGTAGAAGCCATCGGCAGCGGTCTCGAACCAGGGGCTGGTGAGCGCCG
>CAZVLY010000273.1:0-6305 GCA_964628175.1 uncultured Piscinibacter sp. | reverse complement strand
GCAACGACTCGCCCGACATCTCCTTCGACCTGTCGATCAACCCCTACCGGGGCTGTGAGCACGGCTGCGTCTACTGCTTCGCGCGGCCCACGCACAGCTACCTGAACCTGTCGCCCGGAATCGACTTCGAGTCGCGGATCATCGCCAAGGTGAACGCGGCGCAGCGCCTGCGCGAAGCCCTGGCACACAGAGGCTACGAGCCGCTGATGCTCAACATCGGCTCGGCCACCGACGCCTACCAGCCGGCCGAGCGCCGACTGGGCATCACGCGCTCGGTGATCGAGGTGCTCAGCGAATGGAACCACCCGTTCTCGCTGGTCACCAAGTCGGCCGGTGTGGAGCGTGATCTCGACCTGATCGCGCCGATGGCCTCGCAGCGGCTGGCCGCGGTGTACGTGTCGGTGACGACACTCGACGCCTCGCTCGCGCGCATCCTGGAGCCGCGTGCGGCCTCGCCACAACGGCGGCTGAAGACCATCGCCACGCTGGCACGGGAGGGCGTACCGGTGGGGGTGAGCGTCTCGCCGGTGATCCCTTTCATCAACGAGCCCGAACTGGAGCGCATCCTCGAGGCGGCTGCGGATGCAGGGGCCAGGTCGGCGTTCTCGATCGTCTTGCGCCTGCCCTGGGAGGTGAACCCGATCTTCCAGGACTGGCTGGCCACGCACTACCCGCAGCGCGCCGAACGGGTCATGGCACGCGTGCGCGAGATGCGCGGAGGCCGCGACTACGACGCCCGCTTCGGATCGCGCATGACGGGCGAGGGCGTGTGGGCCAAGCTGCTGCGCCAGCGTTTCGAGAAGGCCTGTGCGCGGCTGGGCCTGAATCGCGAGCGCGAGCCGCTGGACCTGACCCGATTTCGCGCGCCGCACGACCCGACGCCGCCGGCGCAGGCCGCGCTGTTCTGAGCTGTTCGCTCAGGGCTGGCGGCAGGCCGCGAAGGCGTCGAGCTCGGCCCGGTATTCGCCGGCGCGGATCCCCAGCGCGCCGCTGACCGTGTGGAACAGGTGGTCGTGGCTGAGCGGCCGGTCGCGCTGCTCGGCCAGGCAGGCCTTGCGCAGGCCGGCCGCCTGCTCGGTCTGGGCGGGCAGCCACACGACCATCGGCACGTGGGTCTGCTCGCGGGGCGCCACGGCGTAGGGCAGGCCGTGCAGGTACAGGCCGTTCTCGCCCAGCGATTCGCCGTGGTCCGAGACGTACAGCAGCAGCGGGTCGAACGCCGCCTGCTGGCGGCCCAGCCAGGCGATCGACCGGGCCAGCACGTGATCGGTGTAGGCGATCGAGTTGTCGTAGGCGTTGACCAGCGCCTGGCGGTCGCACTGCTGCAGCACGTTGGTCAGGCACTCTGGCTGGAAGGGCTTTCGATCGGCCGGGGCGCGGCGCCAGTAGGCCGGCCCGTGGCTGCCCATCTGGTGCAGCACCAGCAGCACGCCGCGCGCGCGGCGCAGCGGGTCGAGCGCGGCCAGGCGCGCATCCAATCCGTGCAGCAAGGCTTCGTCGAGGCACTCGCCATCGCTGCACAGGGTGGCCGGCGCGCCTTCCGAGGCCATCGCATTGGGCACGCGCTCGCACAGCCCCTTGCAGCCGGACTGGTTGTCCAGCCAGAGCACGGCCAGGCCCGCGCGCTGCGCCAGGTCGAGCAGGTTCTCGTGTTCACGTTCGCGTGCCGCGTAGCCGTCTCGGCCCAGGTGCGAGAACATGCAGGGCAGCGAGGCCGCCGTGTTGGTGCCGCAGGAGGTCACGTCGCGGTAGCTCACCACGCCCAGGGTCGCGAGCTGCGGATTGGTCGGCCGCTCGTAGCCGTTGAGCGAGAAGTGGTCGGAGCGCGCCGTCTCGCCGACCACCAGCAGCATCAGCGGCGGCCGGGTGCCGGCCGCCCGCGGTGCCACTGACACGCCAACGCCGATCTGCTCCGGCGGCCCCTGCGGCCGCGCGTTCGCCTGGTGCGCCAGCGAGCCGAGCGCATAGAACGAGTTCAGCGGGTTGATCAGGTAGCGCATCGACTTGTGGTTGCGCATCGTCGCCGACAGGTCGGCGAACAGCGCGAACAGCAGCACCGCGAGCAGCGCGGTGCCGGCGAGCATCGCGCCCAGGTTGCGGGAGAGCTGCGCGAGGAAGCTCAGGCGCCGCACCGGCAGCCGCCACATCAGCGCGATCGGCAGGGCGGCGATGAGCAGCAGGCTCATGACCAGGCGCAGGCTGATCAGGTCGCGTGTCTCCGTCGCGTTGGTCTGCAGCACGTTGACCATCATGGTCGGGTCGATGACGACGCCGTAGGTGCCCATGAAGTGCGCACCGGCGGCCGCCGGCACGAGGAAGAGCGCCGCCGCGGGCTTGATGGCGCGACGCCAGGCGGCGAGGCTCAACAGCACGAAGGTCAGCGCAGCGATCATCGCCCCGAAGCCGGCCACGAAGAGCACGCCGCGCGGGCTGCCGTTCTCCGGCAGCGCGAGCAGGGCACGCCACAACGGCCAGTTGGCGAACGCAGCGACCCACAGGCTGGTGACGAGGGCCAGCGTCAGCGGATTCCACTCGCTCGACGCAGCGAACATCGGTCTGGACATGGGCCACATTGTCGGGCCCGCGCCTTGCCCCGGTGTTAAGGACGGGTTACCAGAATGCCCGTCAGTGGCGCAGCGTCAGCCCGCCCGAGGAACGCCCGGCGCTCGTGCCGAGGGCGACCTGGGTGCCTCGCGTGCAGAAGCGCCGACGCAGGCCGGCGATCTGGTCGCCCAGCTGCGCGCTGTCGGCGATCTTGGCGCCGTGGCGGTTCAGCACCAGGCCGGCCATGTCGAGCAGCTTGGCATTCAAGGTCGAGCCACCCAGCTCGAGCAGCGAGCGCACGGTGGCCTCGTGCGCGCCGTTCAGGCTGTTCGTCATGGCCTTCTCGGCAGCGGTCGTGATGGTCTGGTGCGCCGCGCGGACGATGGCCTCGAAGGGCGGGTGCGGCGCGCAGGCCATGCACAGCATGTCGGTCGAGGCCTTGGAGGCACAGAAGCGCCGCGCCAGGTCCGTCACCCAGCCATCGGCCTCGGGCAGCTGGATCTCGGTGCCGCTCATGCGCGAGAGCGCGGCGAGCAGGTTGGCAGCCGCCTCGAAGTCGAAGTCCTCTTCGCGGATCTGCGCGGCCAGCGTGGTGGCGGCGCGTTTCGCGTTGCCGACCTGGCGCTCGATCAGCGCCTGCAGGATGCGCGCGGTCTCGAGGAAGCGGCGCAGGCGGGTGCTTTCCGGGCGCTTCTCGACGGCACGCTCGATGTGGCCGCAGGCCCGGGTGAAGGCCTTGGTGTCGCGGGTGTCGTGGTGCAGCAGCACCAGCAGCACGAGCGTCTGGCAATCGAACATCTTCGAGCTGATGCCAATGCGCACCGTGCGCTCCAGCGCATCGGTCGCCTCGGTGGCCTCGCCCATGTAGAAGGCCAGCATGCCCTGCTTCTGCAGGCGGCTGATGCTCGCCGGCGTGAGCTCGGTGGCCGTGCGGTAGGTCTCCAGCGCGGCGGTCATGTCACCTTGCTCGACCTGCACGCGGCCCATCACGTCGTAGGCATCGGCGTAGGTCGGCTGCTCGCCGATCAGGCTCTCCAGCGTGCGCGTGGCCTGCTGCAGCTGACCCGACTCGAGCTCGACGCGCGCGATGCCCAGCTTGGCCCAGGGCGCGGCGCGCGCTTCGCGCACCGCTTCGTAGAGGTAGCGCGCCTTGTCGAGCTGGTTCAGGCGCACCCAGAGTTCGGCGCCCACGCGGGCGGCATACAGCCAGTACTCGCCGCGCTGCTCGAAGCGCTCCTGGCACAGGCGGGCCGCGGTCTCGAAGTCCTCTTCGGCGATCGCCTCGAAGATCGGGCCGAGCACCTTCTTGCGGTGGCGTGCCTGCAGCACGCGTTGCTCGAGGGCACTGGCGGTGTGGGGCTTGAGCAGGTAGCTGTCGAGCGCCGCCTCGGCAGCCTCGGCGACGTGCGTGTAGCCAGCTTCGCCGGTGACCATCACGAAGACGGTGGAGTAGGGCAGCAGCTGCGAGCGGCGCAAGTCGTCCAGCAGGTCCTGGCCGGACATGGGCGAGTGGTCGAAGTGGTAGTCGCAGAGCACCACGTCGAAGCTGCGGCCTTCGAGCATGCGCCGCGCGTCGGCGGCACGGCTGGCATACGAAACGTGTCCCACGCCCATGTCGCGCAGCATCCCGGCCAGGATGCTCCGCGAGGTCATGTTGCCATCGATCACCAGGGCGCGGCAGTCGCCGATATCGGGGTACAGCAGACGTGCCATGAAGGCTTCAGACGAGGTCGGAAAGCCTTCTTATCGGCACGCTGCCCGGCTTACTTGAACAAGTCGCGCACCCGGTCCGTCCAGCTCTTGGCATTGGGCGAATGCTTGTCGCCGCCCTTGCGGAACGACTCCTCCAGCTCCTTGAGCAGCTTGCGCTGGTGCTCGGTGAGCTTGATCGGCGTTTCCACCGCCACGTGGCAGTACAGGTCACCGGGGTAGCTGGAGCGCACGCCCTTGATGCCCTTGCCGCGCAGCCGGAAGGTCTTGCCGTGCTGCGTGCCCTCGGGCAACTCGATCTCGGCCTTGCCGCTGAGCGTGGGCACCTCGATGGCACCACCCAGCGCCGCCGTGGTCAGGCCCACCGGCACGGTGCAGTGCAGGTCGTCGCCGTCGCGCTCGAAGATGTCGTGCTGTTTGACACGGATCTCGATGTACAGGTCGCCCGGCGGGCCGCCGTTGGTGCCCGGCTCGCCGTTGCCGCTGGAGCGGATGCGCATGCCCTCGCCGATGCCGGCGGGGATCTTCACTTCCAGCGTCTTGTTCTTCTTGATCTTGCCCTGGCCGCTGCAGGTCATGCAGGGGTCGGGAATGATCTTGCCGGTGCCGTGGCAGTGCGGGCAGGACTGCTGGATGCTGAAGAAGCCCTGGCGCATGTGCACCGTGCCCGCGCCATTGCAGGTGCTGCAGGTCTTCGGGCTGGTGCCGGGCTTGGCGCCGGTGCCGTGACAGGTTTCGCAGCCTTCCCAGCTCGGGATGCGGATCTGCGTCTCCTTGCCGTGGGCGGCCTCCTCGAGCGTGATCTCCATCGCGTAGCTGAGGTCGCTGCCGCGGAACACCTGCTGCCCGCCGCCGCCACGGCGCGGGCCGCCCTGACCGCCGAAGATGTCGCCGAAGATGTCGCCGAAGGCCTCGGCGAAGCCGCCGAAGCCGTCGGCGCCCGGGCCGCCCGGGCGGAAGCCCGCACCGCCCATGTTGGGGTCGACGCCGGCGTGGCCATACTGGTCGTAGGCGGCGCGCTTGCTCGCATCCGAGAGCATCTCGTAGGCCTCCTTGGCCTCCTTGAACTTCTCTTCGGACTTCTTCGCGTCGGCCCCTTCACCCTGGTTGCGGTCAGGGTGGTGCTTCATGGCCAGCTTGCGGTAGGCCTTCTTGATGTCGTCCTCGGAGGCGTTCTTCGCCACGCCGAGGATCTCGTAGTAGTCGCGCTTTGCCATGCAGATTCTCAGTGCTTCACAACGCAGAACGCCGCGTTGAGGTGCAGGCAGGGCCTGTCAGCTCGAACGCGGCGAGGTGGGACGGCAGCCCGCGAGCGGGCTGGCCGTCTCATCACTTCTTGACTTCCTTGAAGTCGGCGTCGACCACGTTGTCGTCGGCCGGCTTGGCCGAAGCCTGTGCACCCTGCGGCGCTTCGGCGCCACCGGCCGCAGCCTGTGCCGCCTGCGCATCCGCGTAGACCTTCTCGCCCAGCTTCTGACTGGCGGCCATCAGTGCCTCGGTCTTGGCCTCGATGTCGGCCTTGTCCTCGCCCTTGAGCGATTCCTCGGCGTCCTTCAGCGCGGCCTCGATCTTCTCCTTCTCGCCGGCGTCGAGCTTGTCGCCGTGCTCGCCCAGGCTCTTGCGCACCGAGTGCACCATCGCATCGGCCTGGTTGCGCGCCTGCACCAGCTCGAGCTTCTTCTTGTCCTCGGCGGCGTTCAGCTCGGCGTCCTTCACCATCTTCTGGATCTCTTCCTCGTTGAGGCCCGAGTTCGCCTTGATGGTGATCTTGTTTTCCTTGCCGGTGGCCTTGTCCTTCGCGCCCACGTGCAGGATGCCGTTGGCGTCGATGTCGAAGGTCACCTCGATCTGCGGCGTGCCGCGCGCGGCCGGCGGGATGCCCTCGAGGTTGAACTCGCCCAGGCTCTTGTTGCCCGAGGCCATCTCGCGCTCGCCCTGGTAGACCTTGATCGTCACCGCCGGCTGGTTGTCGTCGGCGGTCGAGAACACCTGCGAGAACTTGGTCGGGATGGTGGTGTTCTTCTTGATCATCTTGGTCATCACGCCGCCCA
>CAZVLY010000272.1:0-6324 GCA_964628175.1 uncultured Piscinibacter sp. | reverse complement strand
GCCAGGGTGAGCGCCTCGCCCTGCGCGCCGGCGCGGCCGGTGCGGCCGATGCGGTGCACGTAGTCCTCGGGCACGTTGGGCAGCTCGAAGTTGACGACGTGCGGCAGCTGGTCGATGTCGATGCCGCGCGCGGCGATGTCGGTGGCCACCAGGCAGGTCAGGTCACCGGCCTTGAAGTCGGCCAGCGCCTTGGTGCGCGCGCCCTGGCTCTTGTTGCCATGGATCGCCATCGCGGTGATGCCGCTCTTCACGAGGTGCTCGCACAGGCGGTTGGCACCGTGCTTCATGCGCGTGAAGATCAGCACCTGGTGCCAGTCGTTGCTCTTGATGAGATGGCACAGCAGGTCCTTCTTCATCTCGCGACCGACCGGGTGGACCTTCTGCGCGATGGTGTCGGCGGTCTGGTTGCGCCGCGCCACCTCGATCAGCGCCGGCTTGTTCAGCAGCCGGTCGGCCAGGGCCTTGATCTCGTCGCTGAAGGTGGCCGAGAACAGCAGGCTCTGCTTCTGCGCCGGCACGATGGCCAGCACCTTCTTGATGTCGTGGATGAAGCCCATGTCGAGCATGCGGTCGGCTTCGTCGAGCACGAAGATCTCGACGTGGCTCAGGTCCAGCGTGCGCTGGCCATGGTGGTCGAGCAGGCGGCCGGGCGTGGCCACGAGGATGTCGACACCACGCTTGAGCTTGTCGATCTGCGGCTGCATGCCGACGCCGCCGAACATCACCATGCTGGTCAGGCCGGTGTACTTGCCGTAGGTGCGCACGCTCTCCTCGACCTGCGCGGCGAGTTCGCGCGTCGGGGTGAGGATCAGGGCGCGGATGGGGATGCGGCCGCGGCCGTCGCGCACGGCGGGCTTGGCCATCAGGCGCTGCAGCATCGGCAGCGTGAAGCCGGCGGTCTTGCCGGTGCCGGTCTGCGCGCCGCCGAGCAGGTCGCCGCCTTGCAGCACGACCGGAATGGCCTGCGCCTGGATGGGGGTGGGGGTGGTGTAGCCGTGTTCGCGGATCGCGCGCAGCAGGGGCTCGGCGAGGCCGAGAGTGTCAAAGGACATGGAGTTCCGTAAGGGAGATCGGCCTGTCGCCCGGGTGTGGGCGCCAGTCGCAGGCAGAGGGTGCGGTGGGCGCGAGGCCCGGGTCGGAAACGACGTCAGCGCAGTGACTGGGTGCTGCGATGGTGGCGCGATTCTACCTGCGGCCTCGATTTCATGCCGGGCGCCAGCGCGCGCCCTTTGTCACGCCCAGGCGCAGCGTGAGCCAGCCCGCCGCCGCGAACGGCACGCCGACCCAGGCCAGGCGGTCGAAGCCGACCAGCACGGCCGCCGGCCCGCCGATCGCCGCGCCCAGCGCGGTGCCGATGTAAAGCATCGAGGTGTTCAGCGACAGCAGGATGGGCGCCTGTGCCGGCGCCAGTGCCGCCAGGCGCGACTGCTGCGGTGACATCATGCCGAAGCCGGCGACGCCCCAGACCACGAACACCAGCACGATCAGCACGTGGTTGCCGCGCGTCAGCGGCACCAGCAGCATCATCGAGGCGAGTACGGCGAGCTGCACGGTCAGCGTGCGGCGCGGGCCGAAGTGGTCGTTGGCCCAGCCGCCCACCACGGTGCCGGCCACGCCGGACAGGCCGAACAGCATCAGCGTGACCGACATGCGCTCGGTGGACATCGGCAGCAGCGCCTGCAGCACCGGCCCGATGTAGGCGAACACGCAGAAGATCGCGACGAAGTACAGCAGCGTGAGCGCCAGCGTCCACAGCACCTCGGCGCGGCGCAGCAGCGCAGCCAGCCCTGCGAAGCTCGCGCCGGGCGCGGAGATCGTGCGCGGCAGCGCCAGGGCGAGCACCGCGCAGGTCAGCGTCGCGGCGCCGCACACCACCGCCACCGGCACCTGCCAGCCATGGCGGAAGCCCAGCCAGGCGCCCAGCGGCAGGCCGATCACGTAACTCAAGCTGATGCCGATGAAGACCAGCGACAGCGCCCGTCCGCGCCGCTGCGGCTCGACCAGCGCCACGGCGATGCCCGCCGCGACCGCGGTGAACACCGCGCCCACGCCCATCAGCACGCGGCCGGCCAGCAGTACCGGCAGGCTGCCGGCCAGCGCGCAGACCAGGTTGCCCAGCGCGAACACCGCCATCGAGACGACCAGCACCCGGGCGCGCGGCCAGTGCCCGGTGAGCACGAGCGTCAGCGGCGCGAGCACGGCGGTCGACAGCGCGTAGGCGGTCATGGCCTGGCCGGCGGCGGCGACGCTGACGTGGAGCGCGTCGGCCATCGGCGACACCACGCCGCCGAGCACGAAGGCGCCCGTGCCGATCACCAGGTTGCACAGCGTGAACAGATAGAGCAGTCGTGGCATGGCGGCATGGGTCGCGGCGCGAAGGCGCGCGATGGACCGTAGCAGAAAGCACCGATCGGCGTGCGCTGCGCCGCGCATGCGGTGATGGAGCCGCTCATGCGGCGTGCTCCGATGAGTCGTTCGCTCACTTGTTTGCGCATGCGAAATGCACGCGGCGGCATCGCTCCGGTTTGTGTATTGCCCCGGCACCGCGCCGGGGCTACATTGATTCGCATCAAGCTGCCGATCGCATTGAATGAACGCTGCCCTGAGTGAGGTCCTGGTCGCGCAGTCACCGGTTGCGCTCGTCGCGATGCATCCCGATGGCCGCGTGGCGCTGTGGAACCTGGCCGCCGAAGCGACTTTCGGCTACACCGCCTCCGAAGCGCTCGGTCAGACCGTGGCCGAGCTGATCGTGCCGCGCGAACTGCGCGACGACGAGATCCAGATGCGCATGGAGGCCCTCGACGGCCTGGGGGCGCGGCACGAGGTGCTGCGCCAGCGCAAGGACGGAGTGCCGCTGTACGTCAACTGCAGCACGAGCGCGGTGCGTGATGCGCAGGGCGAGGTCACGCACCTGGTCAGCCACCTGGCCGACGTGACGCGCCAGCGCGCGCGGCGCGATGCCGCCTTCGTGCACGCGCGCTTCCATGCCGTGCTCGACAACGCGCCCGACGCGATCGTCATCGTCAACGGTACCGGCCGCATCGTGCTGTTCAACGCGCAGGCACGCAGCCTGTTCGGCCACGAGTCGGCGGCGGTGATCGGCGAACCGATCGAACTGCTCCTGCCGCAGCGGCTGCACCGGGCGCACCTCGGGCACCGGCTGGGTTTCCTCGGCGCTCCGCGCATGCGGGCGATGGGCGAGGGCCGCGAACTGCACGGCGTGCGCTCCAACGGCGAGGAGTTTCCGGTCGAGATCAGCCTCAGCCCGATCGACACCGAGGCGGGGCGGCTGGTGATGAGCGCGATCCGCGACATCAGCGAGCGCAAGCGCTTCGAGCTCGCGCTGCGCGAAAAGAACGACGAGCTCGAACGCGCCAGCCGCGCGAAGGATCGCTTTCTCGCCACCATGAGCCACGAGCTGCGCACACCGCTGAACGCGATCATCGGCTTCACCGGGCTGATGCTGATGAAGCTGCCGGGGCCGCTCACGCCCGACCAGGAAAAGCAGCTCGGACTGGTGCAGTCCAGCGGCAAGCATCTGCTGTCGCTGATCAACGACCTGCTCGACCTGGCGAAGATCGAGTCGGGCCGCGTCGAGCTGCGGCTCGATGCGGTGAACTGTGCGCCGGTGCTCGACGAAGTGCTGCAGACGCTGGCCCCGGCCGCCCAGGCGCGCGGGCTCTGGCTGCGGCTGGACCCCCGACCCGATTGGCCGGCCGTGCGCGCCGACCGCCGCGCCTTGCTGCAGATCCTCATCAACCTGGCCGGCAACGCCGTCAAGTTCACGAATGCGGGTGGCGTGACGCTGGCGGTGCGCGACGGCCACGACGGCATCGGCTTCGAGGTGCGCGACACCGGCCCGGGCATCAGCGAGGCCGACCGTGCGCGGCTGTTCGAGGCCTTCACCCAGGTGGGCGATCCGCAATCGCGCAGCGCCGAGGGCACGGGCCTGGGCCTGCACCTGTCGACGAAGCTGGCCGCGCTGATGCAAGGGCGCATCGACGTCAGCAGCGAGCCGGGCCGCGGCAGCTGCTTCACGCTGACGCTGGCGCGGGGCTGAGATGGCTCGCATCCTGGTCATCGAGGACAACCCCATCAACCTCGAGCTGATGACCTACCTGCTGCGCGCCTGGGGCCACGAGACGATCAGCGCCACCGACGGGCAGGCCGGCTTGGATGCCGCACGCCGCGAAGCCCCCGACCTGGTGGTCTGCGACATCCAGATGCCCGGCCTGGACGGCTACGAGGTGGCGCGGGCGCTGAAGTCCGACAAGGCGCTGTCCGGCGTGCCGCTGCTGGCGGTGACCGCCTTCGCGATGGTGGGCGACCACGACCGCGCGCTGCGCGCCGGCTTCGATGGCCACTTCGCCAAGCCGATCGATCCCGCGCAGTTCATGGCCGAGCTGGCGCGCTTCCTGCCCGGCCCGCCGGCAGCCCCGCAACCCTCGCCGGCGCCGCCGGCCGGCGAGGTGGCGATGCAGCGCCCGATCCTCCCCGAGCTGCGGGCGCCGACGCCCGGACTGGTGCTGCTCATGGTCGACGACACCGATGCCAACCTGGCCTTCAAGCTCAGCCTGCTGGAGCCCGCGGGCTACGAGGTGCTGACCGCCGGCGGCGGCGACGAGGCCCTCGCACTGGCACGCTCGCGGCACGTCGATCTCATCCTCTCCGACGTGGTGATGCACGAAGGCGGCGGCTTCGAGCTTCTGCAGCGCGTGCGCGCCGACGCCGCGCTGCGCGCGATGCCCTTTGTCTTCCTCACCGCCACGGCGCGCGACGACGCCTCGCGCGATCACGGCCTGGCCCTGGGCGCCGACGCCTACCTGGTGCGCCCGATCGAGCCGCAGCGGCTGCTGGCCGAACTGCGCGAGCGGCTCGGCGCCAGCTGAGCGCCGGGCCGCGCCGGCCGGCGTCGGCGCGGCGTCCGGGATAATCGCGGTTTACCCCGCATCCCCGGATCGTCGAGAACCCAATGGCCCAGTACGTCTACACCATGAACCGCGTCGGCAAGATCGTGCCGCCGAAGCGGCAGATCCTGAAGGACATCTCGCTCAGCTTCTTCCCCGGCGCCAAGATCGGCGTGCTCGGCCTGAACGGCTCGGGCAAGTCGACGCTGCTGAAGATCATGGCCGGCATCGACAAGGACATCGAGGGCGAAGCCATCCCGATGCCCAACCTGAAGATCGGCTACCTGCCGCAGGAGCCGCAGCTCGATCCGGATCAGACGGTGCGCGAGGCGGTGGAGCAGGGCATCGGCGGCGTGCTCGACGCGAAGGCGCGGCTGGACGAGGTCTACGCGGCCTACGCCGAGCCGGACGCCGACTTCGACAAGCTCGCCGCCGAGCAGGCCGAGCTCGAAGCGATCATCGCCGCGGCCGGCAGCGAGAACACCGACCTGCAGCTGGAGATCGCCGCCGACGCCCTGCGCCTGCCGCCCTGGGACGCCAAGATCGGCGTGCTCTCCGGCGGCGAGAAGCGCCGCGTGGCGCTGTGCCGGCTGCTGCTGCAAAAGCCCGACATGCTGCTGCTCGACGAGCCGACCAACCACCTGGACGCCGAGTCGGTGGAGTGGCTGGAGATCTTCCTCAAGCGCTTCCCGGGCACCGTGGTGGCGATCACCCACGATCGTTACTTCCTCGACAACGCCGCCGAGTGGATCCTCGAGCTCGACCGCGGCCGCGGCATCCCCTACCAGGGCAACTACAGCATCTGGCTGGACCAGAAGGAAAAGCGCCTCGAGCTCGAGCAGAAGACCGAGGACGCGCGCACCCGCGCGATGAAGCGCGAGCTCGAGTGGGTGCGCAAGAACCCGAAAGGCCGCCAGGCCAAGAGCAAGGCGCGCCTGGCACGCTTCGAGGAACTGTCGGACGTCGACTACCAGAAGCGCAACGAGACCAACGAGATCTTCATCCCGGTGGCCGATCGTCTCGGCCACGAGGTGATCGAGTTCGAGAACGTCACCAAGAGCTTCGGCGACCGCGTGCTGATCGACGACCTGAGCTTCAAGGTGCCTGCGGGCGCCATCGTCGGCATCATCGGCCCGAACGGCGCCGGCAAGTCGACGCTGTTCCGCCTCATCGCCGGCAAGGAGCAGCCGGACTCGGGCACGGTGAAGATCGGCCCGACGGTGAAGATGGCCTTCGTCGACCAGAGCCGCGATTCGCTGGCCGCCGACAAGACGGTCTGGGAGGACGTCTCCGGCGGGCTGGACAACATCGTCGTGGGCAAGTTCGTCATGCCCTCGCGGGCCTACATCGGCCGCTTCAACTTCAAGGGCAACGACCAGCAGAAGCTGGTGGGCAGCCTGTCCGGCGGCGAACGCGG